>NZ_JBFDVL010000003.1:0-344425 GCF_041008415.1 Staphylococcus cohnii species complex 1663
ATTAGCCTAATTCGTTTATAATTATTTTTCTGCTATGACATTTGTTAAAGTACCAATATTATCAATCGTTACTTTTACTTCATCACCTGGTTGTAAAAATTTAGGCGGTGTCATACCTGCCCCCACACCAGCTGGTGTACCAGTAGCAATAATATCACCAGGATGTAATGCTACATATTTCGAAATCTCTTCAATCAATTCATCGATTTTAAGAATCATTTCTCCTGTATTACCATCTTGACGAATTTCATTGTTTACTTTAGTTACAATATTTACATCTTCAGGTGTAGGTAATTCATCTTTAGTTACTATATAAGGACCAACTGGGCAACCACCAGTTAAACTTTTAGATAGGAATGCTTGATCCTGTTCATTTTGGGCTTTGCGGTCAGTGATATCATTAATGATTGTATAGCCATATACATAGTCAAGTGCTAAAGCTTTAGGAATTTTCTCACCAGATTTACCTATCACAATACCTAGCTCACCTTCATAATCTAACTGATCTGTAATATCTTTATGATTTGGTATTACACTATTATCACCAGTTAACGATGAAGCTGCTTTTGTGAAGACGTATAAACGCTGTACCTCATGATTTAATTCACTAGCATGGTCTTGATAATTACGTCCAAAAGCAATCACATTATTTGTTGGCGTGACCGGTGGCAAAAATTCAATATCTGCAAATGCGACTTTATATTCTTCACCTCTACCACTATCTTCTGCCGCTACGACTGCTTTACGAACCTGTTCTTGGAAATCTAATATTTGATTTTGTTGGAGACCATTCAATAATGTCTTAGGATGAAAGTCCCCTTCCGCAAAATCTGCAAAGACTTTTTTCAAGTCCCAAGCAGCTTCTTCTCTTTTAACTTTCACACCATAAGATGTCTGTTCATTATGTCTGAATGATAGAAATTTCATTCAATATCAGCTCCTCATCTTTATCTTATTACATATTATAACTATATTTAGTAACAAATCACAAATAAATACCCATTATTTTCAAAAAATTCAATAAACATAGACATAATTTTGTATCGCTATTTTAAATAAGTCACTTTACGCCACAACCATTCAATAGGGCCGTATCTATAAAATTTCAGATACACATAACAGAAAATTAGTTGTAAGCTATATACAACCAATACGATTAAATAAGATTCATACAGTGGTAACTTATTATATAAACCTAAACCTACATAAATAAATGTAAAAATAAAACTTTGCATTAAGTATACTGTTAGACTCAATTTTCCTGGGTATTTAAAGATATTTACGGTTTTGGAAAATTGCTTAAATCGACAACAATAGATAAATAATAATATGTAGCCAAACGCTACAAGTGGCCCACCAATCATAGCACTAATGATTGCAAAAGCTTGGTTTCCAATGTCCACTACATATGGCATTTTAAAAGCGTATCCAACAATTAACATAAGGCATGCATATAAAACGTGACGATGACGATTTTGTGCGAATTGTACCTTTTCAACCAAGTTGTATTTTTGTGCTGCCATTCCTAAAAACACATACGGTAAAAATTCAAAATATGCAGAAAAAGTTATTGTATCTATAATATTATAGGTGTTTTCTACAACATTTACTTTTAAATAGTTAAAATATTCGCCACTTTGCTTTAGATTGACGATTTCAGAAACATTAAATCCGCTTATATTAATAGTACTATATGGATCATCTAAGTATGTTACTAAAAAAGTAGGTAAAATTAAGATAAATACTTTTATTGCATATAAAATAACACCTATTTTAAAGAGTTTCTTGCTACTTTTTTTAATACATAATACAGCAATCATCCCTGTAAATGCATAACTGAACAAAATATCTCCTGAAAATAGTAAAAAACCGTGTAATGCACCTAATATTAATAAAAAAGTTAATCTTCTATAAATAAAGGGATAATATTTCATCGCTCTTCTCTGACTATGTTTGTACATAATGGCTAAACCATAACCAAATAAAAAGGTGAAAATAGGATAAAAAGAACTGATTACAAACAGTGTAATAACTCTTAATATACTTTGATCTATCCCTTTCACTAAATCCGGTAAAAATGATTCCTCATATGGCATACTAAATGTCAATATATTCATCAATACAATACCTAACAAACTGAATCCACGTAAAGCATCCAGTTCGAATATTCTCTGCTGTGTCGACACTGTTTAGCACTCCTTTATCAAAGCATTATTTAATCGATTTATCATCTATTGAAAGCTGACCAAATTTAAAGAAGTATAAATAACCTTTAACAGGTTCGCCAAGTATGGTCTGTAAGGTATTTCTATAGTATTCCATTTGTATTTTATAACGCGCACGCAATTGATTTCCAACTTCTTCATCTGACATATGCAAGCGTCTATTAAATGCATCTGTTTTATAATCAACAAAGTAATATTGCTGATCTTTAATAAAAATCAAATCAATCATCCCTTGAATGATTGATGCGTCTGTTTCTACATCTTTCAACTGGTCTACTTTTGCTTGATTCACAACGAAAGGTAATTCACGATAAATATAATCACTTTGAGCAATCGTAAGATACAAGTCACTCTCAACAAATTTATAAATATCATCAAATTGAATATCAGCTTTTGCATCTTTAGGTATGATCGCTTTAACTATTAATTGGTCAACAAATATTCCAATTTCTTCTGCTGTCAGCCTTTCTTCTTTAAATGGTAAATGCTGCATTACCGTATGCATTAATGTCCCTATTTCATTTGCTTTTCTCTTTGTTTGTTGACTTAAGAAAGCTGGTCTTTCATATGAAGTTGTGCCAATACGATACTGACGAACTCTATCATAATTTGTATCTGCTTGTTCTGTTTCTAATTGTCGTTTTAATTCAGAAACGGACTGTTTTGAAGGTTTCATCATAGCTTCTTGATATGGATAGACGTAACTTAATTGCTGATGTATTTGCATTTTTAATGTGTCATTGCCACTATTTATATACTCAATATCACTAACTGTACGCTGTTCACTATCTGAAATAACTTGTTCTGAAGCAATGTCTTCATAAAATTCTGTAGTCAAATTCACATAAGGTTGCATCGTTGAATCAATATCTTCTATTGATTGCTCAAAACGCATCTCTCTTGGTAAAGATGATGATTGATATTTTGCTAATATTGGGTATATCATATCAATCGGTCTTTGGGCTGTAATCCGATAACTGACTGGTAAATGTGTTTCCGAAACAGAAACCTGCTCTAATTGTGTTAATTCTTTCTCATCTTTAACACGGCCAATCAAAAATAATTGTTCCTTAGCACGTGTCAACGCCACATAAATTAATCTCATCTCTTCTGAGACCATTTCTTTTTCCGCGATTGCTTTCAAAGTGACTGATGATAATGAAGGATAAGCTAAATTTGATTCTACATCATAATACGTCATTCCAAGTCCATAATTTTGATTTAAAATCACAGGTTTATGTAAGTCATCTCTTCTAAACTTACGCGATAAGCCAGAGTAAATAACAAATGGAAATTCCAGCCCCTTACTGCTATGGATTGTCATCATTCTCACAACATCATCATTAGGACCTATGATGTTTTCTTCACCGAAATCTTTTCCTCGCTCCATAAGTTCATCAATAAATCGAATAAATTGATATAGACCACGAAAACTAGAATTTTCAAATTCTACTGCTTTATTAAACAAACCATATAAATTCGCACGTCGACCTTTGCCACCAATAAGACCACTAAAATATTGTATAACATAGTGATCATTGTAAAATTTATCAATCAGTTGATATACAGGATGATTTTGACTGTACGATTGATACATAGCTATATCTTTTAAAAATACTTCTAATTTTTTGACCAATTTCTTATTTGCCACGTCATTTTCCATATAATGTTGGATAGATTGATAAAAATAATCATCATGAGGACTAAATACTCTAATGTTTGATAATTCATCTTCTGTAAATTGGTAAATAACTGAACGCATTAAACCGACTAAATAAATATCTTGTAGTGGGTTGTCGATCGTTCTTAAAAAAGACAATATCAGTTGCACTTCTGTTTGTTCAAAATAACCTTCTTTACTATTAACATGGAACGGAATATTATGATCCTTAAATGCTTGTTGTATTTTTCGTGCTTGCCCATATGATCTCTCTAAAATAACAATGTCCTTGTAGTTAGGCTTTCGATATTGTTGGGCTTTAATATCAAAGATTTCACGTGTATTCATTATTTTTTCAACTTGTTGTACAATATATTCTGCTTCTTGTTCAGAACCATTTAACTCAGAAGATGCATCTTCTACTAGCATATTTAAATTCACATCATATGGCTTGTTGTCAAAGGGAGCTCCATAATATAACTGTGCTGCATCATCATAGTTAATCTCTCCTACAGATTCATCCATCATATGTTTAAATAAATAATTAGTTGTCGTTAACACTTCTAATCTTGAACGGAAATTTTGTGATAAATCTATACGTAAGCCATATGATGAGCCATCTACAGTAAAACGATTATACTTTTCGATAAACAAACTAGGATCTGCTTGTCTAAATTTATAAATCGACTGTTTGACGTCCCCTACCATGAATAAGTTGCCATCATGTTCCTCACCACGTTTAATACATGACAAAATCTTTTCTTGTACTCTGTTTGTGTCTTGATATTCATCTACTAATATTTCTTCAAACTGATCACGATAAGATTGTGCAATCATTGAAGGTGAACCATCATCATTTGTTAAAATTTTCAAAGCAAAATGTTCATAATCCGAGAAATCTAAAATATTTCGACTGCGCTTTTTTTGATTAAAAAGTTCTATGACATCTTTTGTAATAAGGCTAAGATAAGATACTCTAGGCGCTAAACGTTGCATATCTTCTTTTAGATTTTCTGAAGACCTTGAAAAATAATCATTCTTAACTTTTGACACTAATTTTTTATAATTATCATAATATGCTTTACCATCATCATAAGCATCTATCATCATTTCGTTTGCTTCTTTAATTTTTTTATCTTTTCGAGGAAATGTTTTTTCAAATTCGTGTTGTACGATTGCTTCATGATTGATATGGCCATTTTCCATAGCTTTGTTTAAGAATTGTTGTTCTTTTTCAATAACTGCAATTTGTTTATCGACTTGTTCCAGCATCATAAATAAATCATAACTTTTATTTAATGACTCTAAGGCAGACCTCATAAATATCATGGCCAACTCATTAAGTAATTTTAATAACGCTTCCTGTTGCACTACATCTTTATATGGTGTTGCAAGACCGCTTAACCAATTCAAAGGATTGGGGTTAGCAACACTAAAGAAATACATTTTTTTTACAATATCTCTGAGTTGTTCATCATTCCTATCTGAGGACAACTGTTCAGTTAAATCAACAAAATGCGGGTCTAAGATGTCATAATGTTGTTCTAAAACCTCATCTATGGTTTGTTCCAGTAATAAAATATTTTCCGCTTCACCACTTGTTTTAAAGTTTGGATCAATATCCAATACATCGTAATGTTGCTGAATTAACTTTAAACAAAAACTGTGTAGTGTAGAAATTTGAGCTTGGTGAATTTTGATGCGCTGATTCTTTAAATGCGTATTATCAGGTGATTCAATAAATGCTTCTTGTATTCGTTGATCTACACGTTGCTTCATCTCTCTTGCACTTGCATTAGTAAACGTTACGACTAATAAACGATCTACATCGACCTTATCTCTAAGAATGCGTTGAATGATGCGTTCTACTAAAACCGCTGTTTTACCAGAACCTGCAGCTGCTGCTACAAGTATGTCTTGATCCTTTGCAAAGATACTTTTCCACTGATTATCGGTCCATCTTGTGTCAGCTGGTTTTACAGGAATCTCACTGATCATTCTTCTTCCTCACTTTCTAACTCCATATTTTGTACTGCTTCAATTGGGTTGATTGTTTCGTCTACGGTTCTATAGCGTTTACTGTCAATCATGCCATCAACATGACAGACTGGTTTATAGTTACAGAAATCACATGGCAGTGTTTGATTATATTTCATTGGCGCTACTTCTGTGTGACCATCCATAATATTAGATGCTGTTTCTATAAAATTTTGCTTATTATGTTGAATTAATTTATAAATCGTCTTTTCGTCCGCGACCTTACTATTAGATTTAATGCCTCCATCTTTTTTTAAACCTAAAGGTACAATATCTGAATTATAGCTAGGTTCTATTCGAGTATCAAAAGCATCCAATACTGCTTCGTCACTATTTAATAAGCCACTTAATTTAAAGGATTGGATAAATTCTAAATCCCTTTTCGTTTCATTTAATTCATTCCACGCAAGTTTAATACGTGGTTCATGGACATGAAAGTACAATAACCCACCCGGCTTAGTCACATTGGTTAGGCCGAGCCTTGCTTTATTTTGTAATACAATATCCATATAAGTCATCATTTGCATTTGCATGCCATAATATACTTTTGTTAAATCTAAGGTCCCACTATATTTTGATGATTTATAATCAATAATATTCACAAAACTTTCATTTCCATGGTTATACGTATCTATCCTGTCAATTTGTCCTCGAATGTTGATAGGAACCCCTTGTTTAGTTTGTAATGGCTGCGCATACAGTTCTTGATTGTCCCTAGGTTTTTTTCTGAAACTGGCTTCAAAGCGTTGCGGTGTGAATTTACTATAACTACCTTGATATTTTAACGCCGTTAAAGTTGTTTCTACTATTGAACCAATGCGTTGTGACAAATAGCGATAATAAGCTGTTGAATTTAATAGATTAAATTGTATCTCTGGTAGGATTTCAGATAACGCGTCACTCGTCAATTTGTGAATTTGCTTGATGTTTAAATTCTTAAAGTCGCCATTAATTTTTTCAGAGATAAATTTTAATACTTGATGGAATATATCACCTAAATCAAAGTTTTCTAGTTTATATTTTGTTCGTTCATTAAGTCGTAAACCATGTGAAGCAAAATGCTTAAATGGACATGATTGATACCCTTCAAAACGTGATACACTAGCATTTATAGTCGTACCATATAAATCCTTTGATAAAGATTCACTTAATTGTACAGTTTTATTATCGTAAGTGAGTGCTGATAACAAATAAGTAAGCCCTTCATTTAACTGCTCATCATCCCTCATAACTTGGTAAGTATCTAACCACGTATCTGCGACGATTTCTTCATCCAGCCAAGCTTTAAGTGATTCAAATAATGCAATTTTTGTTTGATGTGGATGTTCCATTAACGTTAGCGGATTTGCTCGATGTTGACGTTGGATGTTTTGTACTTCAAGATCTGTAAATAATTGCTGAATTTGACCTAAAAATGGACTTGCTTCTTTTTCATCCCCATTTGATCCCATTAAGGAATATGAAAATGTCACCTCTGAACGCCCTCGTGTCATAGCAATATAGCAAACAAATGCTTCATCCATTTGTAATATATCTGATGTTGGACTTAATTCGATATCAGCTTGTTCTTCAAAATATTTTTTCTCCTCATCTGTTATTAAGCCTGAAGCATTCACAGTCTGTGGTAAAATGCCATCATTGACCCCAACTAAATACACATGTTCTTTATTATCAACTTTTGCTAGGTCCATTGTACCAATGCTAACTTGATCAAGCGTTTGGGGAATCATTACAAATTCCAATTGATCCAAACCAATATCTAATAACTCTAAAAATCTACTTTTTGTTAAATTTTGAGTTCCAAAAACCGTAACTAAATCATCTAATGTTTGTATAAATCCATGCCATATTTGATCAATTTCTTCTGATTTACGGTGTTCGCCTTCAGCGTCTAACGTATCACGTTCTGTCATTAACTGACTGGGCAAATCGAACGATTCAATAGCTTCGTAAAACGCTGTTGCAAAATCAACAGCTGTGGTTGCATCAGCTATTTGATTTTCAAAGCGCATAATTTTATCTATCACATCTGTTTTTAACTGAATAACCCTTTCAAATGTTTCACGTTCTTCTTCTGTTAATGGTTGTCGTTTTAAACCCATTTTCCTAAATTGTTCAACTTGGAAATATTTATCATCTATCCAACGTTTTCCATAAATACCACGTTCTAATACAAAATTTTCTAAAATATCAATTAAGTACTGGCTGTCTTTAAATTTTTTAGTTAAAATATTCGTTTTAAACAAACGCATTAGAGGCTCAAAGTTCCAATTTGTCTGAAGCACTTCAATTAACGAGCGAAACATTTCCATTATAGGATGATGAGTCATAGAAGCCTTGACGTCAATGTTATAAGGTATATCGTATTGTGGTAATATCGATTCCATTAAGTAGGCATATGATTCATCTCTATATAAAATAGCAATATCTTGAAAACGTCTACCTAATTCACGGTTTTCTTTTAAAATCCGTCTAGCAACTTCATTTATTTCTTCTCGCATCACTGATGATTCTAGGATAGAGATATGACCTGTTGATGCAATAGGTTCAAATTGCAATGCATTAAAGTTTTTCTCTAAATGCGATAAGTCATTATGAATAAATCTTTGTTGTTGATAAAATGGTTTAACATTTAAATGAATATTCAAATCATTTGCGATGGCTTGCATTTGTGTTAATGATTCTGACGGCTTTCTAAATAAACTAAAAACATCTTTATCTCCATCTGTAGTTAAAGCAACCGTAACTTGCTTGGTATGCTGAACTAATGAACGAATGATTTGATATTCAATTGTAGAAAAGTTATGAAATCCATCAATGTAAATCTCAGCACGTTGCAACCAATCGGATTGGTTCATCACCTCAATAAATCGCTGCAAACTATCCTCAGTAGAAACATACTCGCCACGAATCCTATCTTCTAAATGTTTATATATTAACGCGATGTCTTCTAATTTGTGTTTAGTCCTCGTTTGTAAGTGGTTGTTTGCTATATAATCTTCAATATGTTGTGGAGAAACTGCATATTTTTTAAAATCTTGAATTTGCTCATATAATTTTTCACTAAAGCCATAGTATTTTACTTGAGATTGATATAATTTCAATTCTGACTGATGTTGTTGAATAATGTCATAAATCATCATTTCAGTACCAACTTTGGATAACTGTTGTTCTGTTAATCCACCAACTTCTTGAAAAACACGGTGACTTAAACGTTCAAAATGGAGCACTTCAGTTCTCAAACTGCCATATAATGATGGATCTTTTACAAAAGCTTGCTCTAACTGAAACGTGTTTTGGGTAGGTGCGATTAAGATAATAGGATCACCTAATGGATTTTGTTTCATTTTAGTTTTTATTTCTTCTATTACACTGTGCGATTTACCAGTGCCAGCTCTCCCAATATAAGCATTAAATTCCATTGCGTGCAACAACTCCTTTGATTCATATTTTAACATATTAGGCATTACACTTTGTTTAATAGTCTATGTGATTTACCTACATTTAAGTTCATAAATGAATGATATACTGTGTAAGTTTAATATTTGAAAGGTGTCATTCAAAAGGTTCAAAAAGCACAAATTTAACAACATTAATATATAGAAAAACCTGAGACATTTTTATGTCTCAGGAAGTATACACATATGCTATCTATTCATAACTGACATCTGGGTTAAATCCAAATGTCATTTTATTTAACGGCCAATATCTAAATGAAACTTTACCTACTACCTTATCTTCATCAATCAAACCAAATGAGCGGCTATCCTTACTCACTTCTCGATTATCGCCTAATACTAACAATTTCCCTTTTGGAATTTTGTTTTTTCCATCAACCTGATTGATTTCTTTTGTTTTATAAGTACCTGTAATGTATTCACCTAGTTTGTGTTTTTCATTGTAATCTAAATAAGGCTCATCAACTTTTTTACCATTAACATATAATTGATCTTTTTTATATTCGATGTTATCTCCAGATGTACCAATAATACGTTTTACATAATCTTGTTCCTTATTAGCGTGGAATACAATGACATTTCCCTTTTCTAAATGACCTAGCTTTTGACCAATCATATTTACAACTACGCGTTCACCATCTTTTAAGGTTGGGTCCATAGAATCCCCTTTGACTGTGTATGATTTTGCAACAAAATTTGTAATCAATAGGACTAACGCTACTGCGACAGCAATTGACACAATCCATTCTAGTATTTCTTTTTTCACTTTTTACACCTCGTCTATTTATTTAAAGTTTACTGTGAAGTTGCTTAAAGGGTAATACCTTAAACTTACATCACCAATAATGTCTTCTTGTCGAACAAAACCCTCTGTTCTTGAATCGTTTTTTAGTTCCCGATTATCATTCAATACAAAGTATTCACCTGGTGGAATTATATCTCCTTCAGAGCCTTTAATATTTCTGAGGGATAGATCTTTCATACTTGACTCAGTATACATTTCATCTACTTGTCTGTCATCTCTATACAACTGATTATTTTTAAAGGTTATAGATTGGCCAGGCTTCCCGATAATTCTACCAATATGTACATCGTCACCTTTATGGTACATGATGATATCGTTAAGCTTTAACATATTAAAAGTCGTTTTGATTTTATTAACAATCACACGATCATTTTGTTTCAACGTTGGCGTCATACTTTTATCTTGTATGACTGCTCCTGTAATAATAAAAGTCTGAATCAATATTACAATAATAATCGCAAATATTATAGAAATCAAATGTTTTACTACCTTACTCAAATTGTCACTCCTCTGGAGAATGCATAAAATATCGTTCAAGTTTTCTACCTATAAACCAAACGACAATAATAACAATAATGATGATGACCAACCTTAAAGGCTGTGTAAATAGCGTCGTAATATCATTGCCTAACCATCCAATCAAACCAATCATTATCAATTTCGAACTGAACAATACTACCAGATAAACGTGTGCTCTGATATGCGACAAGCTTACGACCAAGTTTACTAATGCACTTGGGGTAAAGGGGAAACATAATAGAATGAAAATAGGGATAACGCCTTTTCTATCTATAAAATGTATTAACCTTTGAACCGAGGTGCGTTGTTGTAATTTTTCATATAACGTGTATGGTTCAATTTGCGAAAACCTAAAAATACAAGATAACTTCCTAAAACAGTACCCAACCATGCTAATAATGTACCCATCAAAAATCCAAATGCATTCACATTCACAATCACAAATACAATAATAGGTAGTACTGGGATAAATGCTTCAATAAAAGGCAATAAAAATCCTACGATATAACCTAAACTACCAAATAAATCAAACCAATACTGCACTTGTTCTTGAGTCATTTCATCAATCCCTACCAATGTTAGTCAACGATTATTATAAGTGTATTATAGCGATTTTAAAACAATTATGTATACTTTTGTGTAAATATCAGTCTCAAGTACCAAAACAGTAAATGACATTACACACAAATGATAAGTTTTTTATAAAATAGCACATAAAAAAATTTCCGCATTTTCAATGCGGAAATCATTTTCTCAGTCACTTATTAATCTAATGCACAGATAAAATTATAGACGTTTTTCTAATGCTTCTTTTTTATCTTCAAAACCTGGTTTACCTAATAATGCGAACATATTTTGTTTATATGCTTCTACACCAGGCTGGTTAAACGGATTTACACCAAGTTGATAGCCACTCATTGCGCAAGCCATTTCAAAGAAATAAACTAGATAACCAAATGTTTCTTCATCTAATTGTGGAACATTGATCACTACATTTGGCACGCCACCATCAGTATGTGCTAATAAAGTACCTTCAAAGGCTTTAGTGTTCACTTCATCAATTGTTTTACCTGCTAAATAGTTTAAACCATCTAAATTGTCATTATCTTCTTCAATTGTAATATTATGCTTTGGTGTATTTACTTTGACAACAGTTTCAAATAAGAAACGACGACCTTCTTGTACATATTGTCCAAGTGAATGTAAATCAGTTGTATAATTTGCACTGGATGGATAGATGCCTTTGTAATCTTTACCTTCTGATTCACCAAATAATTGTTTCCACCACTCGTTAAAATATTGCATTGAAGGTTCATAATTGATTAACATTTCAGTGTCATAACCTTTAGCATATAAAATGTTACGGATACTAGCATATTGATATGCAATATTATCTTCTAAGTTTTCAGAAGAGAGCTCTTGTCGCGCTTTTGCAGCCCCGCCCATCATTGCTTCAATATCAATACCTGCGACAGCGATTGGTAATAAACCTACTGCAGTTAAAACTGAGTAACGTCCACCAATATCATCCGGCACTACAAATGTTTCATAGCCTTCATTTGTTGCTAATTGTTTTAATGCACCTTTTTCTTTATCAGTAGTAGCAAAAATACGTTGTTTTGCTTCTTCTTTACCATATTTATTTTCTAATATTTGTTTAAATAGTCTAAATGAAACTGCTGGTTCTGTTGTAGTACCAGATTTAGAAATAACATTTACTGAAAAATCTTTACCATCTAAATAACTAATTAACTCTTGTGTATATGTCGAAGATAAATGATTACCTACAAAGACAATTTCAGGATATTCATTACTATTTCTAAATGCCGGTGTCAACATTTCAATTGCAGCACGTGCACCTAAATATGAACCACCAATACCAATTACAACAAATACATCTGAATTATTTTTGACACGTTTAGAAGCTTCTAATATACGTGAAAATTCTTCTTTATCATAATTAACAGGTAAATCAATCCAACCTAAGAAATCACTACCAGCACCTGTTCCTTCATGAATTGTATGATGAATTGATTTAACAATATCCTTTTGTTGTTTTAATTCATGTTCGCCGAAAAATTCTAAAGTTTTACCGTAATCTAATTGAATATGAGTCATCTAAATTGCCTCCAGTGTTTTTGATTTCATACATATTTTACTAAGTTTATTTTGACTATTCAAACAACTAGCCTACAAAACAAAATTTTTTATAATTATTTTAGCTTATTCATTTCTTATACAACAGACAGAACATCCAATTATATATTCACTGATATATACATCTTCATAAAACGCACATAACTCCAAAACACCTATAATTCAATATACAAGCAGACGGTTAAATTGTAAGAAATTTCTACAATTTGCATATTTATGTATAAAAATGGTTTTATTTTCATTATCCTTCTGCTATACTTACTAATATCAAATTTATAAACAACATATTAAAAAATTCAATTGAGGTGTAACGGTATGAAGGAAAAAATAGTTTTAGCATATTCGGGCGGTTTAGATACAAGTGTTGCAGTGAAATGGTTGATAGATAAAGGCTATGATATCGTAGCTTGTTGTCTGGACGTCGGCGAGGGTAAAGATTTAGATTTAGTGCATCAAAAAGCTTTAGATATGGGCGCAGTTGAATGTCACATTATTGATGCCACAGAAGAATTTAGTGAAGATTTTGTTTCATATGCAATCAAAGGCAATTTAATGTATGAAGGCACATATCCCCTTGTATCTGCATTATCAAGACCTTTAATTTCAAAAAAATTAGTTGAAATTGCTAACAAAACAAATGCAGTAGGTATTGCACATGGTTGTACCGGCAAAGGTAATGACCAAGTTCGTTTTGAAGTGGCCATAAAAGCATTGGATCCAGAGTTAAAAGTATTTGCTCCAGTAAGGGAGTGGGCTTGGAGCCGTGAAGAAGAAATTGACTATGCAATCAAACATAATATTCCAGTACCTATCCAACATGATTCACCATATTCTATTGACCAAAATTTATGGGGAAGAAGTAATGAATGTGGCATTTTAGAAGATCCATATGCAGCACCACCAAAAGATGCATTTGACTTAACGAATGAAATTGAAGATACACCTGACGAAGCAGATGAAGTCGTACTTACATTCGAACAAGGCTTACCTACCGCTTTAAACGGTAAATCCTATAAATTAAGCCAATTAATTTTGGATTTAAACAAATTAGCGGGTAAACATGGTATTGGAAGAATTGATCATGTAGAAAATAGACTTGTCGGTATTAAGTCTAGAGAAGTTTACGAAACACCTGCAGCAGAGGTTATAATCAAAGCGCATAAAGCACTCGAAACGATCACTTTAACTAAAGATGTCGCTCATTTTAAACCTATTATTGAAAAACAATTTTCGGAACAAACGTACAATGGACTTTGGTTTTCTCCACTAACTGATAGCCTAAAAGCGTTTGTAGATAGTACACAAAAATTCGTTTCTGGTGACGTACGTCTTAAATTATTTAAAGGTAATGCCGTTGTAAATGGTAGAAAATCACCGCATACACTATATAATGAAAAATTAGCGACTTATACAAAAGAAGATGCATTTAATCAAGAATCTGCAGTCGGTTTTATTGATATCTTTGGTTTACCTACAAAAGTTAATTCTATGTTACACGGCGGATATTCAGATGAGTAATAAAGCTTGGGGTGGAAGATTTAGTGAGCAACCCGAAGACTGGGTCGATGAATTTAATGCCTCCATTCACTTTGATAAAACGCTCATCCAATATGATGTGCAAGGAAGTATTGCTCACGCTAAAATGCTAGCTAAACAAGATATCATAACCGATGAAGACTGTCAGCAAATAATCAATGGTTTAACAACAATATTAAATGATTATGAACAAGGTAATTTATCATTCGATGTTTCTTTAGAAGATATTCATCTTAACATTGAGCATGAATTGATTAAACGTATCGGTGATGCAGGTGGTAGGTTGCATACAGGACGTAGCAGAAATGACCAAGTTGCTACTGATATGCACTTATATACTAAAGAAGAAGTTACTCAAATTATTGAGCTCATCAATGAGTTGCAACAAACAATTGTCAATATCGCAGAACAACATGTCAATACAATTATGCCTGGTTATACACATTTGCAAAGAGCTCAACCTATTTCATTTGCACACCATATACTGACTTATTTCTGGATGTTAGATAGAGATAAATCGCGTTTTCAAGATAGTTTGAAGCGAATCGATATTTCACCACTTGGTGCTGCTGCTCTAAGTGGGACGACTTATCCAATCGATCGTCATGAAACGCAATCTTTATTGAATTTCGGCTCTGTTTATGAAAATAGTATAGATGCTGTAAGTGATAGAGACTATATAGTAGAAACATTGCACAATATATCATTAACAATGATACATTTATCACGTTTTGCTGAAGAGATTATCTTTTGGTCATCAGCAGAAGCCAATTTTGTAACTTTATCGGATGCATTCTCAACAGGTTCCTCAATTATGCCTCAAAAGAAAAATCCTGACATGGCAGAGTTAATAAGAGGCAAAGTAGGACGTACAACAGGAAACCTAATGAGCATTTTGATGACGCTCAAAGGTTTACCGCTTGCCTATAACAAAGATATGCAAGAAGATAAAGAAGGGCTATTTGATGCGTTGCATACGATAAAGGGCTCCTTACGAATTTTTGCTGGCATGATAGATACAATGACTGTGAATGTCGATCATCTACAACAAACTGTTTACAATGATTTTTCAAACGCTACTGAATTGGCTGATTACCTTGTCAATAAAGGTGTTCCATTTAGATCAGCACATGAAATTGTAGGAAAAATCGTACTGTGGTCAATTCAACATAATGTCTATTTATTAGATGTGCCGTTGGAAGAATATCAGAAAGCGCATAAACGTATTGATTCAGATATTTATGATTATTTAAAGCCAGAAAATTGCGTTAGTCGTAGAATTAGTTATGGTTCAACTGGACAATCAGCGGTAGAACATCAATTATCAGTTATCAAGCAACATCTAAATACAAATTAATAAACCTTTAAAAACTGGAAGTTAAACCATTACTTAACTTCCGGTTTTTTCTTCCATTCATAGTCCAACGTTTTAATCCATTTCACATTTTACTTAGCTCCCTCAACATATGTTTGTATAAATGTATTAACAGTACTCAACTCACCATGTCTTGAATCCTATAGATAAAGCTATTTATTTATATGTCTCAAATCTATATAGACACTTTTCTATATAGATGTTAGTCTATTTAATGCTTAGGAGGTATCATTATGTCTTATAAAAAACTTTCAGCATTGCTTAAAGTTTTATCAGATTCAAACAGATTAGAAATATTAGATTTACTTTCTTGTGGTGAACGATGTGCATGCGATTTGTTGGAGCACTTTCAATTCTCGCAACCCACGCTAAGCCATCACATGAAAACATTAGTGGATTATGAGTTAGTGCATACACGTAAAAATGGAAATAAGCGTTTGTACCAGCTTAATCATGTTATTTTAGATGAAATCAATCAAAGTCTCAATATAATTCACACATCGAACCAACATTGCGCATGTCATAATATGAAATCAGGTGAATGTTAATCAATGACCATTTTAGCTATATTAATTTTTCTTTTAACATTAATTTTTGTCATATGGCAACCTAAGGGATTAGATATTGGTATTACTGCTTTAGCTGGGGCTATCGTAGCTATAATTACAGGTGTAGTTAGCTTTTCCGATGTATTAGAAGTAACAGGCATCGTTTGGAATGCCACGTTAACTTTTGTTGCTATTATTCTTATTTCATTAATATTAGATGAAATTGGTTTCTTTGAATGGTCTGCACTACATATGGTTAAAGCATCGAATGGTAACGGATTAAAAATGTTTGTTTTCATCATGCTATTAGGGGCAGTTGTAGCAGCATTTTTCGCAAATGATGGTGCTGCTTTAATCTTAACGCCTATCGTATTAGCCATGGTGAGAAATTTAGGATTTAATAAAAAAGTCATCTTCCCTTTTATTATTGCCAGTGGATTTATCGCTGATGCGACATCATTGCCCCTGATTGTAAGTAACTTAGTAAATATCGTTTCTGCAGATTATTTTGATATAGGATTCATTGCGTATTTTAGTCGTATGATAATCCCTAATGTATTTTCTTTACTAGCTAGTATTCTCGTATTGTGGCTTTATTTTAGAAAATCTATACCACATACATTTGATACTGAAAACATTTCAGTACCTAAAGATGCTATTAAAGATCCTAAATTATTTAAGATTTCATGGATTGTATTAGCCGTACTGCTCGTAGGCTATCTTGTAAGTGAATTTATCCAAATACCTGTATCAATCATTGCAGGTATGATTGCTTTTGTCTTTGTATGCTTAGCTCGTAAATCTAATGCAGTTCATACTAAGCAAGTAATTAAAGGTGCTCCATGGAATATAGTGTTATTTTCCATTGGTATGTACCTCGTCGTATTTGGGTTAAAAAACGTGGGTATTACCACAATTTTAGCCGACGTATTATCCAGTATTTCAAGTTATGGACTATTCAGTAGTGTTATCGGAATGGGCTTTATATCGGCCTTTTTATCATCAATCATGAATAATATGCCTACCGTTTTAATAGATGCAATTGCTATTGGCCAATCCAATGTCGTTGGCACTTTGAAAGAAGGTATGGTTTATGCGAATGTCATTGGCTCTGACTTGGGCCCTAAAATCACGCCTATTGGTTCTTTAGCTACATTATTGTGGCTTCATGTTTTAACACAAAAAGGTGTAAAAATTGCTTGGGGTACCTATTTCAAAACAGGCATCGTCATTACCATTCCAGTACTATTTGTTACCTTGTTAGGTTTATATTTCACGCTCGTTATTTTTTAAGAAAAGAGGTCTTAATTATGAAGAAGAAAATAATTTATTTTATATGTACTGGTAACTCTTGTCGTAGCCAAATGGCTGAGGGTTGGGGAAAGCATATATTAGGTGAAACATGGCATGTCTATTCTGCTGGTATTGAGACACATGGTGTTAACCCTAAAGCGATAGATGCTATGAATGAAGTAGGTATTGATATATCAAATCATACGTCAGACTTGATTGATAATGATATTTTAAAGCAAGCAAATTTAATCGTAACATTATGTAGCGATGCAGATAAAAATTGTCCAATTTTACCACCGAATGTAAAAAAAGAACATTGGGGTTTTGATGATCCAGCTGGAAAAACTTGGACAGAATTTCAACGTGTTAGAGACGAAATTAAATTAGCAATTGAAAATTTTAAAACCAAATAAATGTATTAAGTCACCGGCACAGCAGCTTTGACTACGCCAAAGCGTCCGTTTCAAATGAAATTGACGCTTTTTGTTGCTTTGAACTTATATATAGGCATATGAAGTTAACGTGATTAAACTAATACATTCTATATATGCCAGAAAAAATTTTAATTAGTTTAATATATTGTTATAACAATATTAACTTTTTAAATCTTAAATTTTAATCGTGTAAATGTCATTCTCAAACAAACGTTTATTTTGTAGGGTTGATATGTAAATACATATCGAGGAGTGACCCATTCTTGCAAAATTTAAAAAAAGCATTATCAACGAGTCTAGCAACGTTATCTTTAGCTTTGATTGGAACGACATCTATAGCAACTGCAAGTGAAAATAACCACAATATTAATACACAATCATCTGCCACACCCTCAAAGCAACAAGGTAACAACTCACACAACCCAAACAGAGCTCAAAATCTAACAGGTGAAAAATATGCAACGATTGCTCATAGAGGTGCCAGTGGTTATGCACCAGAACATACTTTTTATTCATATGATAAAAGTCACAATGCAATGGGAGCATCATATATCGAAATCGATCTTCAGATGACTAAAGATGGTCATCTAGTTGCCATGCATGATGAAACAGTTGATAGAACTACAAACGGTACAGGTAGAGTTGATTCATATACACTAAAAGAATTAAAGCAATTAGATGCTGGTAGTAAATTTAATGCCACAAACCCTCAGTATGCTAATTCAAATTATGTAGGTGCTGAAATTCCTACATTAGATGAAATATTAGAACGATATGGCCCGAATGCAAATTATTATATTGAAACTAAATCACCAGATGTGTATCCAGGGATGGAAGAAGCAGTATTAAAAACACTAAACAATCACAATATGCTTAATGAGCAATCATTAAATCAAGGGCATGTCTTATTACAATCATTTTCACCTGAAAGCTTAAGTAAATTGCATCGTTTAAATAGCAATGTTCCATTAATAAGGTTATTAGATAAAGGTGAGTTACCCGCGTTAACTCAACAAGATTTTAATCAAATGCGTCAATACGCAATCGGTGTCGGCCCTGAATATACAGACTTAACTAAACAAAATGTTAAAAACCTTAAAAGAGCTGGTCTGCTGGTACATCCTTTCACCGTTAATAATGAAACCGATATGCACCGCTTAAATCGATATGGCGTTGACGGCGTTTTTACAAATTATCCTGATTTATATAAACAAGTCGTTCTAGATAATGAACAAAAAAACAAATAACAAAAAAGAAGAAGTTCTTGGGTTCAAGAACTTCTTCTTTTTCTAAAAGTTAAATATTTAATTAAGCCCAACCACGATAACGTGCAGCTTCAGCAGTACGTTTAATACCTACAATATAAGCTGCTAAGCGCATATCAATTTTTCTATTTTGGGATAACTCATAAATTGTATCGAAAGCTGTGATAAGTTTTTCACGTAATTTTGTATTTACTTCTTCTTCTGTCCAATAATAACCTTGATTATTTTGTACCCATTCGAAGTAAGAAACTGTTACGCCACCTGCACTTGCTAATACATCAGGTACGAGCAATTTACCACGTTCAGTTAAAATACGTGTACCAGCTGGTGTTGTTGGGCCATTAGCCGCTTCAACCACAATATCAGCTTTAATTTCATTTGCATTGTCTTCTGTGATTTGATTAGCAATCGCTGCAGGTACAAGAATATCACAATCAAGTTCAAACAATTCTTTATTAGAAATTGTTTCTTCAAATAAATTTGTTACAGTACCAAAGCTATCTCTTCTATCTAAAAGATAATCAATGTCAAGACCGTCTGGGTCATGTAAAGCACCGTAAGCATCTGAAATACCCACAATTTTTGCTCCCATATCATAAAGGAATTTAGATAAGAAACTACCTGCGTTACCAAATCCTTGAATAACGATACGTGCACCTTTCAAATCTAGACCTCTTCTTTTAGCAGCTTGTTCTATAGCAATAACTACTCCCAGTGCAGTAGAACGGTCTCTACCTTGTGATCCACCTAATACAATCGGTTTACCAGTAATAAACCCTGGTGAATTAAATTTATCTAATGAACTATACTCGTCCATCATCCAAGCCATGATTTGTGAGTTAGTAAATACGTCTGGTGCTGGGATATCTTTTGTAGGTCCAACAAATTGAGATATCGCACGTACATAACCACGAGATAAACGTTCAACTTCATGTATACTCATTTGTCTAGGATCACAGATGATACCACCTTTACCGCCGCCATATGGCAAGTCGACGATACCACATTTTAATGTCATCCACATAGATAATGCTTTAACTTCTTCGACATCAACGTCTGGATGGAAACGCACCCCACCTTTTGTTGGTCCAACTGCATCATTATGTTGAGCACGATAACCTTTAAATGTTTGAACCGTACCATCATCCATACGTACAGGAATGCGGACTTCAAGGAATCTTAATGGTTCCTTTACTAAATCATACATCCCATCATCAAATCCCAATTTATGCAATGCTTCTTTAATAATTTGTTGCGTAGAAGTAACTAAATTATTATTCTCAGTCATGATTCATTTCGCCTCTTTTTCGTTACTAATGATTTCGCTTTCACGATAATTGTAACATAAGATTTTGCTTTTTAAAGGGTTTTCAAAACTTAAGTTACAGAACATTTTTATTTAAAAACATTTCTTACTTTATCCAATGCAAAGTCCAGTTCTTCTTTGGAAATAATAAGAGGTGGTGCAAATCTAATTACTGTATCATGTGTTTCTTTACATAATAATCCTTCTTCTTTTAACTTTTCACAATAAGGTCTAGCATTTTCATTTAGTTCTATACCAATAAATAATCCACGACCACGCACTTCTTTAATCGCTGGGTGATTTATTTTTTCTAATTCTGATTTAAAGTACTCACCTAGCTCTAATGAACGCCCTGCTAAATCTTCATCAACTAATACATCCAACGCTGCAATCGATACAGCACACGCTAATGGATTACCACCAAACGTTGACCCGTGAGAACCAGGTGTAAATACGCCCAACACTTCTTCGTCAGCTAATACAACAGAAATTGGGAATACACCTCCACCTAATGCTTTACCTAAAATATAGACATCTGGTTTTACATTATCCCAATCTGTGGCAAATAATTTTCCTGAACGCCCTAGTCCAGCTTGAATTTCATCAGCAATAAATAATACATTATGCTCATCACATAATTCTCTAATTTCTTTTAAATAACCTTCTGGTGGAACATTGATACCTGCTTCTCCTTGAATAGGTTCGATTAAAATAGCAGCAGTATTTTCATTAATTGCTTCTTTAACAGCTTCTATGTTACCAAAATCAACTTTACGGAAACCATCTAATAATGGGCCGTATCCTCGTTGGTATTCTGGTTCAGATGACAATGATACTGGCGCCATTGTTCGGCCATGGAAGTTACCATTGAACGCAATAATTTCAGCTTTATCAGGTGCAATATCTTTCACATCATAAGCCCAACGACGTGCTGCTTTTAGTGCTGTTTCAACCGCTTCAGCACCTGTATTCATAGGTAAGGCTTTATCTTTACCGGCTAACTTGCATATTTTTTCATACCATGCCCCTAAGTTATCACTATGAAACGCACGTGATACTAAAGTCACTTTGTCAGCTTGATCTTTTAAAGCCTGAATGATTTTAGGATGTCTGTGACCTTGGTTTACTGCAGAATAAGCAGATAGCATATCCATATATTTATTTCCTTCAGGATCTTTAACCCATACACCTTCAGCCTCTGAAATTACAATTGGAAGTGGCACATAGTTGTGGGCACCGTAATGATTTGTTAATTCAATGATTTCTTCAGATCTTGACATAATATCTCCCCTTTGCATGAATTATATAATAATTTATTGGCATTACTCATTCATAGCATAACGTATTTATTCACTTACGAAAACTATTTTCCGAAAATACTATAAAATCATCGATTCAGAACTTACATTACAACTTTTAAACGTTAAATTTAGAATATAACCGTCAAAATGTAAGCCTTTACATTAATATAATGACACATTCTCGACCGTTTACACAAGCCAATTTTTATAAATTTAAAAATTCTTCTTGATTTAAATCCAGATTACAAGATTTATGCTAATTCTAGTGTTTATAATTTAAAATTTTATACAAACAAAAAACGTCAATTTCTATAATTTTTTCAATAGAAATTGACGTTTTTTTGCTAGTAAAATATTTATAACTTGTGCTCACTTTGGCAGTTAGATAGGATTAATAAAGTTAGTATTTACGCATTCAAAACTTTTATTTATTATCAGTTCTAGGTAATGGATAAAAACCTTTATTAAATTGTTCCCATAATTTTGGTGGCAAGTGATGTTTATCTGCTCTTTGCGGATCAAATTGAGATAGAATTTCATCTTCTTTGCCATCTTTAATTTTACTTACAAAATTATGATCTAACAAGATTTCACGTCCTAGTGCGACCAGTTCTACACCAGTTGACTCAATTGCTTCAATAGCTTGTTCAGCTGTGAAAATAGATCCTATACCTATGAGTGGCATACGTCCATTCATCCAATCTAAAATAAGTTTAATACGCTCTTTGCCTTTGTATTGACCTTCACGCGTTTGTGAGTGAATATCCATTAACGATACATGTAAATAATCTAAAGGTTTTTCTACTAATAATTCAATCAACTCTTTAGTAATTTCCATGCTTATACCTGGAGATTCAGCTTCTTCAGGAGAAAATCTATAGCCAACGATAAAATCTTTACTTCCGTATTGCTTAACAGTATTTGTCACTTCATCTACCACGCTTGTAGCAAATTTATAACGGTCTTGTCCCCACTCATCATTACGACGATTATAATATGGAGATACAAATTGATGGATTAAGTAATGGTTTGCACCGTGAATTTCAACACCATCGAATCCAGCTTCAATGACTCTTCTAGTTGCTTCACCGAAAGCTTTTATTGTTGATTCAATTTCCTCTTTTGTAATTTCACGTGCATCATGTGCTTCTTGTTCACCAAAACTCTTTAATGATATCGGGCTTGGCGCCGCAACATCACCATTAGGTGTTAAATTAGGTAAAGATTGCGCGCCACCATGATGTATTTGGACAACCGCTTTTGCACCATTTTTTTTCATAGCTTTTGCCAAACGTTTTAGACCTTCTATATTAGAGTCATGTGCTACTGAAGGTTGTCCAGGAAAAGCTTTACCTAAATCTGTTACATTGCTTGCAGCTGAAATTGCTAAACCAACATCTTTTGAACGCTGTTCCATATACACAACCTCTTCATTAGAAATTGTGCCATCGTCATTAGATGAAACATGTGTTAAAGGTGCTAGTACAAATCGATTGTCTAAAACAACTTGATTTGGTAATTTTAATTTTTCAAATAACGGTTGAAATTTTTTATCCATTAAATTAAATCCTCCTAAAATACAAAATACTTAAATGTCATTACATAATCACTTTAAGTGTTTTTAATTCTAACTTCCTTAGTTTTAAATATAAAATTATATGCTCACGCATATAATTTTATATTGCTACTCTTCCAATAAATTTTAGCTTATAAATAAAAAACACTAACATCTTAAAATAAGATGTTAGTGTTTTTTAAAAGATGACTGTTCATCTTTTATCGCGTTTTTGGACTGTTTAATCCAAACCGGTAAGCGTTCTTTAATTGTTTGAAACCCATATTTTTCGGTTTCTTTAATTTCATCTAATACTGATTGCTTTTCTTTTTTACGTTCATAATTTTTAAAATAGTCGTTATCTTTTAAAGAAAGATTTAACTTTCCTTCTTTATCAATTGAAATGACTTTCGCTTTTACAATTTGTCCTTCTGATAAAAACTTTTTTAAATTATGGACGTAATCATCCATAATTTCAGAAATATGGATTAATCCTTCAGTATTGTCAGGGGTTTCTACAAAAGCGCCATACGGTTGAATTCCAGTCACACGAACTTTGATATGTTGACCTACTTTATAGTGATTATTCAACGTGATAACCCCTTAATTCGTTTTACTTAACATGTTCATAATAGCATAAATCATTCAATGGTACTAATATTACCTAGAAAAATTTCACGATTTATCAAAAATCAAGCTACACAACCACGGATTGAATTTCTCTTATGTCTCATTATACAAAGGCTTTTAAACCATTCCCAAGAACTGATACTTGCATCAATGCTTTCAAAATAAAAATTCTTAGGTTTTTACTTATAATGGTATTTAATTGAATATATTACACCATCACGCTCCAATGGAGATAACTAAAATTGTCAAAATAAAATAAGAGGCTGAAACAATGAATTTGTCTCAACCTCTTAAACATTTTTTATTTTTAATATAACAGGTATTTAAAAACAATTTAAAAATGGTTAAATGCTTACTAGAGTTTACCATCTTTCAAACTTTATTTTACCTTATTTTTCAATAATATCTATTGAATCAATCGTGATATCATGTAAAGGTTTATCCTGTGGTCCTACCTTAGTAGCCGCAATATCTTCTAATGTAGATTCACCTTCTAATAATTGACCAAAAACAGTATGCTTTTGATCTAACCAAGGTGTACCACCCTTTTCACCATAAGCTTTCACAATCGGTTCTGGCCAACCACCATCTGCGAGTTGGCTAAGCATAGTTTCTGGTACTTCTTTCATTTGAACAATAAAGAATTGTGAACCGTTCGTATTCGGTCCAGAATTTGCCATCGATAAAGCACCATATAAGTTGAATGCTTCTAGTGAAAACTCATCTTCAAACGGACCTCCATAAATACTTTCACCGCCCATACCAGTTGCTGTTGGGTCGCCTCCTTGTACCATGAAGTCATTGATTACTCGATGAAAAGAAATGCCATCATAATAGCCATTTTTTGCATGTGTAACAAAGTTTTCTACAGTTTTAGGCGCAATATCAGGCAATAATTTGAAAGTCATATCACCCTTATTTGTATGCATAACCATTTTTATTTCATTTTCGTTTACTTCTGAATTTAACTGAGGATAGTTCGACATTTTTATTCTCCATTTCATGTTAAGATGATATATGTATTCTAACATAAAATGAGGAGTGTATTGAATTATGTTATATCGTTTTGCACATAAAACTGGAAGTTATGGTGTATCTATTATAGAAGAAGATGACAATCAAGTACTTGTTCAAATTGAACAGGTCATTAAACATCCAAAACAAGGAGACTTACATCACCCAAACGAAACGAACAATGTCTTTTTTCACGAACGCAAAGCTTTAAGTCAATTTGAAAAGCGCTATACTTCAAAATCCAAACTTAGACCTTTTAATGTAGAAGAACTGGATTATATACAATCTTTACAATTTGCCATTACGAATTTAGAAAACAAATTAAAAGAAGAAAATACCGAATTCGCTCAATACTCACTTGCTAATTTAGCACAATTAAAAAAAGATTATTCAATTCAATACAAACAAAATTTTGAATAAAAATACCGTGTTTCTTCTTATTTAAAACAAACTTAAAATTAAAGCTCCACAAGGGTTAGCGTGGTTTTTCAGAATAGTCTTATTCATGTATAATGACCTTATACTATTTTTAAAAGGAGGATAAAATAATGAGTTTGATACATATAGCGGTGTTATTACCGTTAATATTTGCACTCATTATTCCAATTGTATATCGCGTACAAAAGCGGATACATTTAGGATGGTTTGTGTTACCTATCCCCGTCGTCTTATTTATATATTTTATATCAATCATTTCGACAACAATGTCAGGTGAAAACGTAGTACATAAAGCAAATTGGATGCCTCACTTTGGCATGAATTTCGATTTATACGTTGACGGCTTAGGCTTATTATTCAGTTTATTAATAACTGGTATCGGAATCTTGGTTGTATTATATTCCATTAGTTATTTAAGTCGACAAGAGCAATTGGGTCATTTTTATTGTTACCTTTTGCTTTTTATGGGTGCCATGTTAGGGGTCGTATTATCAGATAATATCATTATCTTATATCTGTTTTGGGAGCTAACTTCATTTTCAAGTTTTCTACTCATTTCATTTTGGAGAACAAAACAAGCATCTATTTATGGTGCACAAAAATCAATGCTCATAACTGTTTTGGGCGGTCTTTCTCTGCTAGGTGGCCTTATTTTACTATCACTTGCAGGTAATTCTACCAGTATTCAAACGCTCATCAATCATGCGTCTGAAATTCAGACAAGCCCTTACTTTATATTGTCTATGATTTTTGTAATCATTGGAGCGATGACTAAATCAGCTCAGTTTCCATTTTACGTTTGGTTACCGGATGCTATGGAAGCACCGACACCCGTTAGTGCTTACTTGCATTCTGCAACGATGGTTAAAGCTGGCCTTTACTTAGTTGCTCGTATGACACCAATATTCGCACTTTCTCAAGGTTGGATTTGGACGATTACTGCAGTCGGCTTAATCACGCTGTTCTGGGCATCTTTGAATGCCACAAAACAACAAGATTTAAAAGGCATTTTAGCTTTTTCAACTGTCTCACAATTAGGCATGATTATGTCAATGTTAGGTATCGGGGCAGTAAGTTATCATTTCGAAGGTGCAGATAGTCAAATTTATGTTGCTGCGTTTACAGCGGCTGTGTTTCACCTTATAAATCACGCTACATTTAAAGGTGCATTATTTATGGTAACTGGTGCTGTTGATCACAGTACAGGAACACGTGATGTCAATAAATTGGGTGGCTTAGTAACAATCATGCCAATTTCTTTTACGATTACATTAATTACATCATTGAGTATGGCGGGTATTCCACCGTTTAATGGTTTCTTATCTAAAGAGAAATTTCTTGAAAGTATGATTGAAGTTACACATGCTAATATCTTCAGTTTAAATAGTATTGGCATACTCATACCTATCGTAGCCATTTTGGGCAGCGTATTCACTTTTGTTTATGCAGTTAGATTTATTGGTCAAATATTCTTAGGTAGTTATAAACCAGATAATTTACCAAAATCAGCTCATGAAGTTTCAAAATTAATGCTAATCTCTCCAGGTATTTTAGCACTACTCGTCATTGTTTTTGGGTTCTTCCCTTCAATATTGACAGGTACGATTATTGAACCAGCTGTCAACGCAATCAGTAATAATACAAATGCAACAGCTGAGTTTCATATGTTCCATGGATTTACACCAGCCTTTTTCTCCACATTGGGCATTTATGTAGCTGGTATATTGTTAATATTTAGCTTTGGTTATTGGATTAGTTTATTAAAAGCACAACCTACAAAACTAACAATCAATTATTGGTATGATAAAGTTGGAACGGTATTCCCAGGCTATTCTAGTCAATTTACCAACACTTATGTTACTGGATTTACACGTAATAACTTATTAATCATTTTTGCGTCTTTAATCATAATTACACTTGTGACGTTATTAGTAACACCATTCAGTGTTAACTTTAAAGATGTTAGTGAAATCAGACCATTCGAATTGATCATCGTAGTCATTATTATTACGGCAGCTTCAATGATTATTTTTGCTCGCTCTCGACTATTCAGTATTATCATGGCAAGTGCAGTAGGTTATGCAGTAGCAATCTTCTTTATTTTCTTTGGTGCGCCAGACTTAGCGCTGACGCAATTTGTTGTAGAATCTATTTCTACTGCATTGTTCTTATTATGTTTCTATCACTTACCAAATCTAAATCGACATAACGAGTCCACTTCATATAAGTGGCTGAATATTTTGATTGCCATCGGTGCTGGTACTGTTGTAACAGTATTAGGTTTAATCACATACGGAAATAGACACTTTGGCTCAATTGGAGAATTTTATAAAGCGCATGTATATGATTTAGCTCATGGTACAAACATGGTCAACGTTATCCTAGTTGATTTCCGTGGTACGGATACTTTATTCGAATCTTCAGTATTAGGTATTGCTGGATTAGGTGTTTACACAATGATTAAACTTCGTTATAAAAATAAACCAAATGATGAAGGAGGAACTCACATTGAAAAGACAGAAAAATAATTTAATATTCCAATACTCTGCCATTGTGATTTTCTTCTTAATCGTTATGTTTGGTTTACACCTATTTCTAACAGGACATTATACACCTGGTGGCGGTTTCGTCGGTGGCTTACTACTATCAAGTTCACTTGTGATTGTAGCTGTTGCTTATGATATTAAAACGATGCGTAAAATATACCCATGGGACTTCAAAAAACTCATTGGTATCGGGTTGTTCTTTTGTTTAGCTACACCGATGGCGAGTTGGCTATACAATAAAAACTTCTTTACGCATACACCTTTTGAAATTCCATTAGGTATTTTAAAACCTATAGAAATGCACACTGCCACATTTTTTGATTTAGGTGTTTTATGTGCGGTTGTTGGCACAATAATGACTATAATATTAGCGATTGGAGAGAATGAGTAATGGAAATAGTGATGATTTTTGTTTGTGGTATTCTCACTGCAATGAGCGTCTATCTCATTCTTTCTAAAAGTTTGATACGCATCATTATTGGGACTACATTACAAACACATACAGCTAATTTATTTTTAATAACGATGGGTGGTCTTAAAAAAGGTGAAGTCCCTATTTATGAAAAAGGGTTTACTTCATATGTGGATCCAATTCCACAAGCACTCATATTAACAGCAATTGTAATTTCATTTTCAGTAACAGCCTTTTTCTTAGTATTGGCTTTTAGAAGCTATAAAGAACTAGGTACAGACAACGTAGAAAGCATGAAAGGGGTGCTAGATAATGATAGAGAGTAATCTTATTATTTCATTACTTGTCATACCAATGTTAACAATTATTGCATTAATTTTTATTGGTAAACGCCCTAAAGTTAAACGCTACGTTGCACTAACAGGTACTGCAGTTACATTAATTTTTGCTTTTATAAATCTAAAGAATGTTCTCAGAGATGGACCTATAAAACTCGAGCTTGGTTCATGGGATGCACCTTATAGTATTGTTTTTGTTACAGATATTTTTAGTATCTTACTTGTGATTACAAGTTTAATTGTAACAATGTTGATTATCTTATATTCATATCAATCAGTAGGTATCGAACGTGAAACATATTATTATTATTTTGCCATAATGTTTATGCTCACAGGTGTTATAGGCTCATTTATAACTGGTGATATTTTCAACCTTTTCGTATTCTTTGAAGTATTTTTAATGGCATCTTATATTTTATTAGTTATTGGTGGCACACAAGTTCAATTGAGTGAAACGATAAAATATGTGCTTGTGAATGTGACATCTTCTGCTTTCTTTGTTATAGCCGTTGCAATGCTTTATTCTGTCGTCGGTACATTGAATTTAGCAGATATCAGTGAAAAATTAAGCCAACTATCAACACAAGACAAAGGAATTATCAGTATTATATTTATTATGTTCATCTTTGTTTTTGCTACAAAAGCTGGTGTGTTTCCAATGTATATCTGGCTACCAGGAGCTTATTATGCGCCACCTATAGCAATTATCGCTTTCTTTGGTGCATTATTAACAAAAGTTGGGGTTTACGCAATAGCTAGAACAGCAAGCCTTTTCTTTGGCGATTCCTCTAATTTTTCGCTGTACACCATTCTATTCTTAGCCTTACTTACAATTATTTTTGGTTGTGTGGGTGCAGTAAGCTACTTTGATACTAAAAAAATTATCATTTATAATATTATGATTGCTGTTGGTGTCATTTTAGTAGGCGTAGCAATGATGAATCAGGCTGGCATGATGGGCGCAATTTATTATACTTTACACGATATGTTGATAAAAGCTGCACTATTTTTCTTAATTGGTGTGATGTATAAAATCACCAAAACACACGATTTACGCAAATATGGTGGCTTAATCAAACATTATCCTGTATTAGGTTGGTCTTTCTTTATCGCTGCTTTAAGTTTAGCTGGTATTCCGCCGTTAAGTGGTTTTTATGGTAAATACTATATCGTTCAAGCTACTTTCGAAAAAGGATTTTATTTAAGCGGTATAATCATATTACTATCTAGTTTAGTCGTACTTTACTCTGTTATTCGTATTTTCTTAAAAGGATTCTTCGGTGAATCTGAAGGTTATGAAGTCAATCCTAAACTGCAGTACAAAGGTATCTTAACAGTAGCTATTATTGCAGTTGCCATATCAGTAATATTTGGCCTATCCGCTGACTTTTTACAACCAATCATAAAAGATGCTGCTGAAACATTCTATAATCCTAGTGTATATATAGACAGCGTATTGGGGGGTAAATAGTATGGCAATTCAAATATTAGTAAATTTAATTTTATCTGTGTTTTGGCTATTCGTTACCGGCAGTTATACATTTAATAATTTCCTTTTAGGTTATATCTTTGGTCTTTTATTAGTATTCCTAATGCGCGGTATCTTACCCGGTAGATTTTATATTATTACTATTTATAAAATCATTAAATTATTTATCGTGTTTTTAGTAGAATTGATTAAAGCAAATATTGATGTTATTAGAATTGTAACTAAGCCTAAAATAAACAACGAACCCGCCTTTTTTACTTATCCGACCGATTTAAAAAAAGATTGGCAAATTGTGTTGTTATCAAATTTGATTACCCTGACACCAGGCACAATTGTTCTAGGCATTAGTGATGATCGCACAAAAATATACATTCACAGTATTGATTTTAGTACTAAGGAAGAAGAAATAGAAAGTATTAAATCATCACTTGAAAAAGTGGTAAGAGAGGTAGGCGAATATTAATGAACTACAACGTAATATTAATCGTGGCATTAGTTATCGTAACATTGTCAATGTTTGGTATGCTTGTTCGTGTCATTATCGGCCCTTCTCTTGCGGATAGGGTTGTGGCACTCGACGCAATGGGTATCCAACTAATGGCGATTGTAGCACTATTTAGTATTTTCTTAGGTACTAAATATATGATGGTTGCTATTTTGTTAATTGGTATTTTAGCATTTTTAGGAACCGCAGTGTTTGCAAAATATATGGATAAAGGTAAGGTGATTGAACATGATAACAACGATCATCATTAGCATAGCACTTATCTTAGTTATCCTCGGCTCACTCATAAGTGCACTAGCTGCGATTGGCCTCTTGCGTTTAGATGACGTATATGCGCGCGCACATGCTGCTGGTAAAGCCGCTACATTGGGAGCAATGTTACTTATAAGTGGTGTTTTCTTATATTTCATCGGGCGTGAAGGTTACGTAAATATGCAATTACTTATTGGAATATTATTTATTCTGATAACAGGTCCACTAGCAAGTCACCTTATTATTAAATCCGCATATAATTTGAGAACACCCGCTTCCAAAAGAACAAAACGTGATGATATACAAAAAGACCTAAAAGATACAAAATTGTAAAGTCATTAACTTACGCATTCCAATTAACTGGGATGCGTTTTTTATTTTATAAAATTAATGATTGCTAAATTCGGTGTGTGATGATATATTAAATCGTAATTATTACGTTTTAAAAGGAGCTGAAAATATGTCTACTTGGACCATAATCGGTGGCGGTATCCAAGCAGTTACAATTGCAATAAAATTAAAATCCATAGGTATCAAAGACCACGAACTAACAATTATTGATCCACATCAAAGTTTATGCGAGCAATTCGAGGATTATACTCAACGCATTCAAATGCCTTATTTACGTTCGCCGTGTGTCCACCATATACATCCTAATCCCTTTCATTTAAATCAATTTGCTAAATGTCATCAATATATTAATGCCAGTTATGGACCGTATAAAAGACCAAATCGAGCGTTATTTATAGACCATATTCACCATCTATTACATACATTCAATTTGAACAAGAACCATATTGTCGGTTTTGCTAATAAAATCAGCTTCAACCAAAAACAATGGCATGTACAATTATCACAACACAATTGGATTGCATCAGATTACTTGGTGATTGCAACAGGTTGTAATCACGTACCCTATATTCCACATAACTTTAAACATACACCAGATGTATATCATATTTTTGATTCACAATTAAATTTACATAAACAAACTTCTCATGTCGTTGGAAGTAGGATTTCTGCAGCACATGTCACTTTAAAATTACTACAACATCAACCGCAATCAGTCATTCATCTTTGGACAAATAAAATAATTGATGTACATGACTTCGACGCAGATCCAGGTTGGTTAGGTCCCAAAAAAATGTCAAACTTTAGTGCATTAACTGACTCTAAAACCAAACTGAAAATCATTCAAAAAGAGCGCCATAAAGGTTCTATGCCTAAAGAATTAGCATTGAGGCTCAAAAAACACATGAAGCAAGGTAAATTAATAATGCATATCAATGAATTAAAAGATATACATCATCATCATATTTGTACAGAACAATATTGTATGTTCTATGATAGCGTAGTATTAGCCACAGGTTTCGAAGATACACTTATGCAACAACCAATTATCAAGCAGCTCGTTAAAAATTTTAATGCACCTGTGTCAGACGCGGGACTGCCTTCTATTTCATCTCATTTAGAATGGTTACCGAATTTATTCGTCACAGGTGGTCTAGCAGATTTAGAACTCGGTCCCTTTGCTCGCAACATCATGGGTGGCCGTGAAGCAGCAGCAAAAATTGCAACTGCTGCATTATCAAAAAAACGTACTGAACATAAGATATATTTAACAACAAATAAACATATTTAAAAGGACCTGGGACATAAAGTGCTTGGACAAGTAAAAAGCCAATTTCAATTGAAATAATAATTAACTCATTGAGTTGCTAATTTGCTCATATTAAATACCATTAATACCAAGTAATAAAGATACTAATAAGACATCTACTTTAAGATTTACTTTAAAACGATTCATTGTTTTATAAAAAGGTGTTTGATTTTGTGAGAGCTACATCATTTAGATACGATTATTAAGCATTTTTTCTATTTTACGACCAGTGTATACAGATTTGTGTATGCATGTAGAATAATTATTAACATCATTTTGGTTAATATAAGACCTTGTTTTTAAAGTATTTTAATGTGAAATGACATATGAATACATTATATTTTGGCGTGTCGCTTGAGGAAACAAGACAATCTGACGCTGTTTCCTAAGAAAGCGAGCCAACCATACGAAATATTGAATAACAAAGAAGCACGCAGATGCATTAATTAAATCATCTGCGTGCTATTTTCTAGGTTTTTATCCCAAGCTCATATATAGTTTACATTTAATATTAATTAGCTTGAATACATGCTAATCATTAAAATAAAAATCACTAATCTAATACTTTAATTGCTCATTGCCGTTTACGTGGTTTAATAGCAACGGTTCCTCTCATTACACAAATCAATCTATCATTTTGGTCTCTGATATCTATGTTCCAAACTTGAGTCGTACTACCTTCATGTATGATTGTAGCAGTCGCAAATATTGTCCCTTCGGTTGTCGAACCTATATGATTCGCATTCATTTCTAAACCTAGGGGAATGTAATGCTCTGTGTCAATGATTTCAGCAGCCCCCATAGAGCATGCTGTTTCTCCGAGCGCTAAACTCGCCCCACCATGTAAAAAGCCAAATGGTTGTTTTACTTCATCTGTTACTGGCATGGACATAACCATAAGTCCATGTTCTTGTCGCTCTACCTTTATCTTTAAAGCATCAAGCATATTTGCCATTTAAGACACCTCTTTTTTTATTCTTAGATTTATAATATCATAGCCGCTATTGTTCCAAAAATAATTAGAGGAATGTTATAGAAAACAAAGTTTGGAATACATGTATCACGAATGTGATCATGTTGACCATCAACATCTAAACCTGCCGTAGGTCCTAATGTTGAATCACTTGCAGGTGATCCTGAATCACCTAATGCACTTGCTGTTCCTATCAACGCAATCAATGCCATAGTACTTAATCCTAAAGATTCACCTAATGGCACAAATAACGTTGCAATAATAGGTATTGTAGCAAATGATGAACCGATACCTAATGTTACGACCAAACCAATAATGTACATGACAATAATACTAAATAATTTATTCTCACCAATAACATCGCTAAGCCCACTTACTAAATTACCGATATCTCCTGTTTCATTCATTACACCTGCAAATCCATTTGCTGATAAGATTACGACACCTATAAATGACATAATTTTAATACCATCTACAAATTTTTGGTCTAACTCAGTCCACTTGTATGCACGTGAGATGAAGAATACAAGCACACCAGCTAAAGCCCCAAATATCATAGAATCAGTGAACATTTGTACTAAAAACGTAGCAATAATAGAAATAATGGTTACTATGAGGACATATGGTCTAATTTCAATTTCACTCATATCTTTAATATCTTTATGTTCAGAATATTTTCTAGGTTTTCTATAATAATAAATACCTGCAATTAAGCCAACAATATAGCCTAATGAAGGAATCAGCATCGCTTTCCATATCATGCCCATTTCAATTGGATGATCTGCTTTAGAAAATCCGCTTTGAATGATTTGATGGAAAATCTGACCGAAACCATATGGCAATAATACGTATGGCCAACATAAACCAAAGCCAATGATAATAGCAATTTGTCTTCTATCTATATTAAGTTCATTGAACAAACTTATTAATGGTGGTATCACAATTGGGATAAATGCAATATGTACAGGTATTAAGTTTTGGCTCATTACACTCATAATTAAGAGGGCACCGATAATAATCACTTTAACTTTAATACGTGACATTTTACTGTTTTCCGCGTGAATAGCATTGATAATTTTATTTACTAAATAGTCAGTAATACCACTATAAGAAATCAACGCAGCAAACCCGCCTAGTAAAGCATAGCTCAATGCCACTTCTGCGCCATCAACAATATTTTTACCAAATACAGATACAATGTCTGTGACGCTCATACCTGCGATTAAGCCACCAACTAGTGCACTGATAAATAAGCTTATAACAACATTTAATCTACATAAACAGAGTACAATCATCAGTACCACTGCTATAACAACTGCATTTATCACAAAAGCACAACTCCTTTATTACGTTATCGAACTAAAGTATCACGAGATTTATAATAACAATTGCTTATCAAATTGTCAATCCTATCTTGATATTTAGATAAAATATGAATCATTAACCTGCCAACCTTGTGATATAAGGTTAAAAAAACTTCAAGTTAATCTACTAAAATTAACTTGAAGCTTTTGTTTTTAATAGTAATATTGTTACATCTATAGTACACGTAACCATTGTACGATTGTTGATATTAGATAACCTGTAGGTCCCACAGGCCCTTTATAACTTGATTTATTCGTAGTAGCAGGCCCTGCGATATCAAAATGTAAATGTGGTGTATTACCTGCAAAATGATTGATAAATGTTGCTGCAAACAATGCTTTACCTTGACCATTGGTATGGTTAACTAAATCAGCCACTTCACTTTTTCTTATCAGTGCTTGTTCTGTGTCAGTAATCGGTAATTCAAAGACTTTTTCATCCATCATTTGTGCTTGTTGTAGAATAGATTTTAACGTAGTGTCAGCATTTTGATTAAAAACGGCAGCTTTATCTTCACCTAACGCAGCTACAGCAGCGCCAGTTAACGTTGCAAAATCTAATATTATACTTGGCTGAAATTGATTTGCATAAAATACAGCGTCACCTAAAACAAGGCGCCCCTCTGCATCAGTATTTAATACCTCTACTGATTCTCCGCTAAGTGCTGTGTAAACATCATCTGGTTTCATTGCTTCGTCATTCACCATATTTTCGGCAGCGGCAATAATTCCAACAATATTTAGTGGCAGTACTAATTGACGAGCAGCTTCGATCATTCCTATTACATTTGCTGAGCCACACATATCAAATTTCATGGTCTGCATACCTGTTTTTGATTTGATTGAATAGCCACCTGAATCATACGTAATGCCTTTACCTACGAGTGCAATAGGATTTTCTCCTGGTTTTCCACCATTATAAGTCAACGTTATTACGCGTGGACCATTTTTAGAACCTTTACCAACTGCATGAATTAACCCAAAACCTTCTTTTTGTAAAGTTTTATTATCTTTGATATCAACTGATACGATAGTGTCATTAAATTGATTTTGTATCAATTCTGCATAATAAGCTGGTGTCAATATGTTAGGTGGTATATTACTATAATCACGTGCTAAATTAACAGCAGTTGCAATAGCCTCTCCTCGTTCAATAAACTCGACAATGTGATCTTCTTCTGTGTGAATCTCTATTGTTAATTGATAAGGCGCTGATTTATTAGTTTTATAACCATCAAAATGATAGATAGATTGTTTACTTTGTTTACCAAGAATTTCTGCTATTAATTCCGTTTCTACTTTTTGAGATTTAAACGTGTTAAACAACAATGATGCTTTAGTTATCCTTTTGCTATTTAAAGTTTGAAATAAATTTCCGAAGATTTTTAAATAATCATTATATCCTAATGTTTTAGTATTTCCTAAGCCCACAGTAATCAGTTTATGTGCCTTCTCATCTACTTTAAAAAATGTACTCGAAATCGCTCCAACATTGGTGCTGAAAATATGATGTTCTTTTAAAGGGGATAATAAGTCTTTTATGTCATTTCCAGCAATTTGTATCGACTCTAATTGATTTAAATGTTCAGGCACACCTACAATAATTGTTTCTTGTTCAATCTTAGAAGTGTTATTTATAACTGTTTTCATCAAACATCCCTCATTTCAATTTATTCTGTCACATTGTATCATTTTAATGTCGGATCATTATAAAAATGATAGATTATATCATACTATATATAAAATTTGAGGCTGAGACAATTTATGTCTCAGCCTCAATATTTATGGTCAATAGATACATATCTATTGGTTATCAGTTATTAAAATTTACCTTTTTTAAATGCTAAACCAATACCACCAAGTTTGAATACTGCACGTGTATCGATTACTTTTTTCATAAATGCAGCTTTTTTACCTTGGATATCTTTACCATAAACAACACCAACGCCATCGTTAGCACCTAAAGAACATACTGTACCGCGATCAACATATTCAAACTCTTGAGTAGGTTGACCTTCTAAAATATTTTTAATGTTCTTAGCAGTGTGCTCGCCTTCTTGCATTGCAATTTGTGCTGTAGTAGGTAATGGGCGTTCTTCACCAGCTGGAATAAATGCAGAACAATCACCTATTACAAAAATATCATTATAACCATCGATTGTTAAATCTTGATTTGTAACGATACGGCCACGTTTAACGCCTTCGAATGATTCTTCCATTAACTTACTACCACGAACACCTGCTGCCCATACAACTGTATTTGCTTCTAATTGTTGTTCTTCATCATTAACTTTAACTACGAAACCTTTTTCATTTGCAGCAACAATCGGTGTAGCAATTTTAAATTCAACACCTTTACTTTCTAAATAACTAACTGCATGGTTTACTAATTCATCAGAGAATTGAGGTAACATTTTTGGAGCAGCTTCTACACAAGTAATTTTAACTTTTGTTTGATCTACACCATATTTGTTACATAACTCAGGGATACGGTCAGTTAATTCGCCTAAGAATTCAACACCTGTAAAACCTGCACCACCAACGATAATAGCTAAATCTTTATCATCTTTATTTTTAGAAGCAGCGTAGTTAGCAAATTTATCTTCAATATGGCGCGCTAATTTACGTGCAGTTAAAATATTTTCGATTTGGAAAGCATGATCTTTCATACCTTTAATACCAAATGTTTCACTTTCGAAACCTAAAGCAACAACTAAAATATCAAAATCAAAGATTCCTGCATCAGTTTCTACTTTTTTAGCATTGCGATCAATTTTTGTAACTTCTGCTTTAATGAAGTTTACTTTATTCTTATTGATTACGCTTTCAACTGGATATAAAACATCTTCATAACTAATTGTTCCAGCTGAAGCTTCATGTAACCAAGTTGCTTCATAGTGATAATCATTCTTATTGATTAATGTAATTTCAGCTTCATCAGCTGAAAGTTGCTTTTGTAATTTGGTAATAGTTTGTAACCCAGCGTAACCAGCGCCTAAAACTAAAACTTTTTTACGTTCTTGAGCCATTTCATTCACCTAAGCTTTCATAATTTTTTTGTTGCGATCGTCTTTTTATAATTTACTGATTTACATAGAAATTCACAAAAAAGACATTTTTCATCCAACACTAATTTTATAGTTTTTATAGTTTATTTTCAAGCCGAAATGCATATATTGTTTATTTTTTCACATAAACAGATAAAAGACTATAGTTCTAACCACATTTAGTCGAACTATAGTCCATAAACACTCGGTTTATAATTTTTAACAATCTTCTGGGGAACCAGAAACTTTTGCAGTTCTGAATGAACTTCCACAACCACAAGATGCAATTGCATTTGGATTGTCTATTTGGAAGCCACCGCCCATTAACGATTGTTTGAAATCAATTTTTGTACCTTCCAATACTGGTATATCATATTTATCAACTAGCACTTTGACACCGTGAAATTCAAATATTTCATCATTTTCACTAGGTTCAGCTTCTGCAGACATACCATACGTTAATCCTGTGCAACCGCCACCATTAACTTTGATTTTCAAAAAGCCATCTGGCATATCATTCTGTTCCATCATATCTTTAACTTCGTATGCTGCCGCTTCTGTTAGTTCAACTACTGCCATTGAAATTACCTCCCTAAAAAATCCATGTTTCTTCTATATGTGAATAAATATTTTGTAATAAGTCGTCTGGTGATTCTCCTTCAACAATATCACCGTTTACTAATGCATACAAGCCACTTGAACAAATGCCACAATTTTGCAGACATCCATATTCTAAAACGTCTACACCTGGATCATTTTCAAGTTGATTATATACATAATCTCCACCTTTCGCTAAATTCGAAATGCAGAACTCAACTATTGGATTCATATTACACCCTCTCAATTAATTATCAGTTTAGTAATTATAACAAAATCACATCACTTTTGACCACTTACTAGCTTATATGAATTAATCATTCATTTTGTTGTTTTTGTAACAATTCAATTAAAACAAAACACGTTTTCGTATAAAATGCCATTCACACTAATTTTTTATATTGTTATAATCATATTGTATTTTTAAAGATTTATGTTTACAAATTACAATTCATCACGTTTATTTGTAGAAGTATATAAAAAAGCATATAATATATCTAAGTAAGCTTATTATGAAATTGGTATTTCGTTCAATGATGACGAATATGATTTAACCAAATTGTATTTATTGACTTACATTGACGACAAGAGATAAAAATATTATTTATTAACAAAAATAAACTGTATTTTTATCAAATTGCTCAATATATTTTTACTAAAGGGGTATCATAAATGAAAAATTTAGTACTATTGGGTGGCGGATATGGAAATATGCGCATTATGTCTCATATTTTACCATCGGCACTTCCTGAAAATTATTCTATTACATTAATTGATCGTATGCCTTATCATGGTTTAAAACCAGAATTCTATGAATTAGCTGCTGGTACTAAATCAGACAAAGATATTCGTATGAATTTTCCCGATTCAGAACGTATTAATATTGTATACGGAGAAATCAATGATATTAATTTAGAAGATCAAATTATTTCAGTTGGCAACACAAAAGTAGATTATGACGAATTAGTCATTGGACTTGGTTGCGAGGACAAATATCATAATGTCCCAGGAGCAGCAGAATACACACACAGTATCCAAACGTTATCAAGTTCACGGGAAACATTTCATCATATCAGTGAATTACCAAATGGAGCAAAAGTGGGTATTGTAGGTGCGGGTTTAAGTGGCATCGAATTAGCGAGCGAACTTCGCGAAAGCCGTAAAGATTTGCAAATATACTTATATGATCGAGGAGAACGTATTTTACGTCGTTTTCCAGAAAAGCTAAGTCGTTATATAGAAAATTGGTTTAAAAAGAACGATGTAACGGTAGTTCCAAATTCTGATATTAATCGTGTGGAACCTGGTAAAATTTTCAATAACGATGTACCTGAACCATTGGATTTAATCGTATGGACTGCTGGCATTCAACCTGTGGAAATTGTTAGAAATTTACCAATTGACATTAGCAGAGATGGCCGTGTCATCCTAAACCAATACCATCAAGTCCCAACCTATAAAAATGTATACGTAGTTGGCGATTGTGCAGATTTACCTCATGCACCTAGTGCACAACTTGCTGAAGTTCAGGGAGACCAGATTGCTGATGTTATGAAATTACAATGGCAAGGTAAACCTCTACCAGAAAAAATGCCAGAACTCAAAGTTCAAGGCTTCTTAGGTTCCCTTGGTGATAAAAAAGGGTTTGCTTACATCATGGATAGAACCGTTACGGGTCGTTTAGCTTCAATCTTAAAATCTGGTGTGCTATGGTTATACAAATATCACAATGGATAAATTTTAATCAGTAATTATAAAGACACGTCTTCCTATACTTTATTAACATGCGTAAAAAGTATAGGTACGTGTCTTTTTTTAAAATAATTAAATTAATGCGCATCCATAAATTGAGTGATATCTCTCAATTGTACATACCCATCTGAAACGTATTCATCATTCATCGTTACAAGCGGATAGAACAATTCATCATCTTGAATACGCTCAATATATTGTTGATCATGATCAGTTAAATTTTCAGTATCCTTTTCTATATCAATATACGTAAACTCAAATTGGATATCTGGATACTTTCTTTTGAGCAATGGTTGCAACCAATCAAAAGTATTACGCGCTGTTGGCGCATTAACACAGCTTGCACAAACAACATCTGCACCATAAACGACTACACTTACTTTATTCATTTTACTTATCCCCTTTTGTCTCGATTGATAGATTTTTCTTTATATATCTATTATAATAAAAAGATAGACAGAAAATGAAATAATATACTTGAAAGGAGGCATTTCCATGCCAACTGAAAACGTAACAATGTTTGATCAAGTAGCAGAAGTAATTGAAAAACTACGTCCATTCTTACTACGTGATGGCGGCGACTGTTCGCTAGTAGATGTAGAAGATGGCATTGTTAAACTTCAATTGCACGGTGCATGTGGTACATGCCCAAGTTCAACAATCACATTAAAAGCAGGCATCGAACGTGCTTTACATGAAGAAGTACCTGGAGTAGTAGAAGTAGAGCAAGTATTCTAGTTGATCAACTTATAAATAAATTAAACAACAAAAACGTCAAATTTTATAGAATTCTTCGTTTATGAATCTTTCATCAAATAGCTGATTTATAACAAAATGCACTTTCATTTAAACATGAAAGTGCATTTTTATATTAAAACCAGAAATAAAATTGAAAATTGTATGATAGCGAAGTGATTTGACTTTATTGCTTAAATTTATACAAGTCATTCCTGACGTAATCAGCACGCTGTTCATTTTTAATCAAATGCAGAACCGATAAATAAAATCAGTAAACACGATAGAAAATCCATAGTTGCGATTTCCTATCCTAGTCAACATTTTAATCATCATTCAAATCATTCATCCTTAATTTGAAAGTAGTTATTTGCGCATGTGCTGAGCAATGTGCTCACTAATATAAACCCAACCTTTCCATCCTATATGGACGGCATCACTGATAACATAAGGTTCATAATCTTTATCTGTCATGTCGTAAATTTTCCCGCCACGACTAATAACTGTGTTCTTAATTTTATTATATACTTTCTGACGTTTTTCTTTATTTACACCTATGTGATCGTACCATTTTCCATTTGATGGAAGACTAATATATTCAATATCAGCACCAGCCTCTCGCATAGTATCTACCAATAACTCCAAATCTTTAAATTCTGGAGAATTACTATTAAATTCATAATCTCTGTTCACTTTACGCTTATGCTTTTTTATTAATTGCCAATACTCATCTCTAATTTTAAATATATTTGATTGTGAATGTTTAGCACCATAGTATTCAGCTTTATTGCGAAGCATCCCCCAACTGTCATCTTGTGCAGTTACCGGTGTAATATCTGCTAACTCAGTATTTGCAAGAGGTAAATTCGACTTTATTGCTTCAATTTTTTCAAATTGATTCATTTTAAATGATGATACATATTGGTCATTGTCACTAATTTTACCTTTAGCTACTTTTTCTAAATAGTTTCGATTTTCTACATTTTTAAATCTTAATAAACGTTTGGCATAGCGCTGTTTAAGTTCTGGGCTTAAATGCTTTTGCTTAAATAAGCGGTTCAACTGTGCTTTAGACATACGAGCATCAAAATTTTTATTAGTTAATCCATGGTTTGTAAACCATTGCGGCGATATAATAAGTGACATTTTCTTTCCTTTTAAATGATCATATTGTGAGGCTAATTCCACAGCATTAATTAAATCTGTAGAACCACCTGTGCCAATTAGAAATGGTTGCTTAACATGCATATTGTTATCGCGCAACAATATAGATGGATTAAACGGGTCATCTTTCCCAAGTTCACTAGAACCGTAAATTGGATAAAAATGATTCGACTTAAACATCTGCTCTTGGATTAACGTACCTTTTAACACTTGATCTGAGAGTGAAGTACGTTGATTATCTAACGTTTTCTGAGTGATTAATCCACTAAACCAACTAGAAGGTAATATTAAGAAAATCCCAAATAAACATAAACTGATGATAATTGGTATAAAATGTTTTAATTTCATCTTAATTCTTCTAATACCGCTGCAATCTTATTTGGTGTTGCCCATTCATCTCTGTCAAAATCCATAATTGAAACCTCAATATCTAATTTGTTTTGAATTTCTAATAATAAACCGACCGTTTGAAATGAATCTATAATACCTTCTTCAAATAATTCAATGTCAGGATTTTCTTTCACGATATTATTTTCAGTTACTTCAACTAATAAATCTAATACTTGTTCTTTAAATTCCATTATTATTCCTCCTAATTTTAAAACAGTTTTCCTGAAAAAATCAGAAAACCAAATGTTACAAAATGAAATGTTACAACAATACTCAAAGCAGTTGTAAACTGGTTCTGCCAACGTGGACGATGTTTTTTTCTCCATTTTTCATAATAGCCATATCCAATAAATAATGCTGCATGATACAACCCATACAAAATGTAATAAAGTTCTATACCATGCCATATGCCCATTATTAAAAAGTTTAAGAAAAAGGCTATATTCGACATTGCAAATTGACTTTTTAGTAATTTTTTCTTTGACATAAAAAATAATGACCGCATATAAATACAATCTCTAAACCAAAATGATAGTGACATATGCCATCTATTCCAAAAATCTTTAATATTTTTAGCTTTAAATGGCTGGTTAAAGTTTTGTGGCGTTTGAATACCATAAATATAGCTAAACGCAATAGCAAAAAGTGAATATCCGGCAAAGTCAAAAAATAAATATAAACTGTATGCGTACATATATAACCATTTTGTGATAACACCAGAAAAATCGAGCATTAATGGATTAATTGCAAATGTTTGTATCAAATAAGCAATAATATATTTGTATAAAAATCCAAGCATAATGTAATGTATTGCTTTGACAAATAAACCATTATAGTCACTTCCACTCAGAATTTTATTGTCATCTTTCACAAAACGTTTGTAACGATCAATTGGTCCTGAGGAAATGGTTGGAAAAAACGATATAAACTGTACGACTTTCCAAAATTTAATCTCTTTGATTGAGCCATCTCTAATTTCCATTAATAGTTGAACACTTTTAAAAGTAACATACGAAATGCCTAAAAATCCGATGAATTCTATGACTTTAATCTCATGTAGTTTTAACTGTGCCATTCCAAACCACGAACTTTGCATAAATTTCACAACAATAAGTGGCAAAACAGAGAGAAAAATAACCGATATAAATTTTGCTGTTGTATTATTTTTAGCACGAGAATTCCAGTAATATATGATAATCAACACTTGCCAAATTAAATAAAGGATAAAATTTATCAGTTCTAAACTCAAAAAAGCTTGTCCAAATAGATGATGCTTATTCGATGAAAATATTAATATAATCATGACTGCTGTACTCAAACCATTATAAATTTTGCTCTGCTTACCCATAAATCCTAATATAATAACTGGTAACAAAATAACAAATGCTATAAGAAAGAATGTAAAATCGCCGTATGGAATCATTTCTCTATAGCCTCAGCAATCTTTTTACGATCTAATTTTCCATTCATCGTAAGCGGTAATTTCTTCATATATATTAACTTTTTAGGAATCATATATTCGGGCAATACATGTTTTAATTCCGTTTTTATTTCATGAGTCAAAGTTTGAACGTCTTCGTGGGTTTCGCAATCACTTAAAATAACTGCAGCATTTAAATGAATGACTTTGTTATTTTTATAAGTTGGTACAACAACTGCATCTCTGATTTTTGCTAACTTTCGCAATTGAAACTCTATTTCTTCTAATTCCATACGATAGCCGTTTAATTTAATTTGATAATCTATTCTTCCATTAATAAACCATTGGTTATCAATCAATTGTGCTTTGTCACCAGTATAATAAGATTTCTCACCATCCAATTTGGTAAATACTTTTTTTGAACGTATGTCATCTTTGACATACCCTTCACTTACGCATTTACCTGAAATGATAAGTTCACCTTCGTCGGTTAACGATAACTTCGTTCCCGGTTGAGGTATACCTACTGGTAATGGATTATATTGATTTAAAACTTCATCTGTAACTAATATACTTGTGACTGCTACCGTAGCTTCTGTAGGGCCATATGTATTGTAAATGTATGCAGATGGGAACCGTTGAAGCAATAGTTCTGCTGTTTTATGTGCCAAAATCTCACCACAAAAGAAAAATTCTTTCAAATTACTATAATATGTTTCCGTTAAGCGTGGCAGCATAAGACACATTTCCATAAATGAAGGCGTAGATACCCATACATTTATTTTTGCTTCTTCTAACATTTGATTTAATAATTTTGGTTTATTTATCATTACTTTATCTACTAAGTTTAAGGTTCCAGCAGTCATTAAACACGGGTATATAGACATGACAGATAAATCAAATGAAAAAGGCGCTTGATTGAGCCATTGTTGATTTGAACCAACTTGATTGAGTTCTAACATCCAATTTGTAAAAAGATTGAGACTTTCATAACTGATTTGTACACCTTTTGGTGCTCCAGTAGAACCTGATGTAAAAATAGTATAAGCAATATCAGAATCTTTTATATTACTTACTGTGGTGTCATCTTGTTTTACACTTGATAATGAATCTTTTGAAATAAAAGAAACATGCTCTATTTCTATTTGTTCATCAGTAGTATTAAATATATATTGTGGCTCTATTTTATTTATAATTGATAGCATACGATCTTGAGGGATAGAAGTATCTAGGGGAACATAACCACAACCTGCCTTCATACTACCTACCATTCCTACAATCATATACGGGGACATATGCCCGTATAAAATCAATGGTGTTTTAGCATCTTTTAATATCATTGCAAGTTGGTTGGCTAACCGATTTAGTGCTTCATAGGTCAAAATTTCGTCATTATGTTTAACTGCAACTTGATTTGGACAGTTTTCTCCATGTCCTATTAAAGTTTGAATGATGTCTTTCATGATAGTCTCCTTAATTAAAATTCATTGTAAATAAAGTTATTGTGTGTATCACCTGTACCATAAATTAAATATAATGCAATTAATATAGCTAGGTACATTACTGTCAATAACCATGGCTTGAATTTTTGTAAAGCAGTATGTTCTTTATCGTTTTTGTGCATATTTCACCTCTAAAATTTATATAAATTCAACATTAATCATCTTCATTAAATTATTTTTTTATATTTTACACCTTATTGTATATAAGTTATACAACTTTTTCACCAATTAATTATACAATTTTTCCTACATCATTACAATTAAATATTTGTGCATATATATAACAAAATTGTTAGATAGTATATAAATAAATAGAGTATTATTTTAAAATTCAAAAAAACACACAATAAACTCATTTAAAAGAATTTATTGTGTATTAATTTTAACTATTCTAACCCAAGATATAGTAATATACATGAATGTAATGACCCTTTTCATCAAATGCGGTGAGCATCCTCGATTTATTAAGTAAGTTCAAATTACGCTATTTAATGTAATGTTCCTAAAAAATAAGCTGCCAATCACCCGAGCTAAACAGGTAATAAGCAGCTTAAATTCGTTTCAATCATTTATACAACGGGCGTTTTAGGATCTTTTTCGTCTAATACTAGCTTTATATTATCTATGCACAGTTGTATCATTCGGTCTCTTGTTATAACCGATGCACTACCAATATGTGGAAGTATCGTTGCATTGTTCATTGAGAGTAATGGATGTTGCATATCTATGGGTTCCTCTCTTAAAACATCTAAACCACATGCTTTAATTTCTTCATTTTGCAACGCCTTCACTAATGCTTCTTCATCGACAACAGCACCTCTACCGATATTGATAAAAATCGCATCTTTTTTCATCATTTTAAATGCCTTATCGTCAAATTTATCACGTGTTTCTGCAGTTAATGGTGCCGTACAAATGACAAAATCACTCTCTTTTAATAATGTTTCAAATGAAACGTATAATGCACCAAGTGCTTCTTCATCATCTTTATGTCTGGTTCTATTATGATACATTATATTCGTATTGAAACCTTTTAGGCGTCTCGCGAATGCTTTTCCAATATCCCCCATACCATAAATACCAACGTTAGCTTGATATAAATCTTTACCAGCAAATAAATACGGCCCCCAACTCTGCCATTCACCGTTTTGAACATATGTTTCCGCTTCGACTACACGTCTTGCTACTGCAAGCATTAAGGTAAATCCTAATTCTGCTGTCGTTTCAGTTAAAACACCTGGTGTATTCGTCACAACAATACCCTTACTTTGCATCAAATCAATATCTATATTATCATAGCCTACTGCCATGTTTGCTATGACTTTCAGATTTGGTGCAGCTTCAATCACTTCTTCATCCATTATTTCACTTAATGTCACAAAACAAGCAGTTGCGTCTTTTAAAGCAGTTAAAAACTTTTCTCGTGGCATAGGGGTCAATGACGCATCCCAAACTTCTACTTCACCGATGTCCTCTAATTGCTTAATAAATTTCTGTGGAATTTTTCTACTAACTACGATTTTTTGCATTCAATCACTCCTAAATTTCGAGTTCTTTGATTACTTCATTTAAATCTTTAAAACTATATGTTGGCGGTATTGCTTTTTGATTAACATCATCTAAAGTTGATACACCTGTTTGAACATGTATTGTATCAACATCAACATTGATTCCAGAAAGTATATCTGTATCATATAAATCACCTATCATTGCAACTTCAGAGCGATCTAACCCTAAAATTTCCAAGGCTTTATTCATAATAATAGGTTCTGGTTTACCAATAAATATTGGTTCAACACCAGTAGAGACTGACACAACGCTTGTAATCGCGCCATTACCTGGTAAGAATCCACGTTCTTTGGGTATGGATACATCTTTATTAGTTGAAATAAATTTTGCACCGTTTCGAACACCTAGCGTAGCAGTTGCTAATTTTTCATAAGTTACAGCTTCATCCAAACCAATAACTACGTAATCTACATACTCATCATCTTTTATTTTCAAATGATGTTGCGTTAACGCTTTTTCTAAACCTGAGCCACCTAACATATAGATTGAAGCGCCTGGTTTTTCATCAGCAATATATTCTGCAGTTGCTAGAGCAGACGTCACGACTTCATCTGCTGTAGCATCAACTCCCATCGCTTTTAATTTTTCTGCTACTTCTGTAGGTTCTTTGGTAGAGTTATTCGTAACAAATAAATGAGGTATTTGATGCTTGTTTAAGTATTCAATAAACTGCGCTGCACCATCAATTTTTTCATTTCCTTTGTACATCGTACCATCCAAATCAATGAGATATGCTTTGTACTGTTTCATCAAAACTTACTTCTCTCCTTTTTGTCCAAATGCTGTAATAGGCACATTTTCATTATTCAAAAATTGTATTACCTCATCGATAAATTGTTGATAATAATCAAGTGTTTTATCAAAAAGTGGTTTTAACTTTGTAGTATCGAGCTCGTCATAATAATGAACGAATTGTTTTCTAACATCTACAGTTTGGTTAATATTACTTTGAGTATCTTTAGTGATTACATTTTCTAACTCTAAAATATCGATGACATCTTTATAATTGCCTGGATCTCTTAAAATAAAGCCATCAATAATCATATTACCAATATCTACCGATGATTCGATCAACATTTGTGAAATTCTTTCAAATGCATAGTGATTATCTCTATATTTCGGATAATCATTTACCAATTGTTGTAAGTAATTTATTTTTTTATCTAACTTTTCTTTATTAACAAAATACATCTATGTCACCCCTATCATTCTCATCATACCACACCTTTGCAGTCGAATTCATTTATGGTTATACTGTAAACTAAGACTTTTTATTTCATTAAATGATTCGAATGATAAAAAACTTTAATAACTCAATGATGAAAGGGTGTTTATTATGATAGATATGTACCTCTATGACGACGATGAATCATCACAGGTACAATTTGTAGGTTTCGTCGGAGAATATAGTCGTTATGATTTAATGCTCATACAAACTGATCGCCATTTTGGAAAAACAATGGTTTTAAACATGCAAACAAATAAATTTGGCATTATTGGTACAGATGATTTAGAAGAAGAAGGCTATATTGCTTATATTTTAGGTGTAACTGAAAATGAAGGCAATGAAATCACTGAATACCTCAATCAAGTTATACAATAATTACCACGATAAACGCACATGTTTAAGATAATATTGCTTGCATAAAATCACTTCAATTTGTTAGCAATTAGTTTATCCAATATTGCTAATGAAATTAATGCACATGATATGTCACAATGTCATGAATCATTCAATAATAACTGCTTGATGTAAGGCTGAATCACCTACGATAATCAGCCTTTTTCATTAGGCACCATATTTCAATCATAGAAAAAGGCTACGATACTAAACCTTAAATCTCGGTTCAATATCGTAGCCTAACTTATTAATAATATGAAACTAACTCTAAATCTACATCAACTTAATGCTCAGTATCTTGAATTGTTGGTTGGATTTTGACATCTTGTAATTTATTTTCTTCAAAAGGTATTTCTGTATTTTCATCCTCTGTTTCAATTCGGGATTTAATCTCACTTTCAGGAACTTTTCTTAAAATAAAATACGGACATCCAAAATTGCAGTATTCTAATAAATAATCTTGAATTGTCGAAAAGCGCTTACTTAATTCAGCCTTTTTATTCGAGTCTTTATAGAATCCTTTTAACCTTAATTGATCATATCCAAAATCTCCTACAATATAATCATATTTATCTAAAATGTCTGCGTAACGATTTGCAAATAATGTTTCATCAAAACATTCTCTATATTCTTCTATAATTTCAAAATAAAAACTATTAACTTTTATCATTATACTCACCTAATCTAATTTTCATTACTCAATTTAACCATACAGTGTCTGACTTAAAAAGGTTAGTAATCTATTATTATAATTGCTAATAAAAGACTTAGCCCAAAGTGAGTTAACGTGCGTCGTTAATTGCTCTAATTGAACTAAGTCTTTAAATACAATTTCTATATTTTAACTATTAGAATCCATGTTAAGTTGTTCTTCACCTAAGCGATGTCTTTCTTTTGCAGCTTCATTCACTTGCTCATCTGCATGATAAGAACTTCTCACAAGTGGTCCAGCTTGGCAATGTTTGAAACCTTTATCCATTGCTACTTTTCTTAATTTACCAAATTCTAATGGTGTATAGTATTTTTCAACTTTTAAGTGTTTACGTGAAGGTTGCAAATATTGGCCGATAGTCAAGATGTCTACATCATTTGCACGTAAATCATCCATTGTTTCATAAATTTCTTCGTGAGTTTCCCCTAGTCCTACCATTAAACTAGATTTTGTTGGTATATCAGGTTGTAATTCTTTAGAACGTCTTAAGAATTCTAAAGTACGGTCATAAGTCGCTCTAGCACGAACTCTTGGTGTTAAACGACGAACTGTTTCAATATTATGGTTTAAAATATCTGGTTTTGAAGCCATTAATGTTTCTAAAGCTTCGAAGTCACCACCCATATCAGATGGTAATATTTCTATTGAAGTATAAGGGTTACGCTCACGTACTTTACGGACTGTTTCAGCATAAACATTTGATCCAGCATCTCTTAAATCATCACGTGCAACCGCTGTTATAACAACATGTTTTAAATTCATTAATTCAACAGATTCTGCCACACGCTCTGGCTCATCTAAATCTAACTCATTTGGCAATCCGGTTTTAACCGCGCAGAAACGACATGCACGCGTACAAACTGCACCTAAAATCATAAATGTCGCAGTACGACGCTCGCCCCAACATTCATGTATGTTTGGACATTTTGCTTCTTCACACACTGTATGTAAGTTCTTTTCTCGCATCATTTTCTTAAGACCAGTGTAGTTTTCGTTAGTATTCAGTTTTATTTTCAACCAATCTGGTTTACGTAAAATTTCTTCATTTTTAGTAGCCATAACCGTACAATTCCTCCTGATTTCAAATCTGTAATCATTATAACGAAAATCGGATTAAATTAAAACGTAAAATGTAATATTTTAATATTCGAGCAATTTATCTTTATAAATATCTCTTAAAAATTCTGGCATTAAGTAATCTATAGATTGTTCTTTAAGCGTTGGGAAATAACGACCAAATGTATACATATCAACAGTACCTAGCACATAACTTTTATCGTCTTCAATTTCTTCTCCGTTGATAAAATATCTTGCTTCAGATTCGATTAATCCTAAATTATAAAGTATATAACCACCAAATATATCTCCTCTAAAACCTAAACCTTGTGCATGTTCATTTAGATATTCTTGCTTTTGACTTTTAATGATTATATTTTTTAATTCTAGACCGTTTAAGCGGATGCGAACAGCATTAATAGGATGAGGTAACATTTGATGTATATCAAATTCCGTCACTTGATCCGCTGAAATACCTTTTACAATCAATCCTGCATTAATAATTGTGCAGTCAGCATTCGTAAATTCAAATATACTTTCAGCTAACATATAAGACGTCTTTGTTATTACATCTGTCCTTCTCTGCAAATCAACTGGTCTATTAATAACTGGATCGCTTAACAGTGCTTTACCTTCTTTTTCGAAATGTGTTTCTACTTCCGGCAAAGTGTCTACTGGATAAATCACTGCTTGTTTATCTACAACTTTTTTTTGGTCTATCTCTAATGTTACTTCACCTAAAAAGTGACCATATTTACCAGCAGCTGCCATTAGCACACCATTATTCATTTCACCATTTTCAAAATAATGATGTGTATGACTACCCAATATTAAATCAATTTCAGGAATTTCTTGGCATAATTTTTCATCAAAAAACACACCCACATGACTCATAATAATCAATAAGTCATACGCATCTTGATGTGCGCTAATTTCATCTTTAATCGCTTCTAATGGATTCGTAACAACCCAATCCAAAGCCCTATAAAATGGTGTGAATGGCGCAGTGGCTGCAACAAATAAGATTCTCACACCTTCAATCTCTTTGATGATTGATGATGTAATATTTCGAGGTAAGTCACCCTGTTCGTCAAAAACATTTGCACAAGTTACATCAAATTCTGCATTGTCATAAAGTGTGTTTAATGCATCATGTGATATTGTCATACCTTCGTTATTACCAATAGTTGCTATATCACAATGTGCTTGATTTAAAAGCTCAACATTTTTGATTCCCATAGTAGCTTCTGTAACAGGAGCAGATAAATCTACATGGTCTCCAATATCTAAATAGAGCGAGGGATGATTTAATTTTGGTCTCTCTTGAGCTAAATATTCGGAAATACGAGCATACTCATGCAAATGACTGTGAATATCATTTGTATGGTAAATAGTTAATTTCACCTTGGTACCCTCCTCTTAGTTTATAAAAATGACTTAATAATTAAATATAGTCCCATTATAAGCATAACTGTTCTTAATAACATAACCACAGTATTTGATTGTATGGATTGATTGACTTTTACACCAATTTTCGCACCCAAATAGCTAGAGATGATTAATACAATAGAATATACCCAAGCTACATGTCCTTGTGCAATATGTCCAATAGAACTCATCACGCTGGAAAAGAATATCATCATCATACTTGTACCAACTGCGACATGTGGTGGAAATCTAAAAACAATTAACATTAGCGGTGTCATAAGTGCACCACCACCAATACCAAACAATCCCGTCAAAACACCTATAAATAACGTTGATATAAATGCCACAATTGGCGGAACACTATAATGATGTATTTTTCCATAACCGTCTACATATGTACGCTCATACTTAGGCTTATTAAACATTTTCATTGGTTTTATATTATTTCTTATCATAAGCAGAATTGCTACGAATATTAAGAAAATACCAAAATATAAATTAAAAGAATCTAAAGTTAAAAAACGACTTAAAATTGATCCAACCAAAGAGCCTGGTAACAAACCAAATAAAAAGATGGAACCATTTTTGACGTCAACTTGTTTCGTTTTTAAATAACCTAATGTTGACGATAGTCCTGTCACGATTAATATTAATGAAGATGTTCCTATGGAAATCTGAGGTGTGATGCCATGTAGTAAATCATTTTCTACGCCCAAATAAACTAAAGTTGGGACGATGATAATACCGCCACCAATGCCCACAAGTGAACCCAATATGGCTGATAAACCACCAATTAAAATCAAAATGATTATTGTTAACATATCTGACCGCTCCTAAAATAATTTTAATTGTTGTGGTGCTAAGCCTTCATAATCAATGCCTAATAATGTTTGGTATGTTTTAGCATTTTGTGCAGCATGACCACCGGAGTTATTATTAAACACGACATAAATATTTTTAGCTTTTTGTTCTAATAATTTCACTTTTTGCGCTAAATCATTAAGTTCTTGCTTATTATAATCATACAAATATCTAACGTCTCTCCAAGCTTCATCCGTCATGTCTTTTTTTGTCCATCCATGTTCATTTCTACCATGATAACGCACAAATGCTGTTTCGTTTGTAATACGATTGACTAATGGTATAGAACCTTGGCCTACTTGTGGTTCATCACATACCGCATGTATCATGTCATGTTCAGTTAAAAAAGCTAACGTTTCTTCTTTATACTTATCATTAAACCAGGATTGATGTCTAAATTCTATACAGACAGGAAAATCCTTCAACTGTTCTCGTACATATCGAATATATTTAATGTTTTGAACTGTGCAGTCAAACCAAGGTGGAAACTGTACTAATACCATCGCTAACTTTTGTTCAGATTTTAATGGCGCTAACATCGCTTTAAACTGATCAAAAAGTATTTGTCTTGATTCAGCAAAATCATGATAATCTGCATGAAGTGTTAATGCCTGATGAATTTTAACAATAAATTGAAACCTCTCAGGCGTCTCTCTTATCCATTTCCTAATATTTCTTTCAGGTTGTATCGCATAATACGATGCATCTAATTCTACAATGGGAAAATGACTTGCATATGTAATCAACTTATCTGATTTACGCTGTAAATCTTCGTACAAAGTATCATGGTCTCCCCAACCTGTTAAACCAATATTTATCATAGTATCACCAGTTACATGATACCATAGATGAATTATAAGATTCACTTGATTAAATTTTATTCTTCAATTATTTCAACGGTTAAAGTTAAGAAAATCAACGGTCATTTTAAAAGATTCCATAGATACAAAAATCAAAAAAGTTGCTATCATTTATTAAATAGCAACTTTTATTAAAACATCTAAAGATTAATCATCATTGAGTATGCGTTCTGTTTCTTGTACGATATCAGCTATCAATTGAGCAGCTGAATTCGGTTGGGATAACCTTGGACTTTGTCCGCTCCATAAATGCGTCCATTGTTCCTTACCTAAATCAGCTGCAGTTTTACGAATACTATTCGTCAATTGATTTTGAATAGGATAATCTGGAATATCATCAGCATAACTTTCCATCTTGTGTATAAATTCATTATCGATACCTCTAGCTGGTTTTCCCGTAAAGGCTTTTGTGATAACAGTATCTGTTTCTTTGCTCTGCTGTATTGCATTTTTATATAATGTTGAAGCTCCACTTTCTTCTGAAGTTAAAAATGCTGTTCCCATTTGTACAGCCTCAGCACCTAGCACCATACTTGCAACCACACCACGTCCATCCATAATGCCTCCTGCTGCTATAACTGGAATAGATATATTATCCACGATTTGTGGTATCAATGACATGGTACCAACCAATGGCGTGTGTTCACCAGAAGTCACAGTGAAAGAACCTCTATGACCACCCGCTTCACTACCTTGAGCAATAATCGCATCCATTCCTGCGCTTTCATTGGCTTTCGCTTCTTCAACAGAGGTTGCTGTGCCTACCACAGTAATCTGACGCGCTTTCAATTTTTTGATAATATTTTGATTTGGGATCCCAAAAGTAAATGATACTACAGGAACCCCTTTTTCAATCACCATATCTATGGCATCGTTAAATTGCTGTTCTTCACTAATATCAATCACAGGTTCCTCTAAGTTTAAAGCTTTTCTATAAGGTTTTAACCATGCATTCATGTGTTCTACATTTTCTGGAATATATAATTGTTCACTTGGAACAAATAAATTAACGGCAAAGGGTAAGTCAGTTAATTCTTGCACATAAGTTATCTCAGAATCTAATTTTTCTGGAGTAAAATAACCTGCTCCAATCGTACCAAGTCCTCCACTATTACTGACAGAAGCTACTAATTCCGGTGTCGTACTACCTGCCATACCTGCCTGTATGATTGGAAGCTTGATATTCAACATTTTGGTCACCTTTGATGAAAAGTGCATACAAAACACTCCTTTTATTGAAATACAATAACCTAAATATCACTGAAAATTTATTACTAAAGTTTTTATTTTTTATTATAAGCTTGCATTTGTGCGTCTAATTTTTCTCGTTCTTGTTCATCCATTTCATCTTCAATTTCCATACCTAGCATCTCTTCAATCAAGTCTTCATGAGACACAATGGCATCTGTGCCACCAAATTCATCTAATACAATCGCTAAATGTTTGCGCGACACAGTCATTTTTCTGAGCACCCATTCTGCTCTATTATGTTCATTCACAAATAAAGGTTCTGAAGTATATTGTAAAATATCATTTGACTTTTCTTTACTCCATGCTAACAAATATTTTGAATGGAAAATGCCAATAATATGATCGATATCACCATCATATACTGGATAACGTGTATATGGATTCGTCACGACAGTATCATATGCATCTTCATAAGATATATCAGCCGGAAACGCGGTTACATTAATCCTCGGTGTTGTATCAATATTGGTTATTTTTAATTGTTCAAAATCCATAACACCTTGGATTCGATTTCGTTCCATTTCATTAAATGCACCTTCGCTACCTGCAATTGTAACCATCTGTCTAATTTCTTCTTTTGATAACCGTTGTTGATCTTCTTGTCCTTTGGAAAGTAAATTATTAATCATATCCGTTAACCAGTTTAACAATTTCGTAATTGGTTTAAATATTGTGACAAAAAATGCAATTGGCGTGTAAACCAATCTAGACATACGATCTGGATAAGTTGCAGCAACAGATTTTGGAATTACTTCAGAAATAATGATGATAGCAACCGTTGTCACTGCAGTAGCTATACCAACGTTCACGCCAATATCCACTGCTAAGACTGTCACCAATGTAGGTAAAATAATATTCGCAATATTATTTCCAATTAAAATTGTAGTAATAAACTCACTGGGTTTTGTAAGTAGTTTTGATAATTTAGCGGATTTTTTATCTCCATTTTCAGCTTCAGTTTGTATTTTCATCCTATTTGCAGCAGTTAAAGCTGTTTCACTACCAGAAAAGAAGAATGAAGCAAATAAAAGTATGATTATAGCAATAATCATATCAGCATAACTCCTTTTTTGTATTCTATAAAATTTTAAACGATATGTATCAATTCCCTCATATTACAATGCATAAACGCATTTCTAACTATTAGAACTACGTTTTCAAAACAATACGAATAAAAAAACACGAGGTGATACAAATTTGAATCCCAAAAGTATACGGGTATCAAAATAGTATCACTCGTGTTTTATATTTAATCATTTACTGTAAAACCAAATTTTTGATTACCAATTTTTAGCCGATTGAACCTTCCATTTCAAATTTGATAAGACGATTCATTTCAACAGCATATTCCATTGGAAGCTCTTTAGTAAATGGTTCAATGAAGCCCATAACGATCATTTCTGTTGCTTCTTCTTCAGAAATACCACGGCTCATTAAATAGAATAATTGTTCTTCAGAAACTTTTGATACTTTAGCTTCATGTTCTAATGAAATATTATCATTAAATACTTCATTGTATGGAATTGTATCTGAAGTTGATTCATTATCTAAAATTAAAGTATCACATTCAATGTTTGAACGTGCGCCTTTAGCTTTACGACCAAAGTGTACGATACCGCGATAAATTACTTTACCACCGTCTTTAGAAATTGATTTAGATACAATCGTAGATGAAGTGTTAGGTGCTTTATGAATCATTTTTGCACCAGCATCTTGAACTTGACCTTTACCAGCGAAGGCAATAGATAACGTACTACCTTTAGCACCTTCACCCATAAGTACACAGTTTGGATATTTCATCGTTAATTTAGAACCTAAGTTACCATCAACCCATTCCATATTACCATTCTCATGTACTAATGTACGTTTTGTAACTAAGTTATAAACGTTATTAGCCCAGTTTTGAATTGTAGTATAACGCACATGGGCATCTTTGTGGACGATAATTTCAACTACAGCTGAGTGTAGTGAACTTGTTGTATAAACCGGAGCCGTACAACCTTCTACATAGTTAACTGAAGCACCTTCATCTGCAATGATGAGTGTACGTTCAAATTGTCCCATGTTTTCAGAATTAATACGGAAGTACGCTTGTAATGGCGTATCTAGCTTAATATTTTTCGGTATATAAATGAATGAACCACCAGACCAAACAGCTGAATTAAGTGCTGAGAACTTATTATCTCCAGCTGGCACAACTGTTGAGAAATATTGTTTAAATAGGTCTTCATTTTCTTTTAATGCAGTATCAGTATCTTTAAAGACGATACCTTTTTCTTCAAGTTCTTTTTCCATATTGTGATAAACAACTTCGGATTCATATTGGGCTGAAACACCGGCAAGGTATTTTTGTTCAGCTTCAGGGATACCTAATTTATCAAATGTACGTTTGATTTCTTCAGGCACTTCATCCCATGAACGTTCAGTTTGTTCAGATGGCTTAACATAATAAGTGATATCATCAAAATTCAATTCTGATAAATCGCCACCCCATTGAGGCATAGGCATTTTGTAGAATTGTTTTAATGCTTTCAATCTATAATTAAGCATCCATTCTGGCTCTTCTTTCATATTTGAAATTTCACGGACGATATTTTCTGTTAAACCGCGTTCTGATCTAAAAATGGAAACATCTTCATCATGGAAACCATATTGGTAATTACCCACATCAGGTGCTTTTTTAGCCATTTAAATCACTCCTTTTATATATTAAAACGACTCGCGTCAAGACAACTTCGTTTGTAGTTACATCGTATTACAACTAATCTTGGTGTTATGTCTAGTGTGAATGGAAATTTACACAATGTCAACGTATCAACATGGATTAGTCTTCTGTATTTCCTTCTTTTTCAACTGTACCTTTTTCTAAAGCTTTCCAAGCCAAAGTAGCACATTTAATTCTAGCTGGGAATTGAGAAACGCCTTGCAGCGCTTCAATATCTCCCATTGCTTCACTGATTTCATAATCTTCACCAAGCATCATTTTTGTGAATTCTTGACTCATTTGCATTGCTTCAGCTAAAGAGTGACCCTTTACTGCTTCAGTCATCATTGAAGCACTAGACATTGAAATTGAACAACCTTCTCCATCAAATTTTGCATCTTTGATAAAACCATCTTCAATATCAAACGTAAGATGAATGCGATCCCCACAAGTTGGATTATTCATATCAACTGTCATTGCACCAGTATCTAAACGCCCTTTATTTCTAGGGTTTTTATAATGATCCATAATGACTGAACGATACAACTGGTTTAAATTATTAAAATTCATATGAGAAAAACTCCTTCGTTTGCTTCAAGGATTCTACTAATTGATCAATATCTTCTTTAGTATTATAAATATAGAAACTTGCACGTGCAGTTGACGATTGATTCAACCATTTCATCAATGGTTGCGCACAGTGATGGCCTGCTCTAACTGCAACACCTTCAGTATCCACTGCAGTCGCTACATCATGAGCATGAACATCAGCCATATTGAACGTTATAACACCCGCACGTCTGTCTTTTGGTGGCCCATATATTTCTATACCTTCAATTTCAGACATCTTATCATAAGCATACGTCGTCAATTCATGTTCATGTGCTTGTATCGCATCAAAACCTAGGTTTTCAATATAACGGATTGCTTCAGCCAAACCAATCGCTTGCGCAATTAATGGTGTACCCGCTTCAAATTTCGTAGGTAAATCAGCCCATGAAGCATCATATTTTTCAACAAAGTCAATCATATCTCCGCCAAACTCGACTGGCTCCATTTTATCTAGCAAGGCACGTTTACCATATAATACTCCGATACCCGTAGGTCCTAGCATTTTATGGCCACTAAAACTATAAAAATCAACATCTAGTGATTGCATATCTAAATCCATATGTGGCGCTGCTTGTGCACCGTCTACGCTTACGATAGCACCATGTTCATGAGCAATATCAGTAATAGTCTTAATGTCATTAATTGTACCTAATACATTTGAAACGTGTGTAATAGCGACAATTTTTGTATTATCATTAATTGTTGCTTTTATATTTTCAATTGTAAGTTCACCATCATCTGTCATTGGAATGAACTTTAAAGATGCATGCTTACGCTTAGCCAATTGTTGCCAAGGCACGATATTGGCATGATGTTCCATTTCAGTGACTACAATCTCATCACCTTCTGAAATATTCGCATCTCCATAACTATGTGCAACAATATTAATTGATGCTGTAGTACCACGAGTGAAGATAATTTCTTCAAAATATTTTGCATTAATAAAACGTCTGACTGTTTCACGTGCGCTTTCATAACCATCAGTTGCTAATGATCCAAGTGTGTGTACACCACGATGTACGTTAGAGTTATAACGCTTATAATAATCCGCTATAACATCAATAACTTGTATTGGTGTTTGACTAGTAGCAGTTGTATCTAAATAAGCAAGGCGATTATTGTTAACTTTTTGGTTGAGAATTGGAAAGTCTTTTAATATTTCGTTAACATTTAATGATTGGGTCAAATTATCCACAGACCTTTCTTAATTTAAAAAATCAATAAAGAAACCGTAGCAATTTAAGAAATACAACAAACTAACGTATTTTATTTCATTTAATCTGAGCATTTTATAGTCATGTTCAATAACATTCTCTTAATCTTATTTTGCTGCGGATTCAATTGTATTCAGTGTTTATTATTTATTAACTTTTAATTCGATGACTTCACGTAACTTACGTTGAACATCTTCGATTGGCAATTCACGTACAACTGGGTCCAAGAAACCATGAATAACGAGACGTTCAGCTTCTTGACGTGAAATACCACGGCTCATTAAATAATACAATTGTTCAGGATCGACACGACCAACTGATGCAGCGTGACCAGCCTCTACATCATCCTCATCGATAAGTAAGATAGGGTTCGCATCTCCTCGTGCTTTCTCAGATAACATCAGAACACGAGATTCTTGGTTCGCAATAGATTTCGTACCGCCATGTTTAATATAACCAATACCATTAAATACTGTTTGCGCACCTTCTAACATTACACCATGTTTTAAGATGTAACCATTTGTTTCTTTACCATATTGAACAATTTTAGAAGTTAAATTAATTTTTTGGCTACCAGTACCAACAACAACTGATTTGAGTTCACTTTCAGAACGGTCACCAATTAAATTCGTTGTATTATCAATGATTTGGCTACCTTCGTTCATTAAACCTAACGCCCAGTTGATAGTGGCATCTGCTTCAGTAACACCGCGACGAATAATATGCCCAGTGAAACCTTTATCTAAATAATCTACTGAACCGTATGTGATTTTCGAATTAGCTCCAGCACTCACTTCTGAAACAATGTTAAGTTGATTGCCTTCTCCACTGGCGATTGATAAGTAGTTCTCTACATACGTCACTTCAGCACTTTCCTCAGTTGCAATAATGACATGATTAAAGAAACTGGCATTTTCATCGTCATGCAATACTACATATTGAATTGGATGCTCAACTACTACATTTTTTGGAACATATACAAATACGCCACCATTTAACAATGCAGTATGTAGTGCAGTCAATCTATGTTCATCAACTGTAACAGTTTCATTCATAAAATATTTTTTCACTAAATCTGGATGGTTTATTAATGCATCTGCTAAGCCTTCAACGATAACTCCATCATTTTGAGCTGAATCAGAAACTTTTGTGAACGCTAAAGTATTATTATGTTGAATAACCAAATTTTCAGTGTTTTCAACATCAATTATCTCTCTAACTTCACTTGGCAATTCTTCTAATGACTCATATACGCTACCTGTTGTTTCATGTTGTTTAAATGAATCAAAGTCCCATCTCGTGATTTTTGTTTTATCTGGTTTTGGCATTTCTAAAGTTTCAGTTAATTTCAACGCTTCTTTACGTAATTCAGTTAACCAAGAAGGTTCATTATGGGCTTGTGAATATTCAACAAGTTGTGCTTCAGAAATGTTCAAAGTTTCAGTCGTCATACTTTTTTCCTCCCATTTGATGATTGTATGATTTAACTCATCGGTATAAATCAAAACCTAAATCTTCATCTATAATATTTTTTCATATGAATTAAGACTTATTCTGCAGCATTAAACTCTTCTTTAACCCATTCATAACCTTCTTCTTCAAGGCGTTTCGCTAATTCAGGTCCTCCTGAAGTAACAATTTTACCACCGTACATAACGTGTACATGGTCAGGTGTAATATAATTTAATAGTCGTTGATAGTGCGTAATGATTAATGAACCAAACGTTTCTCCGCGCATTTGATTGATGCCTTTTGAAACTACTTTTAATGCGTCAATATCAAGTCCTGAGTCTATTTCATCTAAAATAGCAAATTTAGGTTCTAACATCATTAATTGAAGAATTTCATTACGTTTTTTCTCCCCACCTGAAAATCCTTCATTTAAATAACGTTGTGCCATATCTTGATCAATATCTAAAAAGTCCATTTCCTTATCTAACTTTTTAATGAATTGCATTAAGTTAATTTCTTCGCCTTCTTCACGTTTAGCGTTTATCGCTGAACGCATAAAGTCTGCATTCGTTACACCAGTAATTTCTGATGGATATTGCATAGCAAGGAATAATCCCGCTTTAGCACGATCATCAACATCTAACTCTAAAATGTTAACGCCGTCTAATAATACTTCACCTTGTGTTACCTCGTAGCTAGGATGTCCCATGATTGCAGATGATAACGTCGATTTACCTGTACCATTAGGTCCCATTACTGCATGTACTTCTCCTGTATTAATTGTTAAATTAACACCTTTAAGAATTTCTTTATCTTCAATAGACACATGTAGGTCTTTAATTTCTAATGTTGATGGCATACATATTCCCTCCGTATTATATGATATGTTTTTCCTATCCAGTTTATAATAATTTTAATCTACAGTCAAAAGACTGAGCCCTTGTTACACCTTCTAATTATAACGCAGTTGTGTTGGAATATAAACCTTTTCAAGTGCTAAATTAAAATTGTTATCAAAATACAATGATTTTTGTTAGTGCAATAAAGAATTCTTTAACTGATAATATAAGATATGATGTTCTCAACTCATTTATCCCTATATTATTCATTATGAACAAAGCATATTCTATAATCATTTATTCATTTTAACTTTTGTTTTTAATATAGTTCTATGACAAATTGTGCTATCATTTTTAATATATTTTAGATAGAAAGGATTATGATATGTCAAAAATTAAGTGGTCAAATCTATGGAAAGGATTTGCAATGGGCACATCAGATTTAGTACCCGGTGTAAGCGGAGGAACTATCGCTTTACTTCTAGGTATTTATGATGATTTTATACGCTCTATTAGTGGAATATTTTCAAAGAAGTTTTGGGAAAGCTTAAAATTCCTGATTCCTATTGGGTTAGGGATGGTCATTGCCATAGGTTTATTAAGTAAAGTAATTAATTATCTTTTAAGTGAACATACCGTGCCAACGATGTTTTTATTTGTTGGTCTAATAGCAGGCATCATACCCTATTTATTAAACACAGCAAGAGTTAAACAAACATTTCAAACTTCTCATTATTTACTCGTTTTACTTGGTATTATAATCATTGTAGTGATTACCTTATTAAATGATGGTGATAAACATGCAGGAGAAACACTTGAATTATCAACTGGTCTTATTATTAAATATTTTATTGCAGGTGTTTGTGCTTCTAGTGCAATGTTACTGCCAGGTATTTCAGGGTCCTTTATGCTATTAGTATTTGGTGTATATGGTACTGTAATGTTTTCAATTTCAGAATTTATGTCTTTAAATTTTAACGCTGTACCTATCTTAATGATTGTAGGTATTGGAATTATTTGTGGTTTCTTATTTTCTAGTAAATTGATTCAGTACCTTTTAAACCATTACACATACTTAACATATGCCATTATCATTGGTTTTGTTGTAGGATCACTGTATGCAGTATTTCCTGGGTTACCAAGCGATGTTACTACATGGATTATTTCTATAATCACAATAATTTCAGGTTACTTTATTAGCTATAAACTAGGACATATTACGAGTGATGATTTTTAATACTTCTATGCAGAAATCATATTAATTTATCACTAGCTTACTAAGATTTTGACTTTGAAATCACGTAATAACATTTGATTTCTCCCCATATTAAAATATTAAAAGCCCGGAATGGTAATGATTCGTTGCAATAACTAGTTAAGTAGTTTAGTTACAAATCCATACCATATCCGGGCTATTTTACATTCATGCTTATACATCAACAGCGAAATGATATATGATGAACGCTTATATATATAATGACGCAACCTATATCATGATATAAGTTACGCACAATTTTAAGTTCTCCCTGTCACAGTTTGAATGATAATATAATATTGAATAACGCCTTCAATATTTTCGTGCTTTAAAGCAATTCACTCAAACATAATTTAATTTTAGTCTATAAAACTTTAATTTTCAAATATGCAATTTTTCTATATAAAATCACCTTGTAAACAAAACAAATGAATACCGCTTCAACTTAAAAGCCATTTTGTAGACCATTAAGTCCATAGAGTAATATTTCATAAGTTACTTGCATCAAATAGTTTTTGATAAGAAAATATGATCATCTTGAGTGAATAAATTTAGATCAATATAACTGTTTGGACGAATTTTCCGAGTTATACTGATAATTTCACACACTGTCCTTTTACTAAATTCAAACAAAAAGAACCCTTCAACTATTGAAGTTAAAGGGTTTGTTAATTGTGTTGCTATTATTTTGCTGGTACTACGGCTCCGTCATATTTTTTATTGATGTAATCTTTAATTTCTTTAGACTGTAATACATCCATCAACGCTTTAATTTTTTTGTCGTCTTTATGGCCTTCTTTTACACCAATCAAGTTAGCATATGGATTATCTTTTGCTTTTTCTAAAACAATTGAATCATTTTTAGGACTTAATTTTTGATCAATTGCGAAGTTTGAATTGATGATTACTGCGTCAGCATCTTCTTTTTGATAAATCTTAGGTAAGTATTCTGCCGATTGTTTATTATTAAATTTGATATCTTTTTTATTTTCTACGATGTCATCAAATTTAGCATCTTCAGTTTTAACACCTTTTTTAATTTTAATTAATCCAGCGTCAGAGAAGAATTTTAAGAAACGTCCTTCTTCTGCAGGGTTGTTTGAAACATAAACAGTAGCACCTTTTGGTAATTCTTTTAAACTTTTATATTTCTTTGAGTAAACAGCCATAGGTTCTAAATGTACATTTCCTGCTGACTCAATTTTATAGTTTTTGTCTTTCTTTTCAGTATTTAGATAAGGCGTATGTTGAAAGAAGTTTGCATCTAACTCACCTTTATCTAATAATTTGTTAGGTGTTGTATAATCGTTAATCGTTTTAATTTTTAAGTCATAACCTTTATCTTTTAGAATTGGTTTTGCCTTTTCTAATATTTCAGCATGTGGTGCCGGAGAAGCGCCAACTGTAATTGTCTTATCTTTACCTCCGCCGCCATTACCACAAGCAGCTAATACTAATGCTAAAGCGATGATTGAAGCTAAACTAAATAATTTTTTCATATAATTGTCCCCTTTAACTTAACGTTTATCTATTTTATTAGTAACTTGATCTCCAATAAATTGGATGATAAAAACAATAATTAAGATTAAAATTGTAGAAACGAATATGACATCGTTTTGGTTTCGTGTGAAGCCAGTTAGGTATGCTAAGTTACCTAGACCTCCAGCTCCAATCACACCAGCTACTGCAGTAGAGCCTACTAATGCTATTGCTGTTACAGTTATTCCAGATATTAATGCTGGCATAGCTTCAGGTAACAACACTTTCTTAACTACTGTCCATGTTGTAGCTCCCATTGACCAAGCCGCTTCTATAACACCCTTGTCTATTTCTTTAAAAGCAATTTCCACTAATCTAGCGTAGAATGGTGCTGCACTGATAATTAGTGCAGGTAAAGCACCTGTTGGACCACTAATTGTTCCAAGTACTAAACTCGTAAATGGTATAAGTAGTAAAATTAAAATAATGAATGGTATTGCTCTGAATAAATTCACAATAAACGATACGACACTGTAAAACACTCTAGCTACTGGTGATTGGCTTTTAGCAGATAAGAATAAAAGTACACCAAGTATCAAACCAAAAATAAAAGCAAATATTGTAGAAATCAATGTCATATAAATTGTTTCATATGTAGCTAACCAAACTTCATCCCAACTTACATTAGGCATTGTTAGCATTTCCTGTAGAATCTCGCCGAATGAACTACCCATGCTTTAACACCTCCACAGAAACATGTTGTGCTGCTAAATCATTTTTGAACTTTTCGAATTTTTCAGAATTCACATCTAATAAATGTAATACTAAAAATCCTAGAGCACCATCTTTAGTATGCTTAATATTTGCTTCAAGAATATTAACATCTATATTATGTGTCTTTGTTATGTATGATACCAATGGTTCAGTTGTATTATTTCCTGTAAAATTCAATCGTACGATATAAGCAGTTTCATCTAATTCGATTAATTCAGAAATAGACTCATCAAACTCATCGTTTAAGTCCTCTTTCACAAAGCGTTTTGTTACTTCATGCTGTGGATTTTCGAAAACATTTGACACTTGTCCTTGTTCAATGACGCGACCATTTTCCATCACTGCCACTTCATCACAAATACGTCTTATGACCTGCATTTCATGTGTGATAATAACTATTGTTAAATTTCTTTCTTCTTTAATTTTTAATAATAATTCTAGTATTTCATCCGTTGTTTGCGGGTCTAATGCACTTGTAGCTTCATCGCAAAGTAAAACATTAGGTTCATTTGCTAACGCACGGGCAATACCTACACGTTGTTTTTGTCCACCCGATAACTCTGATGGATAGGCGTTTTCTCTACCCTTTAGTCCTACCAATTCCACCAGTTCAATCGCTCTTTTTTTGGCTTCATTGCGTGATACACCAGCAATTTCTAATGGAAAAGTAATATTATTTAAAACATTACGTGACCACAATAGATTAAAATGTTGAAAAATCATGCTCACTTTTTGACGTTTTTTTCTCAATTCTGATTTTGATAATTTCCCAATCGTATCTCCATCAATGATGACATCTCCTGAAGTTGGTTGTTCAAGATTATTTAAAAGTCTTATCAAAGTACTTTTACCTGCACCCGAAAAACCAACCACACCAAAAATCGAGCCTGATTGAATACTTAAATCAACATGATCTACTGCTAACACATCGTGTTTTTTCGTCTTGTATCTCTTAACGATTTGATTTAATTCAATCATTGTCGTTTCCTCCTTGTATTGCTCATTCAATTAAAAAATGCTTTCTCTTTTCACTGAAGAATAGAGAAAGCAATGTCGCTTCTCTCATCTTCTAAAGTTTATCTACTTTATGTGAATTGGCACCATTTCTATTACAGACGGTTGCCGGGCTTCATAGGGCACATCCCTCCACCTCTCGTGATAAGAGTACATTATTTAATTATCCATAATCCTACCATTGTACTAAAGATTCGTCAATAATTATTTTAAATTTTCTAACAAATAAGGCACTGATTGAAATGCATAAATTCTTTTTTGTTCTTCACCTTTAGACATAAGCATAAGTATCGGTACCGATTGTATCTCATGTTGTTGACTAAAATCAGGATGAAAATTTAAATCTATTTTAGTAATTGGTAATTTTAAAATTTCATTCGCAATATCTAACATGCGTTCTGACACTTTACATGTACCACAAGTTGGCGTATAACCAAAAATTAGATATTTTTCTTTATCTACGTGTTCGAAAACATTAACACGCGTTTCATTCTTTACATTCATGTTAATAAACTGACCCTTTCAGCAATATAATCTAATTTGGCTTTTGCTACTTTTTCTTCATCTTTCACTATAAAACCATGTTTTGCTAACACTTTTGACAAATAGGCTTTAGGGCATCTCGCTACTTCACCATATTGTTTCTCTATGCGAATATGTTTACTTTCACTTAAATATTTTTTGAACCATTTACGTATCTTTTCACCTTCATCATCTGCATCCGCAAGCACATAAACTTGCTTGTCGTATAACGATTCTATCATCTCATCTAACTTATCAATTCCCATAGTACCGTTTGTACAAATGATTTCAATCGGTTGGTCAATCACCTGCTTCACCCGTTTCTTGTCTGTTTTACCTTCGACAATTATAACTTGGTTTAATATCGCCATGACAGTCACCTCTAAATGTGATAGTAAATTCAAATTTATATTTAGTTCTACACCATACATTATCAACATAAACATTTATTATAGTTTCTTATTAAAATCTTATAATTGAACCATCCATTTGTCACCATTGAACTTTTTAATGTTTTTGACACTTCAAAATCAATTAATATATTCAAGTGAAATTTAATCTTTTGTTATAGAAAAATAAAAACTCCATGATATATCGTATCGTGGAGTTTGATTTCATATTATTCACCGATCATTTCAGAATATTGGTCAGCTGACATTAACTCGTCTAATTGACTTTCATCGCTTAACTCAACTTTAACCATCCATGCTTTTTCGTATGGTGATTCATTAACGAATTCTGGACTATCTTCTAGTTCATCATTTGTTTCTACAACTTTTCCTGAAACAGGTGCATAAAGTTCTGAAACTGTTTTCACTGATTCAACACTGCCAAAAGATTCACCTTCATCAATATCGTCATCAGTTTCAGGCAATTCAACGAATACGATATCACCTAATTCACTTTGCGCATACTCAGTGATACCAATTGTTACTGTATTTCCTTCAATTTTTACCCATTCATGTTCTTTAGAATATTTTAATTCACTTGGTACTGCCACGAGAATCCCCTCCTAAATGTTTTTACATATTCATGATGCCATATGAAAGGCTTACAATCAACTATTTAATTGATTTTACAATACTTCTCATGTTTTACAATTCATCGCACAAAACTTTTCCGAAGTATATAACGGTTTTTTCAAAAGTTGTTAAAAATGAATTGTAAAAGCATGTGTGTTTACAACCAAGTTTCCTTGTATTGTTCCTCTTTAAAACCTACCGTTACTTTATCCCCTAATACTGCGAGTGGTCGTTTCACTAACATACCATTTGAGGATAATAAATCTAGTTTTTCTTCGTCAGAAAGGTCTTTCAATTTATCTTTAAGGCCTAGTTCACGATATTTTGCACCATGTGTATTAAATAGTTTATTGATATCTATACCTGTAGTATTTATGATTTCTTTAAACTCATTTTTAGTTGGTGTATGTTGCACAATATCGATGGGTTCAAAACTTACCCCGTATTCTTGTAAAAATTTAGCTGCTTTTTTACAAGTTGTACAATTAGGATATTGGTAAAATTTTATCATTTTTCAGAACCTCCTATGCTTAGTTAACACTAATATAACAAACTTATAACAAAAACGCTCTAATTATTAAGCTGATTTTTTTATTTACTGCAATTTGTCAGTTATAATGTCAATACTAATATCTTTTATAAAGGAGTCTAATTATGGAATCTATTAATACTAATGATCAATTTAAAAGCACAATACAAAGCGACGCACCAGTCATCGTTAAATTTGAAGCAGGATGGTGCCCAGATTGTAAAGCTATGGACATGTGGATTGACCCAATTGTAGAAAAATACAACAATTATAATTGGTATACTGTAAACCGCGATGAATTAGAAGATGCCGCGGCTGAAAATGACGTTATGGGTATTCCAAGTTTATTAGTTTTTAAAAATGGGGAGAAATTAGCACATTTACATTCAGCAAATGCAAAATCTCCTGAACAAGTTGAATCATTCTTAGCTGAAACATTTGAGTAATTTTTGCTTTAATTCTTTTATTTTAACTTTTAAACAATCAAAATTTTGAAATAGACATTATTAGGGAGTGGATCAGAAAACTTTTTATTAAAAGATTTCTGATCCACTCCCTTTTTTCAAAATTAGAACTTATCAATAATTTGATTGTGTTGGCGTTCTCTGTGTGGCATTCTTTCTAAATCTTCCAAATCTGTTAAATATAATAACCCTACTAAACGCTCATCATCTTTCACACCAAATATTTTACGTATTTCAGGATTAAATATATAAGCCGGAGACTTCCAACATGTACCAATACCTGCTTCAAAAAGTAATAACATGAGATTTTGCGCAAATGCACCAAATGCCATATTATTCTCTAAACTTTCTTTTTGTCTTGGATCTTCTTTAACGATTAAAGCAAGCATACCACCTAAATTAGTAGCAACTTTATAGTGATCTTCCTGTTTTTTTCTTAGATTAGGAAAAGCAATTTCAGTTAATTGCTTACTCATATCTCCCAATCTATCTTTTGCGATATGAACCACTCTCCAAGGTGCTCTCAAACCGTGATTCGGTGCATCTGTAGCACGCTGTATCGCTTCATATAAAGCATCGTCATCTATATTCATATCTCTTCTAAAGACCTTTATACTTCTTCGTTGAGCTATTGCATCTTGTAGTTCCATCTAATATCGCCCTTTCACTATTGATAACTATTTTCAATTATAAGACAGGACGATAAGATTTTCAAACTACTGATATAACTTTAATTGCGCGCTTAAAGTTTCAACTTGAATCTGTCCAGATGCTTTAGGATTATCTAAACAACCATATGATACTGCGCCTCCAAATAAACCTTGTGCAGTTCTCGAAATGGTGCCTAATTTCGACATTGCAATGCCAATGACTTGTTGCGGAACTGTATCTACTGTTGCTGATAATGCATATAATAAATTTAAAACATCTTCTTTACTTAAAGGCATGACCGCGACTTTTAAGTAATCTGGATTCATTTGATGCATTTTAAAATATAAATGTTTTAGCTGTGTGAGTGCTGGTGTTTTTTGAAAATCATGATAAGACAATATAACTTCAATATTATTTTTGTGTGCTTGGTCAATCAAGTTCAATATATATTGAGATTGTTGGTTAATTTCAAATTCTACATCAATCATATCTATGTGATCTATTTCAATTATGCTTTCAAGTAATCTAATGTACGAATCAAACGTCAAATCACCTTTACCCCCTTGTGATTGTGTCCGATACGTAACTAAAAGTTTTTTATTTAAATTTAATTCATATAATTTATCAATGACATTAGCTATATCATTTATCTCTGGTGTTGCCCAATGATCAACTCTCAATTCTATTATATCGATAGAAGTTTGATATTTTACTAATTCATGTAAAAAAGTTTGTGAAATTTTATTTTCTGGCTCTATCGTTACCGCAATTTTTACTTCAGACATTTTAAAAACTTCCTTTTCAATCAACATTAAAATTATTGTATAACAATCTTAAGAACTTACACAATCTTTAAAGCGTACATTTAAACAAATAACAAAAATCCATTCACCTTTTATATGATTTAAATTTAATTTTAAGGGTATTGTTGTTATATAAGTAATTTAGGAGGTAATATAATGGCAGTAAATTATGAAACAAAAGCAACGAATACAGGTGGTCGTAACGGTCACGTGCAAACAGATGATAAAGCAATTGATGTAGCAGTCATTCCTCCAGCACAAGCTGATGCTGAAAAAGGTACTAATCCTGAACAATTATTTGCAGCAGGTTATGCATCATGCTTTAATGGTGCATTTGATTTAATTCTTAAACAAAACAAAGTCAGAGGCGCTGAACCTGAAGTCACTTTAACTGTACGTTTAGAAGATGACCCAGATGCAGAAAGCCCTAAATTAAGTGTTTCAATAGATGCAAAAGTTAAAAATGTTTTATCACAAGAAGATGCTGAAAAATATCTACAAGATGCACACGAATTTTGCCCATATTCAAAAGCGACACGCGGTAATATTGACGTAGATTTAAATGTACAAGTAGTAGAATAGTAACAATAAAAGCCCCCAAAATTCGATTAGAATTTTGGGGGCTTTTATTTTTAAATTAGTACTGCTTATGCTTATGTCGTGATGTCTTTTGATCATTTCCTCTTTTTTTAATTGTCTTCATCTTTATAATTAATCCATATGTAAATCATTAATATGGCAAAAGAAATCAAGATAAGCAAAATTAGCGAAACTATAATAGTCATTAAAGATTCCACTTATCGTGCCTCCGCTCATAATATATCACTCACCATATTATACCATAACCATCCTATCCATTCGCGTCATTTAAAAATTAAATAAAATACAATTAAACACTTAATAATTTTATATTTTTTTGGCTTTCGAAATAAACATGATTCCATGTTTTTGAATAAAATTAAATATAGTGTTGCTCAATTTTACTTTTTCCCTTAAAATCAAATTTAATACGGCATTAAAATTAATTAAACTATTATATAAATGGTTTATAAAATTTAGGAGGCACTCAATGACAAATATACGTTACTTATCAATCGATGATATATCCAACTATAGAACATTATTAAAACGTGGCATTCATGAAGATCTTGACGTATTTGCATGGAAATTGCAAAATGATCGCTGCTTGGCCGAACTAAATTTACAAGATTTACTTTCTACCAATTCAAATAAATCAATTGTCATTGGAGCCTTTCAAGATAGCGTTTTGATAGGTGCTGTAACACTTATATTTAATCAGAGTTATAGCTTGGCACACAAAGCAGTTATTGAGAATATGTGTGTTATGGGCGAAAACCATGAATCTAGAGAATATCTTGCTAAACAATTAATGGAATATGTATTCCAAATCTGTCAAAAAAAACAAATTGAAATTCTAATGACTTCACTTATATCAAATAATATTAGTGGTAAAGTCTTTTTTAGCAATTTAAATTTTGAATTACTTGCAATAGAAAAATTTGCTCGGAAATATGAAGTGGGTTATGTTGACGAACACTGGTTGATTTATTATTTCAACGGAGAAGATATGGCATTATTCGAATAACATATGACATAGTTATTGAAACCACCTCATTCAATCAATATACGTTCCACTACCTATGATCATTTAGCATTTTTGTTAATAACCTTTTTAATAAATGTTATGACATATTTAAAAATGACTTGCAATTAAATTGTTAAGCAAATATTATTTTATTAAGCTATCATTTAAAACATTAGATTAATAAAAGTATTTCTTAGAGAGGACTGAACAATTTGAAATATGCAACGACATTATTATCACTGTTCTTGTCATTAATTACATTAACTACCCCATTATTAGCTGTTAATAAAATTTTAGAAGAAGATATGCAATTATTAGCTGGTCTATTATTCATTTTAGGTGTACTACTCATTAATTTATATGCATGTTTACGTGGGGATCGTATTGCTAATATATTTGCAATGTTGGTATCGTTATTTTCATTAGCATTATTAAGTTATCCATTTTGGAAATCGTATGTAATAAACTTTTTCATTTAATTTTATGAATACATATTTTTTATAATATTTAATTATCAAAACACTTCATAACTATACATATTAGTTATGAAGTGTTTTTTCTATATACATTTTTTAAAAAAGAAAAAAATTTTATTTTAAAAATTTTCTGAAAAGTATATAATGATTAAAACAAAGGGGGAAAATTGAATATATGAACTTAGCAATTCTCGGTTTTATTATGATTATCATCTTTATGGTATTAATTATGACTCGTAAAATGTCAGCTTTGACTGCATTAATTGTTATACCAACCATTTTTGCTTTAATCGGTGGTTTCTACTCAGGTTTAGGTAAGTTTATGCTAGATGGCATAGAAACTGTTGCACCAACTGGAATTATGCTGACTTTTGCCATACTTTATTTTGGCGTTATGATAGATGCAGGATTATTTGAACCAGTCATTAATCAAATTATAAAAGTCGTTAAAGGGGATCCAGTAAAAATAGCAATAGGGACCGTAATATTAGCATCAATGGTAGCACTTGATGGTGATGGTACCACTACTTTTATCATAACTGTAACTGCAATGATGCCGCTTTATAAAAAAATTGGTATGAGTCTGTATACTTTATCTACATTAGCACTTTTATCTATCGGGGTTATGAACATGTTACCTTGGGGCGGACCCACTGCACGTGCGATTTCATCTTTGCAAGTAACTACTGAGGAAGTCTTTGTACCAATCATTCCTGCAATGATTGCTGGTATATTATTTGCTTTTGGAGTTGCTTACATACTTGGAAAACGTTCAAAAAGATATCTCACATCAAATACAAATATTGATTTAAACGATATAAAACCTACTGATACAAAAGAAGAATCTTTATTAAAAAGACCTAAAATGCTTATTCCAAATGCGATACTTACAATTTCATTAATCATCTGTCTGGTTATCGGCTTAATGCCAATACCAGTTATGTTTATGCTATGGTTTGGCTTTGCAATTTTACTAAACTATCCTAATTTAAGTATCCAAAATTCTGTTGTGAAAAAACATGCTGGCGACGTACTTTCTGTAATTAGTCTTGTTTTCGCTTCAGGTATATTTACAGGCGTAATGAATGGGACAAAAATGGTTAACGAAATGGCTAATACCTTAGTACAAATTATACCAGATGCTATGGGTAACCACTTTGCACTAATCACTGCAATTCTGAGCGGACCATTTACATACTTTATGGCAAATGATCCTTTCTATTATGGTGTATTACCTATTTTAGCTGAATCTGCACAACAATTTGGCATTTCTAAAGTTGATATGGCCAGAGCTTCAGTTCTTGGTCAACCCTTACATGTATTAAGTCCATTGTATGCTGCTGGTTATTTACTTGTAGGTATGCTAGATATAGAATACGGTCAAAATCAGCGTATTGTAATAAAATGGGCAGTTGGCTCTAGTCTATTCATGATTTTAATTGCTTGTATTTTAGGAATTATACCGTGGTAAAATGTAATTCACAACTTGCAACTAGAATATATGTAAAGTAAACAAAATCGTTAGCTTTTGAATATAAAAAGCACTCATCCAATTTTTTAGTTTGGATGAGTGCTTTATTTGTATACGAGATGAATAATTTGCCTCACCAAGTTAATTAGTCGATGATACGTTTTTCGTACTGTGCTTATATTTATATATTAACGATGATAAATATAAGCTTTAAAACACTGCATAATAACAAATTTCAATCATTTATTATTTTTTCATCAATAAGTAGACAAATAACATAAAATTGTCGTTTTATTTTATAGGTACTTGGGTAAAACTTAACGTCGGATTAACAATGTTAAGGAGTGTTTTTATGGATCAGATTCATGAGTGCAAATATATTAATCCTTCAAAAATTTCTCTCGATTGGGAATGTTTTGTTCTAAGTAAAAGTGACATGGAATTGGATGGTTTACCTACAGAACTTATTAATACATGGATGGCTCAAAATATTATTGAACCTTTTTCAATAAGAAATAATGAAATTAACTTTAGAACGGAAGACATTAAACATGCTTTAAAAATAAGAAATTGGTATTACGAACACTGAATCTTTATTTTAATTGACACTTAAATTATTCAGATATAAACTTAATGCCCTTTTTGCAGATGTCATTACTTCATTGTAATTATAATTCGTTTTAAAGTATGCATATAATTCCTGATAACCAGTTGCATGTTTAGGGAAATTGTTATCTTTATTTATAAAATAGGCAAGTTGACCAAGTGGCGTGTCGTCATTAACAAAGTCAATAATAAAATCATAAAATGTCATAAGCATTACCTCGATTACTTAAATTTTAATCGTTACATGTCTTACTATTTAAAGCATTTTCATAATCATAACAAATAATATTTATTTGTCTATCACTGTTCATTTTTAAAATTAAAAATGATGAGTTTAATTGTTGTTACCATAGTATTTAACTAAAATTGTAAATATTGTAAAGTTTATGGGTTTCATTACTAAAGCAATAAAAATTTTATATCTTTTCACTTAAATTTTATTGTAGTCATTATTCTTTTACAATATAAAAACAACCTAGGCGAAATTGTTTCGCTTAGGCTGTTTTTTATACAATAATTTTAAACTAAAACATTACCATTTTGATCTGCAGGTTTGAATACCGTAATAATTGCACCAATGATAGCTAAAATTTGCGGGATACCTGTCCAACAAAATACAAGGAACAAGAGACCCATTCCGGTTTTTCTAGCATAAAACTTATGAATTCCAAAACTTCCTAAAAACACTGCTAAAACAATATAAATCACTTTATTGACTTCATTCATTATTTTCTATCTCCTTACTTATTCGATTCACTACTATTATACAATGTTATACTAAATAAAATCTAAAATTTTAATGCCATACGCTTATTCTTTTCTAATGCGCAGACACTTTTCAAACTAAACGCATTAGAATATCTTATACTATGGCATCTTATGAATAAATGATAAAATAAGACTCAAACTAGCTTACTAATCTAAAAACAATTAATTTTTAAGTTATTGAATAAAATCATCAAATTGTACAATTAAGATGAAATGCAAAGGAGGGACAAGACTTTGAGTTTACATTTCATGATTATATTTTGGCTTTCACTCATATTTTTAGTTTGTGGAATTATTTCCTTAATAATCTATAAGTTAAAAGGTACACAACAAACAAAAGAATCTTTACTCGGACTGACTGTTATTTTAATTATTTTTGGTGTTGTAGGTATACTCTTCACTATCATTTTCGGTTAGTTCATTTTAAAACTTTCAATATACGTGTAAAGTGTAGCGATCAAACATGCTTAACTTAAACCAAACGATATTATAAACTTCTTGAGGTACCACTTAAAACAAATTAAATAAGTGGTGCTTTAGTATAAGCTTTCGCTCATATAATATTTAAAGTTCATTTTTCTTCCTAAAACCTTAACTCATTTAAAAAACGAATCAAGTATGCTTATACCTATGTTTAAGTATCGAACGTATCGATTCAGTTTGTAATAAAATGAAAAACCATTAAGAGAATAATAATTAATATAAAGAAATATATAAAACGTTTAATCGCTCTGATTTTTTCATGGCGTATTTCTTCCTTAGAGTGATTGACATTTTCATGCAACCTCGTATTTATAAATAAAAATGGCATCGTTGCTAAAAAAGCAAAAATTAATGCTAATATAATAGATAATAAAACAATCATGCTATCACCTCATATCAATATATTTATTGAACTTATTCCCTTTCGAGTTCAATTAATTCAAAATTTAAGATTCTACTGTAGAAAAATCTTAAAAAAGCACAATCATAAGGAGAGAAAAATATGAAGTTAACTTATTTACCTAAATGGCAAATAATAAATCAAAGTCAAAAAAATTTTATGATTCAAGAAGATACAACATCTATTTCTCTTGTGAGTCCAATTAATGAATACGCGATGGGCATTTTAAGCCAAATTTATTTTACGATTGAGCAAGGCAATGTTGTTAATACTACGATTGAAAATAATAGTGATGAATTGAAAGTAACTGTCGATGAAGAAAATTTAACACTTTATATCTTCGACCTTTAAACAAACCAAACATGAAAGAAGCTCACTTCACCGTATTTTTATTCAATTAGTCGATGATTAGTGTATGATATATACAAATATAATTACTTTGAAACAAACATATAAATTCATACAGGTAGGTGAAAAGATGAAACTATTAAAAAATCTGTTATTACTTATATCTGGCGTTTTAGTGATTCGTGCATTGCTTTTAAGTATTGATAACACAAACGATGATAAAATCGAAAATAAAGTGAGCGTTCAAGATAAAAACAAAAAATAAAATCTAAACTAACTGTTCATATAAGAAGTGGGACTAGAAATCAAATGTCATACATGATTTCTCTCCACTTTTTTTGTTTCAACTATTCTGTATCACTGACTGTGTATGTACCAAATCCAAGAACAAAAATTAATATACGAGAGGTTATTATGCAATACATAAAATCTAAAATTGAAAAATACCAAATTTATATTTATTTTATTGCACTTTTTAGTGGAATAATCGTTGGCTTAATATCCAATGCTTTTGCTAATATATTAGAAACTATTATTTCTGCTAGCTTGTGTATCCTTATGTTTAGTATGTTTTCACAAATTCCATTTTTTAACATCAAACACAACTTACTTAATATAAAATCTATTTTGGCATTATTAACATCAAATTTTATAGCTATACCATTATTTGTTTTTGGTTTAATTCAATTGTTTGATGTTTCAAATGTTCCTATCATCATAGGGTTGTACCTTGTTTTACTAACGCCTTGTATTGACTACGTAATCGTTTTTAATGCTTTAGGAAAAGGAAATGAACAACTCATGTTGTTTGCTACACCACTGCTGTTTATAGGCCAAATTTTATTATTACCTTTATATTTTACGTTGTTTCTAAACATTGATATTTTTTCACAAATAGATATTTTGCCATTCTTAAAGTCATTTTTAATGTTCATAATTTTCCCTTTATTATCAGCACTTTTATTACAATATACCAGTGAAAAATCTGAGAGCATAAATCAAATATTAAAGTTAACATCTTGGCTTCCCGAAATTTTCATGGCACTGGTTTTATTTTCAATTGTAGGTTCACAAATAAATAAAATTGTTTATAACTTAAATATTGTCTTTTCAGTAATACCTATTTATATTTGCTTTTTAATCGTATCCCCTTTTATAGGTACTTTATGTGGAAAATTATTTAAAGTAACACAAGAAACTAAAAGAACGATAGCTTTTAGTTCAAGTACAAGAAATGCACTTGTTGTCTTACCTTTAGCTTTAGGTTTACCAAACCATTGGGTAACCATTACAACTACTGTCATTATTACGCAAACATTATGTGAATTATTAGGCGAACTTATCTACATCAAAATGATACCTAAATACATTAAATAATTATATTACTATTTATCAGAGGCTAATTATTATTCATTTACTCTTAAATATATTAAACTAATATATAATTAACATTTTACACCACTATCATTAAATAGTTCATGAACTCTGTCTCATTTTAGCCAAACGCTAATTTTTTAATTTGAAAACGGGGTGATTAAGATGCAAATTTTAAGAAGCGTATCTGAAAATAACCGTACAACTTTCCACATTAAAACGGATTTAGGCTTAATTATTAAAGTTACTGTTGATAATGAATTAACTTCTAAAGATAACAAACTTTTACTAATAAAAATAGCTAACGACATGGATCAAAAACTCCAAGGCAATGTTGAATCTTTTAAAGCTTAGTGATTTTTGAATAAATGTATGCATACAAAAAGGAGTGAAAATAGGAAACCATCAGTAAAATATGGATTCCTTTTCACTCCTTTTATTATTTATTAATTAACAAGCACAATGATAAATCCAATAAATAGCACTAACATTGATAGTCTTGGCTTACTTTTTCCAAACAAACCACTCAATAATACAAATGCTAAACCTACAATTAATAATTGATTATTAAACGTTGTTAGCCCCATTAAATCACCAGCCATCATTATAACGCCATATATAACAACAATCGTTATCGCTAGGCTACATAAAAATGACAATATACTCAATAATCTCACAATATACATCCCTTTTTATAAATAGTTATACTATATGCAGTATAAAACAAAAACGCCGCTTCGAAAAGCGACGTCAATCTCGAAAATATATTCCACACTAAAGTTTGGAGGACTTTTTGTGCTTGGTTAGTTATACCCTTCTTTATAAAATAAAAACACAAAAAACTAATTTTTCCAAAAAATTATCATGAATTATAATTAACAGTTAAAAATGCATTGTTTTGAATAAGATTCAACAAGTTAATTAAATTAATTGAATCATACCAGTGGAAAAGAATTTAATAAAAAGTTATCCTATAGTTAAAGTATTAATCATTTCAATTATAAAATAATAATTTATTCGTCTTATAAAAGTAATGTTTCTATTTATGCATTATTTTATATTGTAGTGAATTGTTTTATAGAAAAAAAGGGTGATGAGATGAAAGTATTACGGAAAGTTTATAAAGACGAAGAACCAATTTACCATGTTAAAACCGATAAAGGTTCTGTTATTAGAATTAAAGGTTCTGACGAATTGACCGATGCAGAAACTGAAGAATTATTAACAATAGTTGCAGAGGATATTGATAAAATGAAAAAATAAATAATCAAATTTTGAACGATGATGTTTACGATGGACAAAGGGGTTACATCGTAAGTATCATCGTTATTTTACTGCTTGGTTAGGCATCATAACTGAGTCTTTATATATTATATAATGCTTTTTTAACAATGATTGATACTGAAATCACATTTTATAAAATACTTTGATGTAATAAATAACAAGCACCAAGTTTAATTTATATCAACATAAATTAAATTTAGTGCTTAACAAAAAATTACGGAAACTATTCGTAAATATATAATTATTGCTCAATCAATTGAATTAAATTACCACAAGTGTCATCAATGATTGCTAATTTAATTCCTTCAACCTCTTTTGGTACTGTATGGAATTTCACATCTAGATTTGACAATGACTGATATGTTTGTTCTAAATTAGAAACGCCAAACATTGTGACAGGAATACCTGCATTAAATAAATCGTTTTGATATGTTTTTGCTATAGGATTCTCATTAGGTTCAAGCACAATTTCTACCGGGTTGTCAGAATTGTTTTCTTTTACAGTTAACCATTTAAACCCGCCACCAATCTCCATATCATGTACAAGTTCAAAACCGAGCTTTTCTGTATAAAATTGTTTTGCCTTTTCTTGATCATCTACAAAAATACTCGTAGCAATTATTTTCAATTTATTTCCTCCTTTATTTATAAATATTTTTAATGTCTTCTTTTTATACCCAATTCTTGTCCCCTAACACTTTAAATATTCAACCAATGATTCATAGTTAAATTAAAAATATTAAAGTTGTTAGTAATGACAATGCCAATGAATACTAAATTATTAGTAATTTGAACATACCTTTTATCTGTACTAAAATAACTAATGTAAGTCTTATGTATTTAATTATGGGAGGTTTAAATTTTGGAAGCTTTAACTGAATTACGCGAAAAAAAGCACTTAAGTTTGTCTAAATTAGCGATTAATTTAAACAAAAGTTATGAGAAAAATTACAGAATATGTCAAATTTGGGATTGGGAACATGGATATAGAGAACCATCAGAGAATGACACTAAAATACTAGCTGATTATTTCAACGTATCTCAAAAAACATTTAATCAATAATTATATGAATTTAGTACGAATATTGAATTTATATAATTATTGATTAGATTGTTATCATGTATCACTATTTATAGATAAACTAGACAACTATCATTTATTAAATCGTCTAGTCGACATGCAAAGTCACAGATAGTTAATGTATGTTTATTGTTAATGAAAGTCATGCAATGACAGCCATTTTCTAACTGTTCAGAGTCTGTATGTTGTTTGAGCCTGAAACATTTTCAGGCTCTTTTTTGTAGTGTTATTCATTACTTTTTATAAACAATTGTAATAAAATAATCTACGCCTTCCACAGTGTTCGTAACAGAAGGTGTCACTGATACGAGTTCCCAGTGTTGTTTATCATCCACTTCATGTAAAAATTGGTTCACTCGTCCATCAAATTCTTCAAAGCTTTCTTCGTATTCCATATGCAAAGTTTTAATAAACATATTTGTCTCCTTCTATTATTTTGTATTAATTATTTTCTTATTATAAATCTTCCAAATTACTGAAACAAACATTTTGAAATATTTGAGAACTTAATAAACTATAAATTTGTAAATATACTTTAAAAACTTATGATTACTGCATTTCATTATCCAACCAATCAACAATTTCTTTAAAAATACTCTTATTAAAAGAAGATTCATTAAATATTTCATGTTGTAAACCATCATATATATGAATTGATTTGTGTTCTGAACCTATTTCATCAAATAATTGTAGTGAATCTTTATAACTCACCAAACCATCCTCTTTACCATGTAATATTAATGTAGAATCAATAAATTTAGAGGCATTTTCTTTTAAATACTTTATTCCCTCAATGAGTGTTGATACTAGTCCCATTGAAATTTGTTTAGCGTTTAAATCATCTAATGCATATTTTTCAACAACTTCTTGATCAGAGCATAGTCCTTCACTAAGCACGTTATCAAAATAACTATTCATATCTATCTGTTTGTCTACTTCACCAAATAATTTTTTATTATATCTCGTTAAAGCTCCTGATGTTATGATGCCACTTACTTCATTCGGATGTTGTGTACCGAATAAAGTTACAGTATATCCACCCATACTATGACCAATTAAATAAATTTTACCTTCATAATTTTCTTTAACTTTATCAATCACTGCAGACAAATCTTCTACGATTTCATCCTTATTACTATAAAATGTCTGTTTTCCTTCCGAACGGCCGTGTCCGCGTTGATCATATCTAATGACATTGAATTCATTTTCATTCAAATAACTAGTTATTTCATCATAACGATCAAGATGTTCAGCTAATCCGTGGACAATGATAATATTTGCTTTAGCCTTTTCAACTTCATTTATTTTTGTATAAAGTTTCGTGTTATCTTTGGACAATACATATTTTATATAATTCATTTTCACTTCACCTCATAGTATTAAAAATAAATTTATTTATACTATTAAAGTCCCCCTTTCAAATTAAAAACAAACTTAATCTGCCTATAATATTCCATAAATTCGTAAATGGTGATTGACCTCGACCTTCTTTCAACCTTTAAATCTTAGTTAATGATATGATTATATTGGAGGGCGATATGAATGGCGAAATATATATTATCCTATAATTTAAATTCTATTTCTTTTGGATATGAAAAGTTACCATCAAAGTTAAATCTTGTAGGTAAACCATTGTACATTTATAAAGGACTGTGGTTATTAAAAAGTGACTTGGATCAAAATAGCATTTGTGAAAATATAAAGAGTGCTTTCAATTCAAATGATGATTTTTTAATATTTGAAATTAATCAAAGTCCTTTGGGCACTTTGAGTGCACAAAAGTACGACGAAATATTAAATTTACTTAATGATTAAACATATTCTTAAATTTGAATGTGTTTTTTATTTGTATTATTTAAGTTAATTTCATAAATATGTTATACTTTTTATTACTTAAAAGATTTATGTATAGTACAATTATATAAATGGTCAGTTTTGTACTTCAACCTATTTCACAGTTTCATTTGCAATTTCATAATTTTAAAACAATGACCATTGTTAAGGGGATATTTATGAAAATTATTGATTTCAAAATTAGTAACTATGATATAATCTATACTGTTAAAACGGATAACGGACATACGTTTTCCCACGCTCTACCAAAGGATACAACATCACAAAATGTTCATCGTTATTTGAATATATTGTGTATTAATGTTGACCGAACAAAGTAATATATACCTATAATTATTAAGAGGACAGCTCTTTTAACTGTCTTTAACTATCAAATAGATACAATATTTCTAACAAAGTCTAGCAAATGATCTGCAAAGTTCATTTACTAGATTTTTTTATTCTCATTAATTCATACTACATTCTTCAACTAAAATCATATTTATTTAATTCTTTTATAAAAATTTTGTTATAATTAAGTTTAAAATAATTTTTCAGAATATTAAGATTCTATTTTATATAAAATAATGATATTAGTTCAAAATTTATGTTAACTCAAAGGGGTGTATCAATGAAATTTTTAAAAAACAAAGGGAAAACAACAAATAAAAACAGAAAAAAGTTCGAAATGCCTCATATTTATGTCATATTATTTATATTTGGTGCCATCGCTACCATTTCCACTTACCTCATTCCTTCCGGAGAGTTTAATCGAATTAAAGGACCTGAAGGCAGAGAAATGGTTGATGCAGATTCATTTCATTACATAAAAGCTACACCAGTCAATATAATAGACTTTATATCCATTATTCCTAAAGGACTCATAGCAGCAGGTGAAATCGTATTCTTCACACTTATTATTGGTGGTATGTTTATGGTATTAAGACGTACTGGCATTATTGAAATTGGTGTTGATAAACTCGCGCGTAAATTTTTAAATCATAGTATCTTTATCATTCCAGTATTGACCTCTGTATTTGCAATTATTGCTACTTTAATTGGTACAGCTGAACTTTCGCTTGTATACATACCAGTTATCATTCCGTTAATTATTGCCTTAGGCTATGATTCTATAACGGCTACTGCAATTGCGTTATGTGGTACTGTAGTCGGTTTTACAGTTGGTGTATTAAATCCAATCAACACTGGATTGGCTCAAAAATTGTCCGGTGTACCTGTTTTTTCTGGTATTGGCTTACGACTCACACTCTTTATCATTGTGCTCTTTGTAACAATATTATTTATAATGAGATACGCTCAAAAAGTAAAACAAAATCCAAATATCAGTTTAGTTTATCAAGAAGACACAGAAAAAAGACAGACATATAAAGATATTACGAAGCACAAACCATTGGTTGCCACTCAACGTCAAAAAATCGGTATTGCTATAGTATTAACCTTTTTCGTCATACTTGTTTATGGCGTGACTACACAAGGTTGGTTTATGGTTGAAATGTCCGGCTTATTTATCATTATGGGCATTGTCGTTGGATTAGTTACCGGGTTGACTACACGTGAAATTTGCGAATCATTTAACGACGGATTTAAGTATGTTTTGATGGGCGCTATCATTGTTGGGCTTGCCCGTTCTATCGTGGTAGTTCTTGAAGATGGTAAAATTATGGATAGTATTGTCTATGGATTAGGTTCTGTTATTGAGGGGGCCACACCGACTGTCGCAGTCATTGGTATGTATATCGTTCAGGTATTAATTAACTTCATCATCTCATCGGGAAGTGGTCAAGCACTTGTCACTATGCCTATCATGGCACCTTTAGCCGATATGCTAGGTATTACTCGCCAAACAGCCGTTTTGGCTTTCCAATTAGGCGATGGTTTCACACATGTATTCTACCCCACAAGCGGTTATTTCATGGCTGCATTAGCTATTGGTGGCGTGTCTTATACCAAGTGGATCAAGTTTTTCTTTCCACTATTTATTATATGGGGACTTATTTCTATTGCTACATTGGTAATTGCGCAATTAATTGGCTGGTCCTAAATATGCTAATACTGGTCATTCGTATATCAGCGCTATTGATAAAATTTTAGTCTTTTATAACTTTTAATGAGTACATAAACGTCAATTTCTATTGAGATGAAATAGAAATTGACGTTTCTTCTGTTTTATAAAAAATGATATGCTGTTGAACGATTAACCTTTTTGGCAAACTTTGAGAATCAATTCAAGTTCACGTTTCCCCTATGGATACAGTCAATCATCATTCTATTAAAAATCAATCAATCATTAATTCATTCTAAAATACTACGGTTTTCATTTTCTTTGATTACTAATTTTTAAATTCCAGTTGCAAGATTATTCTCTTATTTTTAAATTAATGTTTTATGTTAATCATCATTCTCTATCACTTTTTCCATTCTATAATTAGTAGTTTGAAACCCTAACTTATGATACAAGGACACTGCCCGCCTATTATGACCGAACACATGTAAACCGATACGATGTATATTATTTTTTTCACAATAATCTTCGATACAAAGCATAGTTTTCTCACCTAATCCTTTCCCTCTATAATTGTCAAAAATATGTACATCATAAATAAAACACTTATTTATCTTTTTATTTTCCGCAAAATGCAGCCAGCAATATCCAATCGTTTCATTCAAATAAACAACAGTAAATAAATATTGATTATCAGTAGCTAATCCGTGGGGCAGTAATTTTTCAAAATCTGAACGTGCCCTTTCAATAGCTCCTTCTGTTTCCCAAACACCGCTTTTTATATGTTCATGTGCATATTCATGTATGCTCTTTTCATAAACTTTATCAAAAGTTCGTTGCGTCATTGGTTCTAGTGTTAACGACATGTCATCCCCCTCTCTTTAAATTAACACTAGTTTAGCATAATTCATTTTTCGTTTACGAATTAAAAAAAGTGGAACAAACACGTTACCTTTAAAAAGATAGTGTCGTTCCACTTTATCAAAGTCACTATATTCGCACATTTATTCAAAATTTTTATAGTGCTATTTCAATTTCAATGTCATCGCATTAATGGCAACAATAACCGTACTTAAAGACATCAAAATTGCTCCGACAGCAGGTGATAAGATTAAGCCAATAAATGCTAAAACGCCAGCTGCGAGCGGTACAGCAATAATGTTATATCCAGCGCCCCACCATAAGTTTTGAACCATTTTTCTCATAGTATTTTTAGAAAGTGTAAGGAAATGAATAATGTCTGATGGTGCACTTTTAACAAGGATCACATCTCCTGATTCAACAGCAACATCCGTACCTGCACCAATAGCCATACCTATATCCGCTCGAATTAAACTAGGTGCATCATTGATTCCATCACCAACCATCATTACTTTATGTCCCTCAGCTTGATAGTCTTGAATAATCTTTTCTTTATCTTCAGGTAATAGTTGAGCATGAACATCATTAATACCTAGTTCTTTAGCGACTGTATTTGCCACTTCATTATTATCACCTGTTAACATCACTGGTGTAATATTTCTTGATAATAAATCTGAAACCATTTTTCTCGAACTTTTTTTAATTTTATCACCTTGTGCAATCACTCCAATGACTGCTTCATTATGAATTAAAAAGCTAACTGAATTACCTTGTTTAGCAAGTTTTTCAAACTGTTCTATATCATATTTCAAATTATTTTTTTCTAAATAACTTACATTGGTAATTTTATATTTTTGATTTTCTATTATACCTTGTAAACCAACACCTGGTATATTTGTTACTTCTTGAGGATTTTTGATTGTGATACCTTTATTTTTTGCAAACGTCACGATGCCTAAAGCAAGTGGATGGTTAGAATTACTTTCCAATGAGGCAAATAAAGATAAGATTGCTTCATTATCACTTTGAGGTGTATAGCTTTCATAATGATTAACTGAAAAATCACCTTCAGTTAAAGTCCCTGTTTTGTCCATCATAATATAGTCAATATGCTGAGCTAATTCAACAGAAGATCTATTTTTTATGATTAAGCCATGATGTGCACCAATAGAAGTAGAACGTGCTGTAACAAGTGGTATTGCTAATCCCAATGCATGCGGACAAGCAATAACCAATACTGTCACTAATCGTTCCAAAGCAAAATCTAAATTATTATGGATAATCATCCACACGATAAATGATATTAAACCAATACTCACTGCAAAATAAAATAGATAGCCTGCTACTTTATCTGATAATAGTTCAGCGTCTGATTTGTCATTTTGTGTTTGATTGACTAACCCCATTACTTGGGATAAATAGCCATTTTCACCTGTAGCAGTTACTTTGACATTTACCGTACCTGAACCATTTATTGAACCACCAATCACTTGATCTTGTACATTTTTAACCACTTGCTTAGATTCTCCTGTGACTAATGATTCATCTACAGAAGTACTACCTTGAATAATCACACCATCTGCCGGTATGCTTTCTCCAGCTTTCACTTCTACGATATCATTCTCTTCGATTTCTGAAATAGAAACTTCTTCTTTTTGTTCTGAATCTATGATTCTTATTGCTTTGTTAGGTAGAAGTTCTGCCATTTTCTTTAAAGCATTGCCTGCATTACCAACTGCATTCATTTCAATCCAATGTCCTAATAACATAATTAATATTAATGTTGCTAATTCCCAGAAAAAGTCCATTACATGTCCTGATACATTGCTAAATTGATTCATATAAAATGCATATAAACTATAAACATATGCTACAGAAATACCTAACGCAACAAGCGTCATCATACCAGGCTTTTTAGACGCAAGTTCATCTTTTGCACCAGTTAAAAAAGGTTTGCCACCATAGAAAAACAAAACTGTGGCAAGTACTAATACAATCCAATCAGAACCATTAAATGAGAACTGAAACGGTAATTTTATTCCCATCATTGGTGATAAAATGATGATTGGTATGGCAAATAATAATGATATAAAAAATTTACGCTTAAAATTACCATGATGATGCCCATGGTGTTCATGCATTTCATGTCCTTCATGATGATGTGTATGATGTCCTTCGTGCATCTGATGCTCATGACTATCATGTGCTTCATGATTATTGGAACTTGTCATATTATATCCTCCTTACAAAGTGTATCGTTATTCTATTAACATAAACGATTATAACACATACCCCTATAAGGTATAATAAATATGCTTACAATTACTAAAAAAGACTGAAACCAACGAATTTCATCGCCTTGATTTCAGTCCTTTTGATCACAGCTATTTATTTTAAGAAGCACTAAATGTTATTCACTTACTGCAAAATAATTACCTTGTCCATCTTGAAAATTAAATACACGCGTTCCTGACATTTCAATAATATCATGTCCAGTTAAACCCATGTCTTTTAATTTTGTATAAAGCTCATCAAAATTAGAAGCTTTAAACATCAGTGATGGTGTTCCCAGATTAACGCCTGGGCTATATTTTTTTATAAATTCTTTTTCCATAATAGAGATAGATGTTTCAACTTCATTATTGGGAGCAATTTCTACTGCTTTATATCCCTCCGCTAATGCTTCTTCTGATAAAACTGCAAATCCCATGGTATTTTTCCAAAAATCAACAGCTTTTGACTGATCATCTACATATAGCATGACTTGATTTAATTTTTCCATTTCAATACACCTTTCAATTTTAGACATGCTTAAATATAGCCAAAACGATATACATATAAACGATTTATGTAAAAAATTTTTCCCTGTATATAAGTATATAAATTTAAATTTTAGTATTCTCATTAATAATTTAATCTTCTAAAGGATTCAAGTTCCTACCTAAACGCAGTGTGGTTATATATATCATTGGTGGGATGAATTTATTATTTTATCTATGTGTTATTACTAAAACCACCGTCAACACCCATTTTTTTCATTTCTTTTCCTTCTTCTTGACTATTCAATGTAAACACATGAACTTTTAAACCGTTTTTGTGAGCTCGTTTAATCAACAATTTTATAGTAAAATTCAGCAACACTGTGACATAAATAAATTATTATTATATAATATGAACAAATAATTCATTTGTCATAGTTAATTCAAAATCATGATATGCTAAATCAAAATGAGGTGCTTTATGAGATTTAAAAAAAGTCTAAAATATTCTACTATTTTTTTCTTGATAATAACATTTATCACAATTTTAACTAGACCATCAGAAACAAAAATAAATGAAATTATGAACGCTTCTAATTTCAATACATTGCTTTTGATTAGTAACGAATTTATAAAAACAATATCTATAAGTTTACCACCATCAATCATCATATTTTTGGTTTTTTATTTTTATATTTTAAGGTCTCAACAAGATTAATATGCTAAATGATTTTTTGGACAAACGTACTTATCTCTTATTACAACGCAAAAAATTGTTAAAAATAAATTTGTAATTAAAAAGTTAATGCTTCTCAAAGCACATGCTTAAATCTTTACTTCTAAAATTATACATATAATTATATTCATTCATTTAGCCTTAACCTATTAAACCCACTCTAAAAATAGTTTTTATTACAAAAACGCCCACCAATTGGTGAGCGTTTGTTTACTGAAATTTAGTTTTATAAAAAGAAGCATAAGCATCATCTATTAATCACTTTATGACTATGCATTTGTAAAGTACACACTGCTAAAAAATTTAAGGAATAATGTGCAACCTACTTTTATTAACTACATTTTAAGTATTAATTTGTACTTTAGTTACATAGCCATCATTTACATAAAATTTAATTGATGTACCATTATAATTACGTTCATACATATTCCCTGCTGGTGTGTCCGTTACATCTGAAGGTCCATATACTGTTAATAAATCATTTTTTGAAACAGTTTTACCATCTAAATCAAAAGTAACAGCATCTGCTTTATTTTCGCCAGTTTTACGAAATGATTGATCATATATATCTACCATCTCCGCTGTTTCTGCATCGCTATTTGTAATTTTATAACCATTAATTGTTAAATTTTTGTATTTAATTGCATTAATAAAATCTTGATCCAAAATAAATTCACTATTTGCTGATGTATAACCTGTGTAGTTATAATATGGCGTTTCTGCTGCTTGGGTTTGTGATTGATGTGAATCGATTGCTGCTGCACCTACTGCTGTACTAAATACAAGGCCGCAAGATAACATTATCTTTGACACTTTATTCATATTAAACACTCCCTGTAAAAATTTTGAATCTCAGTTGATTCAATTGTAATATTACACTTATATTACAAAAAGTCAATTGTTTACTGAATAATATAATCCCCAAAATTTTTGAGTTCACAAAAATTGACACCTCACATAACGTTAGAAAATTACAAGACTATTATTCATTAATTAAACAAGTAAAATGAAATTATCAATTATAAAGGAGAAAATATCATGCCTTATTTATTATTAATTTTAGCTATAGTGGGAGAAGTCATAGGTAGTGCATTTCTTAAATCATCTGAAGGTTTTTCTAAGCTTTTTCCAACTTTGGCAACAATTATTTCATTTCTTGCATGCTTTTATTTTTTAAGCAAAACTTTACAATATTTACCATTAAATATTACATATGCTAGTTGGGCTGGACTTGGTTTGGTACTTACAACGATTGTGTCAGTTGTAATTTTCAAAGAACAAATTAATTTGATGAGTGTCATTTCAATTACTATTATTATTGTGGGTGTTGTATTACTTAATACTTTTGGGTCAACTCATTAGACACTTAATTTTTAAATTATTAGCCACCTTAGATAGGTGGCTACAGACTGTCGACAAAGTCTCCAACTTTGTTGGCAGTTTTTTTATACACGCTTTCCGCGGGCACTGCCTTATCTGTAGTCTTCGTCTAGTGCTATTCCCGCAGGAGTCGGCATAAATCACTGCCAACATTATAATATATGTAAATTAAGCAGTGATGGTGTTTATTATGCTGAATAAATCAATTGATAAAAGAGATCAATATGAAATGATTTCTATCTCTGACTTAGTCGCTAATAGTCATTTATTACGTAAAGTCGATGCGATATTAGATTTAAATTTTGTATATGAACTTGTCGAATACAAAGGAAGAATGAATATAAACATGGTCATAGTAAATTCGTTTCTGAAAAATTGAAATGTGCCTTATCTATAGTAAAAATACGACTTACTATAGAATCCTAATTCATGTTCATAATAAAAAAGGAACTGTTTGAAAGTCCCTTTAAAGTGAGTTACCAAGTTATAATTTTTAATTTTCAATTTCCTTCAATGCCTTTTTAGGTATATCCATTTTATTCACTTCTTCATACGTAGCCACATGGGCTCCTTTATGAGTGATTTTCAAATATTTGTCTAGCTTTAAAGTTTTTGCAGCTGTGAAAGTTATATCTCTACTTTCACCATATTTATTATAAGCATTTTGTGTGTAGCTAACTCTATCATATTCGAGAAATTTATCAGGCTTTTTTGTTTTTACATAACTATTTTCTTGTTTCACTAGGGGGTTAATTTGATCAATTATGCCGGCAATTTCTCCCTCTTGCTTTTTTCCATTAGATACTATGTACATGCCTATTAGTATTATTGCTAAACCTAGTATTACAACTGGCATTAAAATCAATATCTTTTTCATTTAAAATCATTCCTTTCGTTATATAAAATATTTTATCAATCAATATGAATTAACTGTACTTACAATATTGTTATCTTTTTTCACTTAAAATTCAGTTGGATATATAAACTAATATAGTTTTAACCATACTTTTTAAATAAATAGAAATATTCTAAGTAATTATTTTCGTAAAAAATAAAATATTGTATAATATAATCATCAAAAGGAGGAGATTTTATGCTAGTCAGAAAAAATACATTAATAATTCAAATTAAAACTAAAACAACAGGAGGAATAAATGATTAAATCAATCAATTGTATAAATTTGCAAACAATATATGATTGAAATCTTACTTTTAATCATTTATTCCAATAAGGAGTTATAATGATTAAAAGAAGTTTAATTATTCCACTTTATATCAATATTTTTTTGGCATTTACTGGCATAGGACTAGTCGTTCCAAGTTTACCTTTAATAATTAAAGATTTATCTATAACTGGAAATGCTTTTGGAGTACTTATTGCAGTTTTTTCTTTTTTCCAAATGATTTGTTCACTTATAATTGGATACTTTTCTGACAAGTACCCCAAAAAGCACTTTCTATCGTTTGGATTGTTATTCTATATAATTTCAGAATGCTTATTCGGGATAGGTATGGATTTTTATACACTCTTTGTTTCCAGAGTATTGGGAGGCATAAGTGCTGCCTTAATGACTACATCTATTATTGGCATTATCGGAGATATCTCTGATGAAAAAAATCGTGATAAAAATTTCGGCACATTTTCAGCTATAACATCATTAGGCTTTATCATTGGACCAGGTATAGGAGCGTTGTTTTCATCAATCCACATAAGATTACCTTATTTTATAGCTATGGTAATAGGTATGATCATGTTAGTTATAAATTTAAAGTTAAGTATTCCACATATTAAAAATGAAGATGTACCAAAAAATAAAAATTTCAAAATAAAATTCAAAGACTTAAAACTATATTTATTACCTTCTATAATTATATTCTTATTAGCATTTGGACTAGCTGCTATAGAAGAGCTTTATCCATTATACTTAGTCGATAAAGCTGCGTTTACATCTATTAATATAGCTGCCGCGATTATAGGTGGATCTTTGCTAGGCGCTTTCACTCAATATTTTCTATATCCTAAAATTTCAAAGTATTTGAGTGAACTTTCGATCATCACTATTAGTTCTATGTATTCGATCGTCATATTATTTAGCTTGTTATTCTTAAATTCTGTAATATCCCTCATATTAATAAGTTGGATTATATTTATTGGATTTGATATCATACGCCCTACTATAACAGTGTATCTATCAAAATTAGTTCAAAACAAACAAGGTTTAGCAGGTTCAATAAACTCTACTTTTACCTCTTTAGGTACTTTAATAGCACCAATTATTGCTGGTTATTTTTACTCTCAAAATATAAATGCACCAGTTTATCTTGCTATGATTTCTATTGTCTTAAGTATTCTTACTTTGTTCATTTTTCCTAAAAAGTAAATACTGGATAATTAAAAAGGATAGGCATTCATTTGCCTATCCTTCTGCATTAAATCCAAAATGACCTGCTAGCTTTTCTGATTCGTAAAAAGTAGTTCATTTTTATATTTCTTTGCTCAATATATTTTTTATCTTTTCTTTAAAAAGTGGTGTATAAATATAGCGATAGCCTTTTAAAGTTGGGTGTGCATCATCAGCAAAAAGTGTATTATCATATTTTATTTGTTCATTTGCCCATTGATTGCCCCAAACATCTAAAATTTCAATATCCCTTTTTTCTTTTAGTTTATATAAATTATATACCAAAAATTCATAATAAGGATCTGCTTTTCTAATACAAGTATAAAATAATATAGGCGTATCCAAGGTTAATTTAGCGTAACTAATAATATATTCCATTGCGCCAATTGTTGTTTCTACATCAAAAGCATTATGATCATATTCTTTTTTTATTTCACCTACATATTTATTTAACCTACCATCATTCGTTGATAACTGACAAATCAACAAATCAAATTTGTTTTTACTTAACTTCTCTTTTTTTATTCTTTGGACATATGAATTTTTTTCTGTTCCTGCCAAACTTGTACCCGAAAGTGCTTCTTTCGTTGTGTTCATATGAGATTCTATATTTAAAAATTCAACAAATGAAATCCCATGAGAAGCCGCACCATATGTAATTGAAGAACCTAAAAAAAGAATGTTTTTATCAGCTAAACCATCTTCTCTTTTAAAAAATTGGGAGTTCGGTTTAAAACTACTTTTATTGCCTTTTCGTATATCATTAACAAAATTTGTCACTGCAGAAGCTAATTTCCCAACAATATACACGCTAATTAACATTATTACCTTTTTCAATTTTATAGCTCCTTTTGGACATTATCATATTAAATTCTCAAATATACATTTTAATTAGTTAGGTACATTGAATTACTAATTTTCATGATATTATAACTTGATTATGACAGAAAGTTTATAGTCTAACTGTATGCATAAGTCAATGAAAAACAACTCATGATATCAATATTTTTTATATTTCACATTGATAATCTTATTTAAGTATTCTATTTTATATAATTTAATCTTTTTAGTTCAAAAGTTCTACGTCTATTGAAATAATATTACTCACATTGATATATCTACCACTGTCTTTTAAGTAAAAGTATTCATGTTTCTTAATTGCTTTTTCAAACCTTTTTAAAGCCAATGCTTCACTAATTTCCCAAATATTTTCTACATACTCACGAAACATATTTCCATCGTTCGTTTTTATTTTAAAAACAAAAATTTCGTCCATCTATATTCACCCTGTGTAAGTATTATAAATTAATTATCCAACTAATTACTTAGCATTGCAAATTAGATACATTCCTAAATCGAAATACATTCTTACAATAATTTAATTGCTTTCAAAAATAATGCACAAGCACATAGCATATAGATTTTTAATAAAACAAAAGCCCTCAACCGCAATGGGTGAAGGCTCGGCTATGAAGACGCTGGGAGTTCATTAAAGCGATTAACTATACATTTTTATAACTATTGCTATATCAACGTTTACATTGTCTTGATGCTGTAGTGTAAAATATTAAAATTGCAAAAACAAAAGAAATTTGTGCACTCTTAATGTATTCGTTCCCGCATGCAAGAGTTAATTACTTAAATACTTAATAATGTTATTAATCTGTTTCTTTAAATCGTTCTTGAGTAGCTGGCTCAGCACTTTTTTCTTCGGTTGTATTTTCAGAATGTTGCTCTTTTTTTATAGACTTCCCAATTGTACGTTTTTCTTATGTATTTTCAAGAGTCGTTCCTTTATTTTTGTCCACAATTACTTATGCTTAAGATGCCTCATTTTGACCATAAAAAGGTGTTTCTATGTAATAGTGATTTTCGTCACTTTTGCCTTTGTGATATATTAATCACTCTTATTAAAAAATACTTGATTTTCCGTTTATAACTTTTCATTAGCAATTGTTTTCGCTTGATTGATAGTTAATTTTCCACCTTAATCATGTGACTTATCATCGACATTTTGTTTGTTATGTTTTGAATTACTTTTATAATTTTCATTCGACTTTTTATGGTCTTCATTGGATTCATTTGAATTCCTCACATCATCCAGACTAATAAAATCACATCCACTCAAAAAAATTATAGTTACCAATGCTGAAATAAACAAACTTTTAATTTCACAATAAACTCTTATCTATATTCCTAGTACATATAACTTAGTAGAGATGTTTTTAACATAAAATACATAATTAAATATTAATATCCAAAATATTTATATATAACATATAATATTAATCCAATAGTTGGTCCACCAATTATTACCATAACCACAATACACCCAGTATCACCCAAAGCCCAATGCAATATTTTAAAGATTACTAGCCAAAATACAACAGTAACAACGATCCCTATAAGTAATATCAATAACATAGTAAAAATTCCAATTAAATCCATTCTATCCTCATTACTACTCCTTATACTGTTTTAAAATTTAACAAAGAATATTGTAACATTCTTTCACTTTCATTCAACAATAATGTTATTCAAAAAATATAATGTCCTATCATTAATTATTTACATATTGTTTTTCACTATCTAAAATGATTACAATTTTTAAATCTGCTATTCTTCTTTAGATTAATAACTTTCGTTACATATCCCATCATACATTAAGTTACTTAATATATATTTCTGACATTTACTCTGTAATACATCGGGCAATGAATTTACGTATACTTTTCGCTTTATTAAATAACCATAAGCATATTCACAAATATTAAATTTAACTATAACCTTTTGTTATCACTATTATTTTTTAGGTATAGTACAATTAAGTTAATAATTTATTTTTAAGGGAGAGCATTAAATGAAAAATATTTTATTTTTATTATTAGCAAGTTTCTTAGTATTAGCAGCATGTGGCAATAAAGAAGAAAGTAAATCAGATGATAGTAAGGAAACAAAATCATCAAGTAATAAGAAATCAAATGATGAAAAGAAAAATATTAAACAATCTGAAGATAGCAAAGACAAATCAAATGATAGTTCTAATGATGAAGTAACAAAACAAAATGAAATTAATGAACAACCTGTTCAATCACAAGAACAAGTGAATACACAAAAGCAACAAATGACACAACAACCTATTCAGTCGCAAGAGAAAGCAGAACAATCTGAATCTGAACAACAACAAAACTCACAAGTGGCTAATAACGAGCAATCAAATGTACCTGCTGGTGACGCAATGTTTGGTGAATATAAAGAAGATGGTACTTATTGTACAGTTGGTGGTTGTTTAACACCTGAACAACAAAAAGACCAAGAAGAAGCAAATTATGAAGAGATGGAAAATCAAGGATATTCTCGTGAAGAGTACGATGAAATTCAGAATAAAGCTGCAGAATTACAACAACAAAGAGACAATGGAGAAATTTCATCAGAAGAATTTACGGATAGTTATCTTGAATTATATGATTGATAATCCTATTTAACATATTTTTATATGGGCATTAAACTATGCCCTTTTTATTTTAACTCCGCAATATCCTTCAAACTAATTCTATTTAATCCATTTCATTCATATAAATAAAACAATTGTACATAGTCATCTACTTTGCGAATATATCCTTCTATATTTTTAATATATCCACTTTCATAATAACTAATAATCACTTCTGAATCATTGAGCATTTCGAGCGTTAAAGTTTATTCTATTCATATAGTTGATCATCGCTAAATAAAGACTTAACTATTTTATTCTGATCTTCAACATACTATTCTAACATTTCATACTTTTCGTGCATAAACTTGAAAAGATGTAATTTAACTAATCCATGTTCTGGTAGTATTCGTGATTAAGATATTCACGTAGTGTTTTACGATAATCAGTTTCATTTTTATAATTATCTGGAGTCATAGTATTACTTCAATAAATATTGACGGAACACTTGTTATTATATGTAAATAAAAAATAACCACCCATTGACATGTGTGAGTGGCTTATTAGAAAGACAAAAATATTCAATTAACTATACAAAACATTCATAAACTACGATTATTTCTAATTTTCATTGCTTTAATAACTATGTATATTGAATTTACACCCATTATAAGAACGTAAGGTATTAATATAATCAAATTTTCTAATTGTGTAATAAAAATAAGACCAAATAAAAATAAAATATTTAACCAAATAGATATAAAATAACTTGTGTCTAATTCAGGATTTATCTTCACAAAATCACCCATTCTTTAAAATTTCAATATAATTGCTTTATTGACATTGAGCTACGAATCAATTTTATTTTAACACAAAAATAAGGCTAGCACATAAGTGTATATCCTTGATAATCAATCCATTACCCTATCAAAAACTTGTTTTACTTTCTCATCTGATACTTCAAATATACGTCCTACCATGACAATTGAATAATCTGTTGTACTTTATATATCACAGTTGTTGTTCAAGTGACCTAATTAAATCACTTAAATTTCTATTTTATAAAAATGTTCAACTACAGGAAAAGGTTCATAATAACAATGCAATAAAGACTTCCAATTATTATATTCTTCAGACTCACGAAAACCTATTGTATGATCTTCTAATGTTTCCCACTCAACCAATAACAGATACTTACCTTCTTCTTCAAAACATTTATTTAACGAATGATTTATATAGCCTTTCATTGAACTAATAATACTAGAGGCTTCTATAAAAGATTCCTCAAATTCATTTTCCATATTCTTTTTAACTTGTAACATCGCTCCTTCAAGTACCAATGCAAAATCCCCCTTAAAATATATTTTGAAAGAAATTAATACGATTTCCTTTTATTTTAACCACTTTTATATCATTAATCTATTTTGCTTTATTCCAATTGCTTTATTGACGTTGAGCCTCGCAATAATTTATTTTAATGATAGCATAAAAAAATAGGGCAAACACATAAGTGCTTACCCTTCTACTATTTTATCCAACACCCTATCAAATACTTGTTTCACTTTCTTATCTGATACTTCAAATAAACGCCCCACAATGACAATTTAATAATCTGTTGTACTTTTTAACATCACAATCTTTATAAACTGCTGTAATACCTTTTACAATCGTTCCTAAGTTCATATATTGAATTTTTTCCATATCATGTGATTTATTCTTATAAGTATCTACCATATTATGATAATTACACACGTATCTTTCTAGAACAACTTTCAATAAATTTCAAAATTTTTATACATGAAAAAAGCCCTCAACCGTTGTGGTTGAGAGCTCTAATATGGAGACGGCGGGATTCGAACCCGCGTCCAGAGGTCCTGATACTAATCTTTCTACGTGTGTAGTCTATCAAGGTATTTCGCATAATGTTAGGTGATAGACAGCCGACATTATGCTAGTTCGATTAATCTCTTCTAGGCAGACTTCAAACGGCAATGCCTAGCGTATCCTATTAAGGTTGAATCGCGTTAACTGCACATAGGAAATGCAGTTAGGCGATGCAGAGTGCTATTAGGCAGCTACTGCGAAATTATTGTTTGATTTGTCAGTTAATTTTTAACTGTGTGTGTTGGTGCGGAGACAACCCTCCGACACGCTTAACTAGCTCGGGGACCCCTGTCGAATCCAAAAACGTCCCCTTAATAATATAATGTACTTTCTGCAGATTTAATCATCTATCTTTTCAGAAAGCACATATTATATTACCAAAGATCGAAGTCTTTGGCAATATTTTCGCTTAATAACGCGCTTTAAGCGCTCTATCTACGTCACGTTTCATTGCTTTTTCTTTCAATGCCTGACGTTTATCATGTTTTTTCTTACCTCTTGCAACACCAAGTAAAACTTTGCATTGACCGTGTTTTAAATAGAGTTTTAAAGGAATGATGGAATAACCAATTTCTCTAGTACGTTCTCCTAATTTTGCTATTTCACGTTTGTGTAATAGTAATTTGCGTGAACGACGTGGGTCATGGTTAAATCGATTTCCTTCTTCATATGGGGCAATGTGCATATTATTTAAAAACATTTCGCCACGATTTACTTGCGCATAGCTATCTTTAAGGTTTGCACTGCCACGACGAATGGACTTAATTTCTGTCCCTTTCAACACAATGCCCGCTTCAATCGTATCTTCTATATTAAAATCATGTCTGGCCTTACGATTTTCAGCTAATGTTCCTGGTGATTTTTTCTTTGGCATTGAGTTTCACCTCTTTGTTGAATTATTTTTTCTTCTTACGAGCTTTATTTTTCACTTTTTTATCTTTGTAAAATGGCTTGTGTTTGGTGTTACCACTTGCTTGTTTGTTTTTATTGCGTTGGTTTTTACCTTTTCGTTGTTTCTTCTTGCCTTTTTTATCATTATTTGAGTTATCTAATGATTGACCGCGTGGCTTCGCTTGAATCGTCTTACCACGTGAAGGTCTTGGACTACGCTCTTTTTTCGGTAATGGCATACCGACAATTTGGAAATCGATCATACGCTCATCAACATCTACGTTAACAACTTTGATTTTAACTGGATCACCAATGCGGAAGACTTTAGCTTGGCGTTCTCCAATCATTGCCATTTGACGTTCATCGAAGTGATAATAATCGTCAGTCATCTCTGATACATGTACCATACCTTCGATTGTATTTGGCAATTCGATAAACATACCAAAATTAGCTACAGAGCTGATGATACCTTCATATTCTTCTCCGATATGTTGAACCATATATTCTGCTTTCTTCAATTCATCGGTGTCACGTTCTGCTTCGATCGCTCTACGTTCTCTTTGAGATGTATGATCAGCAATTTCTGGTAATGCTTCTTCCCATTTATTAAGTGTTTTATCATCCATTGTTTTATCAATAAGATATTTACGAATAAGTCTATGCACGATTAAATCTGGATATCTCCGAATCGGTGATGTGAAGTGTGTATAGTGTTCTGCTGACAGGCCGAAGTGACCTAGATTCACATCATCGTAACGTGCTTGTTGCATTGAACGTAACATCATAGTAGAAATGACCATTTGCTCTGGTTGACCTTCTACTTCTTGTTGAATTTTTTGTAAAGTTGATGGATGTACTTCTTCGCCAGTACCTTTAATCATTAAACCAAAGTTAGTAATAAAGTCAAAGAATTGGCGTAAACGTTCTGATTTCGGTTGCTCGTGTACACGATATATAAATGGTACATTTAATCGATCGAAATGTTCTGCTATCGTTTCGTTGGCTGCTAACATAAACGATTCGATGAGACGTTCACCTTCACCGCGTTTTCTTAATTCTACGTCTGTTGGAATGCCTTCATCATTGACAAGTACTTTGGCTTCACTGATATCGAAGTCAATTTCACCACGGCGTTTACGCATGTTGATTAAACGTTCAGACAAGTCTTTAGCTAAATCAAGCATTGGTGTAACTTCGTTATATTGTTTGCGCGTATCTTCATTTTGATCTGTAATAATTTCATTCACTTCATCGTATGTCATACGATAATTTGAATGAATCACACTATCAAAGATTTCATGATTAACCACATGACCACGTTCATCTAATTCCATCTGGCAACTTAAAGTTAGCCTATCTACTTGTGGATTCAATGAACAAATACCGTTACTAAGTCGATGAGGTATCATTGGAATTACACGGTCAACTAAATATACACTTGTTGCACGGTCGTATGCTTCTTCATTTAGTGCTGATCCTTCCGTTACATAATAACTGACATCAGCGATACTCACTGTCAATTGTGTATGACCATTATCTAACTTCTTGACACTAATTGCGTCATCTAAGTCTTTAGCGTCTGCGCCATCAATTGTAATAGTTAGCTCATTTCTTAAATCACGACGTCCTTCGATTTCAGATGGTTTGATTTCATCTGGTACAGCTTCAGCTTCTTCTAATACCTTATCTGGAAATTCTATTTCAATACCATGTTGATAGATAATCGACAAAATGTCGACACCTGGATCATTTTTATGACCTAAAATTGCTGAAACTTGGCCTTCTGGGTTATCGGTACCGTCCGCATATTTCGTGATTTGTACTAATACTTTATGCCCATCTATCGCACCTAAATTATGACCTTTAGGTATAAACACATCTTGCATAATGCGTTTATCATCTGGTAAGACAAATCCAAAATGTCGAGCTTCACTGTACGTGCCCACCACTTGGGTAACGGAGTGTTTTTCGATTGATTTTACTTCACCTTCCAGCTTACCTTTATGTTCACCTTTAGAGTTTTGTAATTCGACAAGTACAGTATCTCCATCCATTGCACGATTAATCTTTGTAGGTGGGATAAAGACATCATCCATCTCATCGTCTTCAGGACGTAAGAATGCAAAGCCTTTTTTATTTTGACTAAGCGTACCTTGTATTAATTTCGATTGTTTTGATTTTTTAGATTCCTTACGTTGGTATCTGTCTGTCTTCGTACGTTGAATTAATCCTGTTTGTTCTAATTCAACAAGTACCTTGATTAAGTCTCTAAATGAGTCGGCACTATTTAAACCTAATGCATCTTGAAAATCTGATACAGACATGGGTTCATAATCTGGTTGCTTAATAATTTCTTCTATGGATTGCTTTAAATTCATTATGCCCCTCCTTTCTATAATTAAATACTAAAAATTTATTTGGACCAATCTAATGATTCTAAGAATTGGTATATATCTTCAAAAACTTTTTCTTTTTCTTTATCAATTGTAATGACATGTCCTGAATTCGCATACCATTTAATTTCTTTATCATCAGACTCGCTGTCATTGTATATAATATTAGCAGAGTCGGTATTAATCATTTGATCTTGCTCACCTTGGATAACAAGTAGCGGATCCATTACCTCGTCTACTTGGTTACGTATACTTTGAATCTGACCTTGTAGATCTTTTAACGTATCTGTTGGATGAAACGCATCCATTTCTTTTTCTATTGTCGCTTCATCTTTGCCTTCGTATTTTTTGAAATTACGCGCATACGTTAAGACACCATCAAACATTGCACCTTCAGTCTTAATATGCATAGGTGAACACATTGTTATAATACCCTTTACATCTCTATCTAAGCTTATTTTTAATGCATAACAACCACCCAGTGATAAGCCAGCAACCACAATTTCATCATATCCTTTATCAACAAGGAATTCGTATCCATCTATTGCATCTTTATACCATGCAAATGGACTAGATTGCAGTATCTCTTCTGGTGGTGCTGCATGACCATCATATTGTGGTGCATAAGAAGTGTAACCCTTTTTTTGTAAGAATCTACCTAACTGTCTTACATCTGAAGAATTCCCTGTAAAACCATGTAAAAGTAATACAGCACGATTACCTTCTTCAAAAAAGAATGGTTCTGGTAATCTAATTTGCATTGTGACTCAATCCCTTCATCCAAGCTATTAAAATAATTATGATATCAGTTGTACTCAAAATATATTCCCTACTTCGAATCATTTAAAAGTCGAATACTTCCATTATAAATAAAAAAGCCCGACTTTTACATTGTCGGACCTTATAAACCAAAATAACTTATGCCTAACATTAACAAGAAGAAAATGACAGACAATACAATTGTTAATCTATGCAAGAATAAATCAACGCCACGTTGTTTTTGTTTACCAAATAACTGTTCAGCGCCACCGCTTATCGCACCTGATAGTCCATTACTTTTACCTTCTTGGAGTAATACAACAGTCACTAATGCAATACAATCTAAAATTAAAATGATCATGAAAAATGTATGCATAAAAATTGTCCTCCATTCATTATATACGAACCGCATTATATCACACGTTTATCTTATTTAGCAAACTTCTATCTATTAAAAGTGCTTTTACGTTTAATTGAAACAACCAACATATATATCGCTAAAATAAGTGACATGATCAATACAATTGTTAACGGTAAGATATTAATCATTGATTTTGTATCTAATATCGCTTCATAAACCGCATTGATATTAACTAAATTATATAAAATTTGTGAAGTGAATACTGCAAACATAAACCACCACAAATAAGTATGCCTATTCCAAATCGCAATAATCCCTGTTAAATTAGCAATCACATACATGATACCTGTAAATTGGAAACTGTTTTTTATCACACCAATTGCGTTTTCAGAAGGCTTTTGTCTACTATTTATTAACATTTGTTTTATTACACTATCGTCTAAAATAACGAATAAATGAATCGCATAAAGTATTGCTATAATTAGTGAAGTGTATGCAAGAAAATGACCTGTTCGAATTTCTTTTGTTTTAGGTTGTGCCTTCATAATCAGTCAATGCTCCTTCTATAATTTACACTATTAATTATATCAGTTTCACAAACAAAGATGAACAAATTAGACAATGTAAATCATGTATTTCATTAATATGTATGTTTCTCTGACACAAATGGTCATCATAACTGAAATCGACAGGTATCGCAATAACCTAACTACATCATACGTTTGGTATATGATTTTTTATCCAATCAAAAAACACGCAAACCCATAGGGTTTACGTGTTAGCGCGTGAACTCATTTTTAGATAAACATTATTTATCTAAATTGTAGAATGATTTAATACCATCGAATTTGCCTGTTTCAAATAATTCATCTTCGATGCGTAATAATTGATTGTATTTAGCAATACGGTCAGTTCTTGATAATGAACCAGTTTTAATTTGACCTGCATTTGTAGCAACTGCGATATCAGCAATAGTTGTATCTTCTGTTTCACCAGAACGGTGTGATACTACTGCTGTATAACCAGCTTTTTGAGCCATTTCAATAGCATCAAATGTTTCAGTTAATGTACCAATTTGGTTAACTTTAATTAAGATTGAATTACCGATACCTTTTTCGATACCTTCTGATAATTTAACAGTGTTTGTAACGAATAAATCGTCACCAACTAATTGAACACGATCACCGATACGGTCAGTTAATACTTTCCAACCGTCCCAGTCATTTTCATCCATACCATCTTCAATAGAAATAATTGGATATTTATTAACCAATTCTTCTAAATAGTCAACTTGTTGTTCTGCTGTAAGTTTTGAACCATTTTCGCCTTCGAATTTAGCATAGTTATAAACACCATCTTCGAAGAATTCTGATGAAGCACAGTCAAAGCCTAAGAACACATCTTTACCAGGTTCTAAACCTACTGCTTTAATCGCTTCTAAGATTGTTTCAACAGCATCCTCTGTACCTTCAAATTTAGGAGCGAAACCACCTTCGTCACCTACTGCTGTTTCTAAACCACGGTTTTTAAGGATTGATTTTAAGTTGTGGAAAATTTCTGCTCCCCAACGTAATGATTCTTTAAATGTTTCTGCACCAACTGGTAAGATCATGAACTCTTGGAATGCGATTGGCGCATCAGAGTGAGAACCACCATTTACAATGTTCATCATTGGAACTGGTAATTGTTTACCATTGAAGCCACCTAAATATTTATAAAGTGGTTGGCCTAATAAATCAGCTGCTGCACGTGCTACTGCAATAGAAACACCAAGAATAGCATTTGCGCCTAATTTACCTTTATTTTCAGTTCCGTCTAATTGAATCATCATTTTATCAATTGAAACTTGTTCTAATACTGAAAATTCACCTTCAACTAATTCAGGTGCAATAATTTCATTTACGTTTTCAACAGCTTTCGTTACACCTTTACCTAAATAACGTGATTTGTCTCCATCACGTAATTCAACTGCTTCGTGCTCACCAGTAGACGCACCTGATGGTACAAGTGTGCGACCAAATGCACCGCTTTCAGTTAATACTTCTACTTCCACTGTTGGGTTGCCGCGTGAGTCAAGGACTTCGCGAGCATAAACATCTGTAATAATTGGCATGTTTGTAATCTCCTTTATAAATAAGTAGTTTAGAAATATTAAATTTCATCTTTATTATAGCTATAAATACTATAAATACAAATAATTTAATTACTTCATTTTGATTATGCGTGCCATCAGTCATTTAAGCAAATCTTAAACAATGACACGCCCTTATATTTCTGGTTTTTAGACCATATTGTGTTTATATTATTTTAATGCTTGATAAGTGATTCACCAGTCATGTCTTCAGGTTGTTTTACTTGTAACAAATCTAATAGTGTAGGCGCTAAATCACCTAGTCGACCTGTTTCACGTAAAGTTTCACCCTCTTTAGTAACAATCACTGGTACTGGGTTAGTCGTATGTGTTGTCATTGGTTGCTCATCATCAGTGAGTACCATATCTGAGTTACCATGGTCAGCTGTAATGATGGCATGACCACCCATATCAATAATTTTATCTACGACTTCACCTAAACACTCATCAACTGCTTCAATCGCTTTGATTGTAGGTTCAAGCATACCGCTATGCCCCACCATATCAGGATTGGCAAAGTTTAATAAGATTAAGTCTAAGTCACCTTTATTCAACTCTTCAATCAGTGCGTCTTTTACTTCATAAGCACTCATTTCTGGTTTAAGATCATAAGTTGCAACTTTAGGTGAGTCAATCAATCTACGACGTTCACCTTCGAATTCATCATTGCGACCACCACTCATAAAATAAGTGACATGCGGGAATTTTTCAGTTTCCGCTATACGTAACTGTTTCAAGCCATTATCTTGTGCAACTTCACCAATTGTATTTGTTAAGTCGACTTTTTCAAAAACAATTTTTGCATCTACATTATCATTATATTTTGTAAATGTAGCGTAAAATAAGTCATTAACTTGGTCTACTTTAAAGCCTTCAAATGCTTTATCTGTAAAGATTTCAGACAGTTGACCAGCTCTATCAGGACGGAAGTTATAGAAGATGACTGCATCTCCATCATTCACGCCATTATTTTGATCTTTAATGATAAATGGTTCGACAAATTCATCAGTTAAATCTTTAGCATAGTTTGCTTCAACACCAGCTTTAGCTGATTCAAATGTTTCTCCGCCAAAGTTACGAATTGCGTTATAAGCTTTTTCTTCTCTATCCCAGCGTTTATCACGATCCATTGCGTAATAACGACCTGAAACAGATGCGAATTGGCCAATGCCTAATTCTTTAAATTTAGCTTCTGTTTCTTCGATATATTTAAGTGCTGATTTTTGGTCGACATCACGTCCATCTAAGAACGCGTGTACATAAACGTTGTCAACGCCTTGCTTTTTGGCTAATTCTAATAAAGCAAATAGATGCTTGTAATGACTATGCACACCACCATCTGACAATAAACCAAAAATATGGAGTGCTGATTGATTGCCTTTTACGTGTTGAATCGCCTGATTCAATACATCATTTTCAAAGAAATCGCCATCTTCAATAGATTTATTGATACGTGTTAAACTTTGATAAACAATGCGTCCAGCGCCAATATTCATGTGTCCAACTTCTGAATTACCCATTTGACCTTCAGGAAGTCCAACATCCAAGCCACTCGCTTCGATTTGTGTTGTTGGATATTGATTATAATAACGGTCAAAATTAGGTTTATTAGCTAGTTTCACAGCATTACCATGCTCACTTTCTCTATTTGCAAAACCATCTAAAATAATTAATGCAGTTGGTTGTTTAGCCATATTATTTTGCACCTTCTAACAATTGTACAAAATCATCCACTTTAAGTGATGCGCCACCTACTAATGCGCCATCGATGTCTGATTCTGCCATGTATTCTTTTATGTTGTTAGGTTTAACACTACCGCCATATTGAATACGTGTTGCATCAGCAACTGATTGTCCTGATAAGTCTGCAATCGTTTCTCTTACAAATGCACACATTTCATTGGCATCTTTTGCAGTTGATGATTTGCCAGTACCGATTGCCCAAATTGGTTCATATGCAATGACAACTTGTTTCAATTGTGTTTCAGATAATCCTTCAACAGCTTTTTTCACTTGGTTACCAACAACTTCATTAGCTTTGCCACTTTCGCGTTCTTCGTCTGTTTCACCAACACAAATAATTGGAGTCATACCATGATTGAATACGGCATGTGCTTTTTTGTTAATATCTTCATCTGTTTCATGGAAGATTTCACGACGCTCAGAGTGTCCAATAACAACGTATTTTACACCTAAATCAGCTAATGCTACTGGTGATGTTTCACCTGTAAATGCACCATTATCTTCATAAAAAGCATTTTGTGCACCAATTTGTAAACCTTGTGCTTTACCTTCATTAACTGCTGTTACTAAGGCATCTAATTGAATTGTTGGAGCACAAATGACAGATTCTACCTCTTTAGTATCTGGTAATGCTGGTAATTCATTAATAAAATCTTTAGCCTCTTGAACTGTTTTGTTCATCTTCCAGTTACCCGCAATAATTGGTTTTCTCATTATATACACTCCTATTAGTAAATTATGATTAATTTTTAATCAAGTTTTGCTCGTAAATTAACGATTATTTATTAGCAATCGCAACGACACCTGGCAATTCCTTACCTTCAAGATATTCTAATGAAGCACCGCCACCAGTTGAAATGTGACTAAAGTCATCAGCATATCCTAATGAAATCGCTGCTGCAGCTGAATCGCCACCACCGATAATTGTGTTTGCGTCTTTCATTTCAGCAATTGCTTCACAAACCCCAATTGTACCTTTTGCGAAATTACTGAATTCAAATACACCCATAGGTCCATTCCAAACTACTGTATGAGCGCCTTGTAGTTTTTCTTTGAATAATTCTACAGTTTTCGGACCAACATCCATCGCTTCTTGGTCGGCAGGAATGTTATCGACGGAAACTTCTGTAATCTTTGCATCATTAGAAAATTCTTTTGCAACTTTACAGTCTACAGGTAATACAATTTGATCTCCTGCTTTTTCTAACAATTCTTTTGCAAAGTCTACTTTATCTTCTTCTAATAAAGATAAGCCGATTTCTTTACCTTGCGCTTTGAAGAATGTGTATGACATACCGCCGCCAATAAGCACTTTATCTGCTATTTTCAATAAGTTAGTGATTACACCAATTTTATCTGAAACTTTAGCGCCACCAAGAATTGCAACTACAGGTTTATCTGGGTTTTCTACAACGCCGCCGATATATCTAATTTCTTTTTCCATTAGATAACCTGCTACAGTTTCTAAGTGAGCTGCAATACCTACGTTTGACGCATGTTTACGGTGTGCCGTTCCAAATGCATCATTTACAAATACATCACCTAATGATGCCCAGTATTCACCTAATTCAGGGTCATTTTTAGACTCTTTTTTACCTTCTAAATCTTCAAAACGTGTATTTTCAACTAATAGCACATCACCTTCATTTAAATCTTTAATTGAGTGCTCTAATTGTGTTCCACGTGTTTCAGGAACAAATGCCACGTCTTTATTTAATTTTTCAGCTAATGCATTAGCTACAGGTTTTAAAGTTAATTCTGCTTTATCACTTTCTTCTTTAACTTTTCCTAAGTGAGAGAATAAAACGACTTTACCACCTTGTTCAATAATATATTTTATAGTTGGTAAAGCTTGAACGATACGGTTGTCGTCCGTAATTTCACCGTCTTTCATAGGTACGTTAAAATCTGCACGTACAAGTACAGTTTTACCTTTTAACTCGATATCAGATACAATTTTTTTTGTCATGTAATCTTCCTCCTTTAGATGGATGAATAAAGTAAAATAAGCGGAGAAGCGTTGAGCTCCCCCGCTTACTCCTAAGCTTATTGATTCAATTTCACAACGCTATACTTGTTAAACTAAAGTGAGCATCAAATTATTTAGCGTGACTTGCTAAATATTCTAATGTGCGTACTAATTGTGAAGTGTATGACATTTCGTTATCATACCAAGCTGCTACTTTAACTAATTGACGATCTCCAACAGTCATAACACGTGTTTGAGTTGCATCAAATAGTGAACCGTAAGTCATTCCGATTACATCAGAAGAAACGATTTCATCTTCAGTATAACCGAATGATTCGTTAGATGCATTTTTCATTGCGTTATTTACGTCTTCGATACTTACATTTTTGTCTAAAACTACTGTTAATTCAGTTAATGAACCAGTTGCAACTGGTACACGTTGTGCTCCACCGTCTAATTTACCATCAATTTCAGGAATTACTAGGCCGATAGCTTTAGCAGCACCTGTTGAGTTAGGGATGATGTTTTCAGCAGCTGCACGTGCACGACGTTTGTCACCTTTTCTATGAGGCGCATCTTGTGTGCTTTGGTCACCAGTGTAAGCATGAATTGTAGTCATGAAACCTTCGATTAAACCGAATTCATCATTCAACACTTTAGCAACTGGCGCTAATGAGTTAGTAGTACATGAAGCACCTGAAACAACGTCTTCTGAACCATCTAAAGTATCATGGTTAGTGTTGTAAACGATTGTTTTCAAGTCACCTTTAGCTGGTGCTGAAATCAATACTTTTTTAGCTCCTGCATTGATATGTGCTTCTGCTTTTTCTTTATCTGTAAATAAACCAGTACATTCTAATACTACATCGATATCTAAGTCTCCCCAAGGTAATTTGCTTGGATCTGGCTCAGAAAATGATTTAACTTCTAATCCGTTAACGCGGAAACCATTCTCTTCAACTTCAACTTCTCCTGTGAAGCGACCTTGTGTAGTGTCATATTTTAATAAATGAGCTAACATTTCATCATCTGTTAAGTCGTTTACTGCTACTACATCGATTCCTTCTACATCTTGAATTCTTCTGAATGCTAAACGACCAATTCTACCAAAACCATTAATTGCTACTTTAACTGCCATTATAATGGCCTCCTTTAAAATGATATTTAAAAAGTGGAATCACTTTTTATTACTATTATTCGCGATAATACTTGCCGCTCCTTCATCTGTGATTAACACAGTGTTTTTGGGTGCAATCGAAAGATAAGCTTTAATTGCCTCTCCTTTTGATTTACCCCCAGCAACGGCAAAGATAAACTTTTTCGATACAAGGTCTTCTAATTGAAGTCCGATCGTTTTTACTTTGTGAACGATCTGCCCTTGTTCATCGAAATAATATCCAAATGCTTCTCCCGAGGCATTGTGATGTTGAAGTTTTTCAATAACTTCACTAGGTGATTGACGTCTACGCGCCATCTTCAGCGCATCACCAATGCCGTGGATTGTAATATTTGCTTCTTTAATTTTTTCTAAAGTGTGTATCACTGACGGCTCTAACATAAGTGTATTATACGTTGTTTCACTGACATTATCTGGTACATAAAGCGTTGTATAATCTCCATCTGTTTGCTGTGCCATACTGGCTGCAATTGTATTGGCTTGATATACAACGTTTTCACCAAGCCCACCTCTTGCAGGTACAAAAAATACGTCGTAAGGTTGCCGATGCATAGCTTCACTTACGTATGCCATCGTTGAGCCACCAGTAACTGCTACAGTTGCATGATCGTATAAAACATCTTCAACTAGCTGTCCGGCTTGTTTAGATAATTCAATTTTAACCGTTTTATCAGTGTCTGAATCACCAGGAATGACATAAACATCTTTAATGCCATATTTTTCTTTGATAATTTGAGCAAGGTGATGATCATCTGAATAAACGTTAAAATAACTATTGAGTTGGCGTACTGTCGTTTCACCAGCTTCAGTGATTTCCATACCTGTGGGTTTAACTTTGATAAGTGCTTGTTTCTTTAAAACATCTGTTTCAGAACGCAACACTCTTTCAGTTAAATCCATATATTCACTTAAACTACGTCTACCGACGGGTTGATACTGAGCGATAGTAGTGAGTATTGAAAAACGACGATACATCTTTTCAACAATTTCTGGGACAAGCTTTTGTTGAATTTTTATCAAGTTCTTCACTACTAACCTCCTCCGTTTCTATATACAAGGGTCAAGTTCTAACCATAGATTGACTTTTTACGTCCCTACTGGGACAAAAAAATATAACCTCTTATATTTGCTATAATACTACTATACATTTAAAAAAGCAAGAGAAATACTTCGTTCTTAAATAAAGTGAAATTTATACTTTTATAGTTCTATTCTCTATATAAATATTTTACCCATTTTCTTTTTTTATTAATCATTTTCCACATGACATTTTTTAATTATATGTTAAACATAACATCATCAACATGCGTTTCTTTGAAACAATCTCCAATTATGCTTAAAATAAATATAAACTTAATGAGTTATTTTTCAGGAGGAATATACATGTCTAATAATAAACAACCAGAAGTTATAGACCCAGAAGATAAAAGATACAAAGATGACGATTACTTTAAACAAACGAAAGAACATTCTCAAAAAAATCCATATCAATCATTTAATTACAACAAACACATTGGTTGTCATTTAGGTCCATTTGGTTGTTTAGGTGGATGCTTATCAATCATACTGCTTTTGTCATTCATTTCATATTTAGTGAGCTTTTTATTTTAATCATTCTTTTTTTGTTTCATATGATTCTTACTACAAATGATAAGCTGCGTTTCATTTTAGTGCTTAATTCACATTAATATTTATAAAAAACACGCACTGTATGTGACAGCACGTGTTCTAGAAATATAATTTTCTTTTTATATTTAATCTTCATCAGATGATTGCGAACTTTTTTCTGTGTTTGAATTATTATTTTGCGTTGAACGTTGTTGAGTATTTTGTTGCGTACTGCGTTGTTGTGTAGAAGGTTCACTCGTCTTCTCTTCTGTTGATGGCTCAGATGTACGCTCTTCAGTAGAAGGTTCACTCGTCTTTTCTTCTGTTGTTTTTTCTTCTGTTGAAGGTTCACTTGTTTTTTCCTCTGTTGAGCGTTCTTCAGTAGTACGTTCTTCCTTTGTTTTTTCAGGTGAATCTTTTTCTTCCGTAGTTCTTCTTTCTTGTGTTCTAGGTTGCTGTGTCTGTTGAGTTTGTTGCGTCTGTTGCGTCTGAGGAACTTGTTGTGTTTGCTGTGTCTGTTGGGTTTGTTGTGTTTGGTTTGTTTCTTCAGTTGATTTTTCTTTTTTCTTGTCTTTTTGTTCCTTAGTTTTTTCTTTCTTTTTGTCTTTTTCTTCTTGTTTTTGGTCTGCCAAACGTTCATTGGCTTTATTTGAATGATCTACGAATGCAAAAATTGCAAAAACTAACCCACCTATAAGTAATAGGACAATCAATCCACTGATCAGTTTTGCGAAACCACTCATTTTTTTATTATCTTTGTCATCAAAATTGTTATTTTGATTATGCTTAGGCATATGCTCCCCTCACTTCAATTTATATCAAATCATCATTTTCAAATGGCATTTAACTTCATGTTAGAACTATATTTTACACTATTTCATTGATTAAACAACCTTATTAACCACATTTTAATGTAGATGTTACTTTGATTTCCAAACTATAGTAAAATAATCACATACAACACTTTTATTGTTGCTTCAACTTAATACTAATCTAATTTCGAATATTGTTTCAATACTTTTACTTAAATTATTCTTTTACTATCAATAATATCATAACAGGATGTGACTAGATTTTGAAAAAGTACGACTTATTTAATGAATCAAATCAATCACAAAAAAAGCCAACCCATTTGCGTCATATGATGAGCGAAAATGATAATGATGAATCAAAAATCCCAATTAAAACACGCTATAAACTTTTTATACTTGTGCTATTTTTGCTTTTAATCGCTTTTGGCATTATCGGCTTATTTATTTTATAATATGTAGTACTTCAATTACACTATTATAATGACATCAAAATAATTTCTACCGATTCAATGATGTATATTAAGAATCACAAAAAATTAGGCCTACACGATAATCGTATAGGCCTCTACTAAAGGGAGTCAAAATTTTACCTTCGCTAGTATATTATGGGGTATACTCGAAATAATTAAGAGATGATTAATTAATATCGAAGGTACCTTTATCATAACGACATATGATTTTATTTTAAATACATCTTTGACATAGTAAATGACATATTTTTGAACAAAATTCGAATAAATTTTGTCATACTCTTTATGAGATTTACTTGCATTTAAAGCCTGAACGATTCCATACTACAATTCTATGAGGTGATACTATGAAACACTATCTAATTACAGGCGGTACTGGTCTAGTAGGTACTCAGCTAATCGAGGCAATACAACAAAGTGATTCCAAAATCACGATATTAACAAGACAAAACAATGCTACATCACATCCTAAAATCACATATGTTAACTGGTCAGAACCAAATTGGGAAAGCCAAATTCCAGATATTGATATCGTGATCAATTTAGCCGGTGCTAGCTTAAATAATCGCTGGACCTCCTCACATAAACAAAATATTATGTTAAGTCGATTACAATCTACTCAGGCACTATACGACCTTTTTAAAAACAGAAAGCAAAAGCCAGCTGTATTCTTTAACGCCAGCGCAGTAGGTTATTACAAACCTGATTTAACACGTACATATACTGAGCTGTATCAAACATTACCATTTGATTTTTTATCTGAAGTGGTATATCAGTGGGAACGTTTAGCACGTCAATTTGAATCATTAGGCACACGAGTAATTATTGGCAGATTTGGAATGGTACTATCAAATCAAGGTGGTGCATTACCATTGATGAAATTACCTTATGATTTAAATGTCGGTGGTAAAATAGGTAGTGGTAGACAATGGTATTCTTGGATTCATATTGAAGATTTAACAAGAGCGATACTCTATACCATAAATAATGAAAAAGCACGCGGTGTATTTAATTTCACATCACCAATTGCAGAACATCAAAATATGTTTGGTTATACCATTGCAAGAGAAGTTCATCGCCCACACTATACATGGGTACCTTCATTTGCACTCAGACTTATCTTAGGTGAAATGTCGACAGTTGTACTTGATACTCAAAAAGTTTTACCTAATAAGTTGCAAGCACTAGATTTTGAATTCAAATACCCAAATCTGAAACTAGCACTAGAAAATTTAGTTCATTAAGAAAGGGACTATTTAAAAATGAAACAAGATAGTATTAGCCATATCTTATTATTCATTGCAGGTTTACTCCTCATCACCAATGGTATTTTGGCATTTGAAAAACCTGCTATTATGATCGTCATTTCTATGTCTTTAGTAATCATTGGATTATTGACGTTAGTCATTTCGATTATTTTAATTTATAAAAAGAAACAAAATCTCTTAAATAAACACTAATCATACTTTCAAAATATTATTAAAAAAACAAGCCACACATGTCAACCACATCGTATATGCATCATGCATTTTAGAAATGGTCGTACATTGTCGTGACTTGTTTTTTGTTACTTGTATGTCATTATTATCTTACGCGATATATTATGATTCTGGCACCATAACATCATCGATTAAACCGTATTCTTTAGCTTCTTCTGCTGATAAGAAGTTATCACGGTCAGTATCTTTTTCAATTTGTTCAATTGATTGACCTGTGCGCTCAGCTAAAATTTTATTTAATTTAGCACGTGTTTTCAGAATATGATTAGCGGCAATTTCAATTTCAGTTGCTTGACCTTGCGCACCACCAAGTGGTTGGTGAATCATTACTTCAGCATTTGGTAAAGCAAAGCGTTTACCTTTTGCTCCTGCTGCAAGTAAGAATGAACCCATAGATGCAGCCATACCAATACAAATCGTTTGCACATCTGGTTTAATGTGTTGAATAGTATCATAAATAGCAAATCCAGCAGTTACACTACCACCCGGTGAGTTAATGTAAAGATAGATATCTTTTTCAGCATCTTGTGCTTGTAAAAATAATAATTGTGATACGATAGAGTTGGCTACGTTGTCATCAATTTGTGAACCTAACATAATAATACGGTCTTTTAATAAACGTGAGTAAATATCATAAGCACGTTCCCCACGGTTTGTAGTTTCAATTACTGTAGGTATTAAATTCATTAATATTGCCTCCTTATTTCTAACTGATAAATTTATTTTAACCTAAAAGTCAAATATGGTCAAAAAATAACGCTTAGAATTTCATTAAACATTATAAATTATTGTTGACCAACACTTATAAGATTTGTACACTAATATTATTGTTATTTACCCCTCGTAGTGTAATGGATAACACATAAGATTCCGGTTCTTAGAATAGGGGTTCGATTCCCTTCGAGGGGATTAATAAGTTATTTTCTCATTTTCACTCGATATCACTAGTTGTCAAAACACTTGTGGTGTCGGTATTTTTATATTTTATAGTATCATTCGTTTTGATGCGTTTTGAATTTCGCGCCCCCATTTAGTCCCCATTATAAAATCAATTGTTTTGTAAATACTTCTCTCATTATGCACGAACTTTAATTATTAAAACCAATATATTTCTTAACTTCTGCATAGTTTTCTGTATCATAATTTAATTTACACTTCTTACTGACCATTACTGCAGCATACTCAAACATTTCAGTCATTTTATATAATGCTTCTTTTATTTCATTAGTATTTAAATGAGGATAAGTGGAAGTCAATTCACTATTTTTATTAGATCCTAAATAATTAGGCAAGTATTTAAAGCTCTTACCAAAATTAACTTGAAAATCAAATTTATAACCTTTATCCCATGCAAGCATTAAAAGTAGCATTCTTCTACATATATTCAAATGATCTATTGAATAAAGCAACTCATTTCTCCATATACCTTTCATTACATAGGTAGAAACCCAATAGTACTCATTTATACATTCATCAAACAATTTCTGATATGGCTTACTTATCCAATAACTTGCTTCACTAACACTATTGTTTTTTGGTAACAAATTATCTTTATCAAGAAGTACTTTTATTAATTTATCTTCTGCCAAATATTCAGATAATTTATTTTTCGATAATAATGTTAAGTCTATTCGATTGTAATCATCAAATAGCATTAATATTGGATAACGTTCTTCTAATTCAGATGGATATAAATCTTGCGCTTCTGGAAACTGTGTTATTATTCTATTTCCAAACTGATTTATCCATTCCAAATCAGCAATTATATCTTCTAAATTTTCAACAATGTAGACAATATCAAAATCCTGATGTATATCGGGTTGAATTTTTACATTAACCCTAGACCCATTCATACATACTGCTTTTATATTTTTATCTTGTTTAGCAATATTAAGAATTAAGTTCAACATTTCTTTTTCTGTTCTCATTAGACACCTCACTAAATGACAATACTTTTATAAGCAACTTTTTAAATTTCGAACAATACCTGCTAGTCTTTTTTTAGATAACAGTAAGTGGTCATTTTTGACCGTGTATTGTTACATATTGGTTAAACACTTTTGTTTAACTAAACCACATACTTATTTTTGAGTAATAGCTCTTATTACATAACTAAACATACATTATATGGCCATAATATAGTTCTGACATTCCCCCTGCGCTGCATCGGGAATGAATAAACGTATAGTTGTTCGCTTGATGTTCTCTACTGTCTTATTTTTATTTTAAACTCCTCAATTTCTTTAATGCTATTTAAAATAAATATATCTTTATGCTTTTCTACCTCTTTAAATCTATCCAATAAAAATGGTTTTCGATATTTAGGGTAATTCCAAATATATTTCAAAAACGTGAAAGTTATTCTTTCTTTACAGTCATTTCTCATATCAGGCCTAGTCTTACCTCTGTTTTTAAATAACCTTTTGAAAACTCTGTAATAACAAATTCTTCTTGGTAAATTCAAAAATACTATAGTATCAGCAAACTGTAATCTATCTTCTAAAATACCAGTATAATTCCCATCAATAATCCATTCGTTTTTCTCTAATATTGAATTTTGAATAGTTATTTTTTCATATTCTGTACTCATAACCCAATTAGGTTTCCAAAATAGTGCGTCTAAATGATAAACTGGAATGTCTAAAATAGTCGATAGCTGCCTTGATAATGTAGATTTACCAGATCCAGACGACCCAATAACTATTATTTTATTCATATTTTAACAACCTCCCCCTTAAATACAGCGTGAATTTATAAAACATTATTTATATAATATCTTTTGAAAACCCTAATGATTTATTTTCAAACCCATTACTTTTATAAAAACTATGAGCATTATCTCTTTCTTCTCTTTTACCACTATTTAAAGTGATTATATTACATCCTAATTGAATTGCTAACATTTCTGATTCTTTTAATAAAATTGTCCCATAGCCTTTTTCTCTGTAATTAGAGTTAATAACAAATGCTAGTAAACGCATATATTCACCGTTCTTTTCATAGAACATCATTTTGCACATCCCGCTCAAACCAATTATCACATCATCTTTAATTAAAAGTAACAAATAATAATCTTCATGATTATATATTCTTTTTAAACGATTGAATAAATCCTCTGTTATTGTTGGATAGCCTAACTGTTCATATAAAACTAATAATTCATTTAACTTATTTAAATCTTGTTCTTCAAATAATCTTGTTTCTATTGTCATAATATAACCTACTTATATATAAAATTTCATATGTGGTTTCTCTTCTTTATAATAATCTAACCTATCTTGTAATGTACCTGTATGTAATTCTAACTTATGCCCATCTGGATCAGTGAAATACATTGATTTCTTATCTCTTACATCTCTTGTACGCCCCTCTAATATGTTCACATCGTTAACTTTTAACCATTGATACCATTCTTCAAATTCACTTTCAACTATCGTAAAAGCCATATGCGTATACGAGTATTGAATTTCTTTTCTTGGTATATCTTTTTCTTCATTTAGTGCTAACCATAGTCCACCTAATAGGAAATACGCTGTTTTATCACTCTCTAATAAAATTTTTGCCTTTAAAATGTCTTTATAAAAATTAATCGACTTACTAATATCTGATACTGAATAAGTAACGTGATTTATAGATTGAATCATATATACGCTCCTAAATAAATTAGTTTACAGAATATTCTAACATAAATCCACGTAAAAAGACCCACTATTTAAAATAGTCACAACGTTTTTAACTGATAGTGCTACATAATTTTTTATCAAAATGTAATATAAGTATATTCATAAATATTATTTTTAATCATAACTTTTTGTTATCACCATAAATTTTTATGTATAGTACAATTAAGTTAATAATTTATTTTTAAGGGAGACTATTAAATGAAAAGAATTTTATTTTTATTATTAGCTAGCTTCTTAGTATTAGCAGCATGTGGTCAAGAAGAAAGCAAGTCTGAAGATAAGAAAGAAATAAAATCATCAGATAAAGAAAGTAAAAAAGGTGAGAAAAAATCTGATAATAGTAATAAAGACAATAAGAAATCAGATGAAGAAAAATCTATAACAGATGATAAAAGTTCTGAACAAGTAGCAAATAACGAAGAAAAACAAAATCAACAAGCACAAAACGACCAATATCAAGAAGAGCAGCAACAGCAAGAACCTGTTCAATCTCAAGAACGACAACAATATCAAGAACCACAAACGCAAGAAGAAGTTATAGATAATCCAGCAAGAGATCAAGTAATTAACGAAGGTATTGATATGGATAATCCTACAGATGAAGAAATTGAACGTATGAGAGAGTTAAGCAAAGATTCACCACATGGACTACAAAACTCTCCGTCTTAAATTTTATTCTATGGGCAGTTATCCTTGCCCTATATATTTTATCTTTAAGGAACTAAACAACTTATAAAATTTGTTAAAGTAATGTTTAAGATGACACACTATGGTTATATAACAAATAGCCACTACTTAACTACCTTTATATTGATTTATGAGTATATCTCTGAGACCTGCACTTTATTTAGTGCAGGTTATTTTATGTCTACAATATCCATCAAGCTAATTTTTCTTAACTCATCTTCTACATGGATGTATAAGCATTCCTCTAAGTCATCCATCTTGTGAATGCTACCTTCTATATTTTCAATGTAACCATCTTTATAATAGCTCACTGTAAGTGATGGATCATGAAACATCTTATATACTAATGTATCATTTAACTCATTTAATTGATCTTCACTTAATATAGGTCTCTCAATTTTATTTTGATCTAGTATGTATTGCTCTAACCTCTCATACTGTTCAGGCATAGTCTTGAATGGTTGCCATTTAACCATTCCACGTCCTTGTGGTATGCGTGGATTAAGATATTCACGTGGTATTTTACGATAGTCTGTTTCATTTTTATATTTATCTGGCATCATAGTATCACCTCACTAAATATAATAGAACATACGTTCGCTATTGTAAATAAAAAAAAGACAGACTAGACTGTCTGCCTTGTAAATTAAGAGTTATGATGCTACTAAAAAACTGATAAATATATTTTAACATGACATTGAAATATCAAGCAAATTACCACCCGTAACATACTTGGGCAATTGGTATGAGCAAAAATTAATAATTATAAAATAATATATATAGCTGTATGTAAGTTTACTATAGCATTAAATATCAGAATAAGCCTATTCTATACTCACTCTAATGTGATTAAAAAATTTAGTTGTATTAATAACCAAATAAAAAGACGACTTTAAAAGTCGTCTAGTGTGTATTCGTAAGAAAGTGATAAGTGATTCCATTACCTATTATATACAATTTTAGTTATATTGCAAATATTTAATCATTTTAACTATTAACTTGTCTAACATCTGCTTAACTCTCTGCTCGCCTACTTCGAATATACGAGCCATATCTTTGTAAGTTTTCCCCTCTACCATCAGTAAAAACAAATTAAACTCTTTGAATGTTCCTACCGTTTCGGCGGCCAATTCTAGCTCGTTTAAAAATATCGCATCTTCTGTATTCATTTGATCTATACGCTTATGGCCAACTTCAGCACCTAACTCAAAGAAATCATCTGTTTCAATGGGTTTATCTTCATAATCATCGTTAATATGCTCGTGACAACTCAATATAAACTGTTTAATCGTCTTTTTATCATACATAGCTGATTTCACTCGCCAATCGATCTAATATAGACGTTCTAGCACGCAACAATGCCCTTTGTTTAATACCGATAACGTCGCAAATAACGTCATCTGATAAGGTTTCCTTGTCCCACCACGTCAACTTGATAACTTGTTGCTTTAATAAAGAAGAATCATTATATACAGCAGTTATACCTTTAACCACATCACATATATTTCGGTACTGAAGGTCATTGACGTTATGAGGTCTGTTGATGTACCAGTCACAAAGTCTGTGATAGTTCAACATATACTTGGATAACATTTTATAGTTCACATCTTGATACTCAATAATCATATGGCAAGCACCTCACGTTCATTTTGCAGGCTTTCACGTTTTGTTTCGATATAGTCATTATAAATCACTTTATTGGCTTGTATGTGCTTCTCACGGCGTTGTGAACGGTTTTTATGATGGACTTGATATAAATCTTTCTGCAGTTTCTTAATCGTTTCGTGTGGCTTATATGAGCCATTTGACTGCATGTATTGAATGATATCCTTTTGTTCATGCGAAGGATAGTGTTTGATTAGCTTTTTAACCAAATTTAGTCGTTTATTTGATTGTTTTTTATATCTATCCAGCTCGTCTTTTTTCTCAACAATCCAACATACTAACTTTTCTAAAGGATATGAAGTTGTGACTACACCCATCACATCATCACACACTGTATGACTGACATTTAAATGATACATTGCATCGATTTGTTCCTCTATTGCTTTTATTTTACGATTAATAAACATAGGATTATAAGCAGTTAATAGCTCGTATTCGGTTATCTTTTCTGCAGGATAATATCTTAATACTTGCTTACAGGGTTTTAGATGCATGTTATAACCTCATTTCTTTATATAGTTATATAAACGCTTATAAGTTTTCTGCAACTGTTGCAGAAATCCATTTCTTACCAAAATTTGGAAGGCATTATTATATATTTAAGTTTGTCCAACAGTTGGACAATTAGTCATTTTTGCCTATGCCAAACTCTTCATATACTGATTTAGGCTTCTTACCTGTCACAAAATCACCTACGGGATCATACTCATTTTTTGTCTTAGGTTCCATAATCTTGAGACGTGCCTCAACAGTTAAGCCTAATTTGGGACAAATGGCGTTCATTGTATTCACGCTATCCCTTTGTATTGTGTAATGAGGTGAGAGTTTACTTCCACGTTCAGTCACAACCACCATACCTTCTTCTTGTAATTTGAGTGTGGCATTTTTGTAGTTACTATATGTTTGGCAATAAGTAGCAAGCAGACCTTTGTCTAAATCTTTTATAGGTAATTCATTAATAAGTGGAAGCACTCTATACCATTCTTGAATAGCATCATCGTCTAAAAAATCGGGTGGCTCTTTTGATAAAGGTGTAAGCTCATTCATAGCTTTCTCGGTCGCATTTCTTTGGTCTTGTACATCTTTTGTACGGTATGCTTTCTGTTGTGATAATAATTTTCTTTGTGACATCCATATCATCTCCTATTAGTATTATATGTATTGAAACAATAATTCATATTAAGCTCTGACAAACGTCTTATAGTGCATTGAAAGGCTTAATAGTCGGATATTAGGCCATAAACGGCTTAAATTAGTCTATTTTATCTATTGATATTGTGAATTTTTACACAATTTTAGCTTTTCATTTCAAGATTCGGTTACGGATAAGACGGGCTCGTTTTCGCTCGAACACTAGAGCCACGGGGGTTTTTCTTCGCCACACCAAAAAATATTTTTGAAATTTATTTTTTTGAATCTCAATCCGAAAATTTTTACACTCCCGATAAAATTAATCTATCCGTTAAAATTTCCACCACTACTTTAATTATCTACTGGGCAAAATTAATTTACTTTCAATCTAAATTTAGTTACTTTTTACTCTTTTCATACAACGTATTCTAAGCCCATTTAAGCCACATGTAAGATTGTTGAGTACCTAAAAACTAAATAATAAATGTATGCTCTGTATAGCTCTCTAAATGGCTACAAATGGCATTGTATAATGCAAAGTATTCATGCTTAGTTATAACGTTTTGTATCTCCTAATTGCTTCTAACATTGTTCTTGCTTATCACTTTACGAACAACAATTATTATTTATATTTTTAAATCTCATTTTGATTTTTGAATTTAATTTTTATTTTGAAATTAGAAATATTATTTTGAAAATAATTCTTTAAAACTTTTTTGTAATTCAAATCTGAAATTACTTTTTACATTTACTTTCTTCTCTTAATGAACTTCTTAACTGAATTGATTCAACAAATGAAATCATTTATCTTCTGAACTCAATCAACAATTGAACTTCAACAAATGAATTAACTTAAACAATTTATCTTAATTGGATTAATCATTCTTAATTAGAAATCAAATATCAATTACAATTCATTTCTTCTCTTTGAATGTTGATGAACAATCACAATGAAACTTCTGTGTGAACTATCTCATTAGTTGGATCTAATCCTCATACTAAAAGTAGTGACCTTATAAACTGTGTGCTTAATAACCCGACCTTTAATGTAGGTAGCTTAATCACTGCGTACTTTATTGTGCAGTCCTCTAAACTATCCACCTTAATAAGCAGTGTGCTTTAATACACAGTGTCTTTAATGCTTGGGCACTTTATAACAGATGGCGCTTTATTATCTATGCTCATTATTTGCCTGCACCTTTAATACTTGGGTCTTATAACTGCATGTGCTTTTATATACTATGTTGAAGTATCTGCTACACATTGAATGCGTTCCACATATATCATTGTGATTACTTTCACATATATACTTTAAGAAAAGACCACCACCAATTAATAGTGATGGCCTAAACCAACGTACAGAAGAACTAGGATCTAATGAAAATAACAAGGAGTTAAATGCCCAATGGCTAATTTAGACTTTAATACTGAGCGCTCAACATTAAAGATTTAGTATATCTTTAATATCTATATTATACCATGAACGCCGTCATAATGCTACTTTATATTATCTAGTATTAATAGAAATTGCTTTTATTTTACCAATCTTTTCAATGAGCTTATTCATCGATGTCACTTCATCTGTATAGATTTGTACACTCTTAACTTTGTTATGCTGCACTAACTTTATAAATTCTTGCATAATTGGTTTGTCATCCACTTCTATAGACAGTCCATACAGTCCTTTATTAACTACCACTGTTAAATTGCCGCGATGTATCGATGCTAGGATATTACTATCCTTATTGTTGTCTAACATCACACATAGCTTGTCATTGTCTTTTAATGCTTGAAATACATTGTTATCTAACTCATATGGTTTAAATGTCTGATAGTTAGGATCTACTGTTTTGGTCGTTCCCATTTCTACAGGTTTATCTGTCGTAAGTGCTTGTACTGTAATTCGATTCTTTTGCTTATTATATTTAACGTTATTATCTGATTGTTTGATTGTTGTTAGCATATACTCACATCCTTACCATTGTTTTTTGCCATAATGATATTTTTGGAACTCATCACGAGAAACGGTATCTAATGCTTTCTCCAGTTGCCATGCATAGCCTCTAGGAGTCGTTTGTTCATCATATTTATCACCATCACCTAATTTAATTTCGTGGGCTAACATTTGGCCTTTATACTGGTTGTGAATGTTACCAGGATTGTTCTTCTCTTGCTTAACATAACGTTCACGAGATATACGACGACCAGCCTCATTTTTATTCTCAATCATTTTACGATACACTTTCACAACATCTTGCAGTTTATCCTGCATCTCTTTCGCTAGTTTTTGATGTTCATCCTTAAATCCTGTCATTTCTTTGTTGTATGCCTTGTAGAACTGGTCAAATTCTTCTTCAGTTACTTTATAATCTGATGAGTTAAGTTGTTCGTCGACTTCGATTAATTCTTGTTCTAAATCTGATTGTAGACTTTTTAATTTTGTTGCTTCTGCAAATTCATCACTATTTTGATAATGTGTAATTTTACTATTAAGCTGTTTAATACGATTTGTTAGCTGATGGTATTTCTGTTTAATCTCTTTTGCCTTAACACCCTTATCATAGATTTGATTATCAAAGATATTGATTGTATTGTCTTGTACTGTTTTTACCATAATTAAATGCCTTCTTTCGTTTTTGATTTATTATTCGCTTTATTGCACTAAAGTCTTTCTTATTTCTAGCATATTGCCTTACCAGTGAATCAATATACCTAACAGATACATTGTTCACATGGGTAGGTAAACGAGCTAGAATCTGATGTGCTATCCGTTTGTGATTCATGGAAACACTCCCTTAACTTATTTTCTGTGTATTACCTTTTATATGGTGTGTCGGCATAACATAGTGACTACTTCTATCAATTTCTAACATACGTTTACCATCTCTGTATTTCTGCCAATATTTAGCATCTGCAGTGAGTTTATTAATTTCATCTAGTAAATAATTAATCGCTAAATGATCACCACGTAAATATATTGTCATATGCCCTACTCTGTTATAGTTGAGTTTCAAATTGTACCCTCTTAACCACAAGAAGATTGATTCAGTATTTAACCTTGATTGCAGCGTTACCTGTCCTAAACTGGATAAGCACCAATCACATGTTATAAAGTCTATTTCTAAATACTGATACTTGCCCTGTGTTTTATAGATGTGACAAATGGGTTTGTTAGCAATTTCTAAATTCTTAATATCGTTAATATTGAGTTTCTTATTATTTAATTTGAATGGATCAGTTGGTATTGAATGCATTAACACAGTTTATGAGTCCTCCTATTTTGAAATATGTTTAATAAGTTAATTCTATAATCACACGATTTACATTATTTTTAGTTACTACTGTTCCATATCTATTGCCACTGTTGTATAGGTATCTCATTTTCTTATTCTCCTTTTTTTATGTTAGGTGTGACCGAAATTTTCTAAAAACCCCAGTTCAGTCACACTAGTCACAGTTCAGTCACACCTATTTTTCTTACTGCCACAAGGGATAGACCGTAAAAGTGTGACGGAGTGACCGAAATATCCCAAGTTACTTACACATTAATTAGTAGGCTATATTTTATTTAATTATGTTTGAAGTTAGTAATTATTATGATTTCAGTCACACTTTTAGCTATAAACGTTGATATATCAGTGTTTATAGGTGTGACCGACATAATTTGGTTCAGTCACAGTAAATATGGAGAATTTTGTTTTAAGCTTGTCATATCAGTGTTTATAGGTGTGACCGAAATAAAAATATTTTTACCAGTTCAGTCACAGTTTCTGTCACACTACTTTTAATTTGTTATTTATATATGATCGTTTTAATTCTCCATTAGGTACAAGTGTTGGCTCAAAATAACCAACTTTCTTTTGCATGTCTGCTACTGAATAAAATCTAGCTCTTTCCTCTTCCCAGTTCTTGCTTAGATATTGGTTAAACGTTTTGTAGAATTTTCTTTCCGATAGTGCATGATAACCACTATTCTCACAGAAAACTTTATATCTATAATAAACGACCGATTTAGGTACTTTATCAATTTTCCATGTATCGAATTCAGTAACTTTAAAATCATATGCAGGGTCGTTATCCTGTTTATATTCTTCTAACATGTCTGCTGATACTTTAGGCACTATAAATTTCCCGAAGTCTAGGTTAATAGCTTTGTACAAAACATATTCAAGCACCTCTTTATTATTTAAATACTTTTCTTTAATGTCTGGATTCTCTTTTGTACCATTGAAATCAGCATTGAATGGTACTATTAATAGTCGTCTATTTGTACCACCTGTTTTATTTTTAAACCTAGGCATACCATTTGTTGATTGAATTACTGTACATCTAAAAACTGCTCTATATGGCTGCTTTTTCTTTACGTTCACTAAAATAGAATCTCCAGTTACAACACTATTAAAATTTGAACTATCCTCAATGTTCACACCTACAGGCACATCATCACCAATGACTAATGTTTTTCCTTCTAATACACTTGGCTTAAATTCGTGGTCAAATTCGTTTACTTTTAGACTTGCAATATTATCAAAACCTATAAAATTAGATAACAATGTTTGAAATGTACCTTTGCCGTTATTACCATCACCAACAAGAAATATTGCTTTTTTACGTGTATAGTTTCCGTTCAACGAATCATTAATAACTTGCCACAACAATGTGAATACTTCTCTATCACCACATGCGACTTCATCTAACCAGTTATGAAAACTCCAACCACTAATTGTTGGCTGTACAGCGCCTTCAATATAATTGGTTGTTATTTTAGTCGTAAATACATAATCTGGTGTAAATGGTTCAAGTTTTTTAGTTTCTTTATTAAATACACCGTTATTTACTGGTATTAAGTGTGGTTCATTTGTTCGAGGTACAACATTTACCATATTAGTTAAATGAAATATCACATCTTCAGCCCTTCTCTGATTATGACTAGGTTCTAACCAACTTATGACACGCTTGATATACGTATAATTTTGTGTGTATATACCTTCATCTTGCCTATAAAACGCTAGTCTGGTACCTTCTTCGATATCAAATAATATAAAGGTAAGATGCTCGTTTAATAGCACAGCGCATCTATTTGGGCTAATTGTTTTCGGCGGTGCGCCTGATGCTTCACCTTTTTCTTTAGCTTGTTCCCATTGTTGGCGCATATGATCCAATTCTTCTTTGCGTAATTGTTTAAGAAAAATTTTAATATTATCTTTTTCTTTTTGCACAGTTTGTAAGTGATGTTGATACTCTTCTATTAATTTGTCGGTTTCTTCTTCTGCGAAGTTATAAATATCTACCATGCAATGCCCCCTTTATCTATTTAAGTCCTTTTTCAATATTGATCTAAATGTGTTGTTTACTTCTTTATCATCAATCGGTGGTGTACACTGCTGCGCCCAAGCTATCGCTAAACCGTAAACTAAATTTACATCTACATACCTACGCAATAAGTACCCAATTAATGATGCTAATGTTTGATTACGTTCACCTTCTCCTACACCGAAGGCTATATCACGCCAATATGATGAATCACGTTTCTTATATTGACTTGAGTAATTAATAGTAATTGGTTTATTTTTTTGGCTATTGATATTTCTGGACAACTCATTTAAATCACCTATAGTGATTGCAGGTGCATCATTATATTTAAATATATATGGTATATTCTTATCTGGCTTTACAGGTAGCGCCATAGCTCTTGAAGGTTGGAAACTGCCTTCATCAATTTTGTAGCCAATTTTCTGAGCTAATGCTTGCGTATACTTCCTATAATCATCTGCACTCACAGGCTCACTTATAGGCGCCATAAGGCGAATACGTGGTTTTTCTGAAGTATGGTTATAGGTTGTATGGAATGCCCAAGAATAGCCCTCTAATTGCTTACAAATAGCACTGTATAACCCTTTGAAATCAGTAATATCATCATAATCAAGTGCTAGTGTATTTCTGTTTATAATGTTTTCATCATTACGGTACTTTTGAATGAGTTTGCCGTCTTTTTCCATGTCTTTTACATCTCCATAAACGACTAAACCACGTTTATATTTATCATCGTTATTCATTGGCGTTTGTATTCTATTAAGCCATTCCGACCACATTACTTCGTTATTTTGAGAAAATGAATCGGAATATAAATTTTTGTACTCGATAATTTTTAATTTAAAATCATGCTGCAATTTTATTTGTTCAAAGCCCATTTATTTTGCCCCTCCTACTGTAAAAACAAGGCATGAAATGGTATAATTAATATATAAATAAGCCGTTCCATGCTTGTTTTTGTTAATATTCCAAATTGCATTAGGCGTTATCTGTTGAGTTTGGTCGCTGTTCAGATGACGCTTTTTCTATGTCTAACGCTTTGAAATTTTCGATTAATTTATCGAATTGTTTGAGATAAACCAGCATCAACTCAGTTGTATGTTCATGTTGTATACGAGATTCGTTATAACCAATTGCATAAGTCATCATTTCCTCTTTAGTTGTTAAATCTCTTTTAGTGAACATTTCATCACCATGCCACACGTGTGCTGTTACAACATCATCAATTTTTTCTTTCAATAATTCAAATTCACATATCAAATCTTTCTGATTCCAATTCATTTTAAAACTCTCCTTGTTTATGAAAATTAATAACATTATCGTTTTTGCTTAATTTGATGTTAATTCCATGATAAGCACATACATTTTTTAAGTTTTTAGCTTTTTGCTTGGCTATTTCCATAGCTTCATGAAATTGTTTGAACAAATCATCAATTTCTGATTTAATATCATCTATCAATATCACACTAATAGCATTGGCACCGTCATAATCTTTCACTTCTCTATACGCTTTAACTTTTTCACTCAAAGTCCCTGACAATTCTGAAAGCCTGTCTATTTCGCCACCTATTTGATAAACTTTATTAGATGCACTCGACATCTCTTGAAAAGCGTCTAAAACATCCTTATACATAATTAAAACTCTCCTAACTCAAAATTATTATTTAATTGCCGTACTGCCTTTTTCATCTTAATTAACCTCCAGTTTATTAATGAAATTTTCCATTTCTTCAATAGCTGTTTTTAATTCTTCAATATCGTCTTTAGTAATAAAATGACGTACGTTAGAATCCTCACAATTTATAGGAAAGTCTGTAAAAATTTCTGTTGCCTGCAAAAGCTCGCTATAATTTTTATAATCATTAAGGATTTCTGAAATCTCATTATCATTCAAGTTAGGATATTCCTTGCTTATAACTGATGCATCTCTGTCGTGACGTTTTTGCAATAGTTCTGTCATTTTCTCAGTATGTTCCTCGTCTTTAAAAATACGGTCGTAACTTACTGCCTTTTCAATATTTTTATAATCTTGTTCAGTTAATTTATTCATTTTGATTCCTCCAAATTTTCTAATTTAAGTCCGTATGCTGCTGTGACAATAAATAGTGCAAAGGCTACGTATATATCACTTAGTACACCTATAAAAACTGTGCCTATTGATAATATAAGCATGTATAACATGTATCTTTTCATTTAATGTCCCCCTAAGAGTTATATATTTCATTAAAATTTTTCTTGATATACTCTTTCATTGGTTCTGCTAAAAACTTGTAATGATCTGCTTGTGATTTAGGCTCATGTACATACCTTTCAATATCCTTTTTAAATTTTGGATTTAGCAATAGTTTTTTCATAATTGAATTCCTTGATAATTGCATGTGTGACTGTAAATCTTTAAATGACCACACAAGTTTAGGTTCATTGATAATTACAATACCTTCACTTTCTTGTAGTTGTTCTTGCATTATTTTCACCTCCTTATTAAGCAGTAGCTTGTGTATTTAAGTATTTATTGTAGATAGTTTTACTGACTGAAATATCTAAACCAAATTTGTTAATAGAAGTCATTAAATCGACTGTGTCATCTAAAATTTGTTGACGAATAATTAACATATCCTCACTCATTTGTTCTTTTTTTAAAGATTTATCATAACCAAATAATGTTGAAACACATTTATTAACTACGGTCGCACATTTTATATAACTAATCTTTTGGGGATTAGATAAACCTTGTTGCAAAACGTCCATAGCTTTTCGTTGATGTTGCTTATCCATTAAATGAAATACTTCATGTTGCTTTAATCCGATTGATTGTCTTAACTCTTTAATAACTTGCTTAACCCATTTCTTAAACTCATCAGCTTCATCACGTCTACTATTCCAAATAGCTTCGTAAATGCCTACTTCTGAAATAATTACAGCTTTTTGCTTACCTTTAAGGGTGTCCACATTATGGACGGCCTTTTCTGACACATCTAATAATCTAGTCATATGTGGTGTGTGTGAATACCCTAATGCTTTTGCAACATCACCTGCTATTGCCCAATACTCATTATCTTTTTCTATGAATCTAATTTGCTTACCATTAAAAAACTCCTTAATCATCTAACTTCCTCCTTAATACTGATATTGGAAATTTGATCTATTTCAACATTAAGTGCTTTAGCAATTTTCATTACTAGCATTATTGATGGCTTTTTTTTATGATTTAAAATCTCTAACAAATACGAATAATTAACTGGTGTTTCTTTTGCTAGTTCTTTAATACTCATATTGTTATTAACTAGTAACTGTTTAATTTTAAAAGTGTTAATATCTTTCATAAGTAACCCCCCTCTTTTTTAATTCAATTTTTGCTAATGTCAAAACTTGAATATACCCTTATTATAATCGCTTATTTTAAAATTGCAAGTATTAATCTTGAAAAACTTGAAAATAAATGTAAAATGATAACTGTATTAATTATTATTAAAGGAGTGAAACCATGTCATTGAACAGTTTGTTAAAAGAACAAAGGAAAGAAAAAGGGTTTACAATGAAAGAATTAGCAAATAAATCGGGTATATCGGAATCATATATTTCAAAAATTGAAAATAATTCTGTCAGTTTACCTAAAAAAGAAAGGCTGTTATCTTTAGCATATTCATTAGATCCAGAAAATAAAGAAAACCTTTATTCAAGATTTCTAACTTTAGCCTCATATAATTTAGAGAATGCTGAAAAAGAATTTAATCAATTTGCTAATATGAAACAGGCAAATTTAGATAAAGGTTTACCTAATAAAAAATTCACAGATAATTTTGTTAGAATTGACAAAAAAAATTCTAAAATTAATTCTGTTGAATACCCATACTTTGATTTGGAATGGCTATTAAATCAAGAACGATTTGAACTATTTTTAGGAAGAACTGACGTTAATATACTCTTAGATAACAACGAAACAGAAAAAGAACTTCTTATTTTAAAAGATCATGAGCGTGATAGATTGAGAAATATAATAAATATATTTAAAGAAGGCTTATTAAACGAAAGAACTAAAATATCTAGAGAAAAAGATGAAAACGTCCTTATTTCGCACTCACATGAATATACATTGATATTCGATTTGTTAAACAAGAATATTGACGATAGAAATAGTTTGATAAGTCAATTAGGTATGATTAACCAAAATAGAGACGTTTTCTATGAAGATAATTACTATTCAGCAATTAACCAAGCAGTAGAACAACAAGACGCTTTAAAATTACAACGTCTAGTAAGAATGACTACAATAAATGAATTGAAACAATACTTGTCAGAACAAAATTGAGGTGATTAAGTGGCATACATTGAAAAGCGAGGTAAAACATGGAGATATTCAATCTCATATGTAGATGATGAAGGCAACCGTAAAAAGGTTCAAAAAGGTGGTTATCGTACTAAACAAGAAGCTAAACGAATTGCAGAAGATTTAGAGTATAAAATGAGAAATGGTTATGCTGTAAGTAATGATATAACATTTGCAGATTATTTTTATCAATGGTATGAAGTTAATAAACTACCACACGTATCAGAATCAACTAAAAGACATTATGAATCTGCATATAAGCATATTAAAGACCATTTTAGACACAAGTTATTAAAAGATATTAAACGTACTGAATACCAAAAGTTTCTCAATGAGTACGGTTTAACGCATAGTTATGAAACGATTAGAAAGTTAAATAGTTATATACGTAATGCATTCGATGATGCTATACATGAAGGTTATGTTATTAAAAACCCTACATACAAAGCAGAATTACACGCATCTGTTCCAGCCAAAACAGAAGAAATGAAGTTTATTAATGAATCAGAATTCAAAAAACTTAAACATTATTTTGAACAAAAAAATACCACCTCATCACTTGTGCTATTAGTAGCACTTGCAACAGGTGGTAGATTTTCAGAAATCGCTAAATTGAAACGTGAAGATCTGGATATTAAAAATAATAAAATTCATTTAAGAGGTACCAAGACCGAAACATCAGACAGAATAATAAGTATTGATGCAGTAACTATGAAACGTATTCAATCATTTATTGATTCACGACCTACTAATATCAGTGGTTACATCTTTACTGTTGATGGTAAAACGATAACTAACGCTGCTGTAAACAAAGTACTGAGAAAAGCATGTGCTAATCTAAATATAAAAGAGATAACTATTCACTCGCTAAGACACAGTTTCTGTTCTATACTCATACATCATGGCTTTTCAATACTATATATATCAAAACATTTAGGGCATTCCAATCCAGCCACGACACAATCGATTTACTCCCACCTACTTCAAGAAACTTATGAGCGTGAAGATGAAAAAGCAATGAAATTACTAGAAACTATTTAAGCCACTTAATTATAAATATTAGGTGGTTTTTTACTATAATTTATTTTCCAGTCCCCAAATAGTCCCTACAACGAAAAACAAAAGCTTATATAACAACGTTTAATCACTTTATAATATGCCCTTCGAGGGGATATTTTGGATAATCTTCCTTAAAACCATCAAACTGAACATTGAAGTTTTCGGGCTTTCATTGACATTTACTATCCGTTGATGAAAGTCTTTTTTTATTTTCACACCATGAAAAATACCAAACCAGAAGATTTGAAACTCGCTGTTATTCAAAACGCTTAAATTTCAACATTTAAGCGTTTAAGATTTTGTGAAAATGATTTTGTATTTATTTATCAATATTTAATAACTTAAGCATAACACTATTACTTTACATTGATAAACGTGCTGCCTAAGACATCTCGCACATCATGAATAACTAAAAAAGCATTTTCATCTACTTCATTGACTAATTTTTTCACTCTTGTCACCTGAGATTGCGGCACAACAACATATAACATCGTTGTTTCCGTTTTTGCATAACCACCTTTTCCATTTAATAAAGTTGAGCCCCGACCAGTAAAGGAATTAATTTTGTCACTGATGATTTCATTCTTATTAGATATGATTGTAACGCCTTTTTTAGGATTAAAGCCTTCAATTATAAATGAAGTCGCTCTTTCAGTAATGAATAGCATAATAATCGTAAACAAGACATTCTTTAATGGTAACACCATCAAGAATGATAAGACGACAATGCCATCTAGAATAAAAATACCTTGTGATGTCTTCATTTCTGAGTATTTACTTATAATTTTAGCAATTACAGATGTGCCTCCAAGGGTACTCCCTGTAGAAATTACAAGTCCAGCACCTATTCCTATAATTGCACCACCAAATACAGAATTTATAACAAAATCATCTATCCCTAAATTAATATTTTCAGTTACTCGTAAAAAGAATGAGAGTGCCGTGTTTGAAATAACGGTATAAACAGCGATTGTTTTACTTAAATACTTCCAGCCGATAAAAACGACTATGGTATTAATAATCAAAGAAGACCAAGCTGGAGAAAATCCCAAAGTGTATTTTAAGGCTAGCGCAATACCTACCGTACCGCCATCACCCAAATTTGATCCAAGTAAAAAGCAATTTACACCTATAGCGTTGATAAACGTTCCAATTAAACATAAGATGATACTTTTATAATGATTTTTTATTAATGCTGTCATTGATTCACTCCCATTCTATTTCATTTAAATTTTAATCATGTCACAGACTATCTGCCATAACCTGTACTAAATATGATACTTAGCTGTACCTAACCTTAGACTGCAATAGCATACGCTTAATCGTCATAATCTATTTGGTATCAACAAAGTAAGTTGATGCTTCAGAAAATACAACTCCGTTTGAATCATATTAAAAAAGACACCTCATATGAGGCGTCATATATAAATCTAATTAGCATATTATAATATCAAAACGCAGTTTTTTTCAATAACATTTTAATATATTTTTAAAATTAGTTTTAACATTGGTAATAAGCACCATTTTCTTTTACAGACAAATGATTAAAGTTCAATTGTTTCACCACTCCGAATTTTATCAGCCATTTGGTTTAATTTTCTTAAACGATGATTGACACCGGATTTAGAAATTGTACCCGTAGACATCATTTCGCCTAATTCTTTCAGAGAAATTTCTTGATGCTCTATGCGTAACTTCGCTATTTCCCGTAATCGATCAGGAAGATTATCTAAACCAATTTCTTGGTCGATTAGTTGAATGCTTTCGACCTGCTTCATCGCTGCACTAACGGTTTTATTTAAATTCGCCGTTTCACAATTGACCAATCGATTTACGGAATTTCTCATATCTCTAACAATACGCACATCTTCAAATTTAAGTAATGCCTGATAGCCACCGATTAAACTCAAGAAATCAGAAATTTTTTCAGCTTCTTTTAAATAAGCAATGCTTCCTTTTTTTCGTTCTAGATGTTTAGCATTGAGTTCATATTCATTCATTAAATTCGTAATACCTTCGGAATGGTCTTCATACAATGAAAATATTTCTAAATGATAAGAAGATGTTTCTGGATTATTCACTGATCCACCCGCAAGAAAAGCACCTCGTAGATAACTTCTTTTCATTTCATCTTCACGAATCATCGCTTCATCTATTTCATGCGTAAAGACACCATTTTTCAATATACCTAATTCATCTAAAATTTCTTTAGCACGTGCTTTAATTCTACAAATATAAATATTGTTCTTTTTTAATTTCATTTTTTTTCTTACAAGTAGCTCTACTTCAACATTAAACACTTTTTTTATTAAGGAATATATCCGTCTTGCTGTCGTAGCATTTTCAGTTTGAACATTAATCACAAATTGTTGATTGGAAAGACTGAGTGCACCATTCATCCGTATAAGCGCACTGAGCTCTGCTTTTGCATTTGTTTCATCTACTTCTATTCTAGTCAGTTCATTTTTCATTTCTGATGCAAAGCTCATACATCTTCAGCCCCTTCTTATCTAAGTTTAATACTTAGTTTTTTTACGATTTTATTTATCTCGTTTAAATTCAATCGTTTCTGTCTCTCTCATAGCGATCTCGTAAATCATTTTAGACAAGACCTCTGTATTGTGTCGAACATAATTTTCTTGTGATACTTCCACCAAGTTTTCGTGCGTAAAAACTTTGATGTTTTGTGCTTCCATATCACTCATATTGCATTTAACTGGAACTGCCCCATCTTCTTTATAACGTTGTAAGACATCAGTGTTAAAAGTTTGGGTACTACATATAGCATAGTTTATACATTGACGACCCATGTGATTATGTATTGCTTCGACATGATCTAAGGCAGTGTAATGATTGGTCTCACCAGGTTGTGTCATAACATTTGATACATATAGCTTAGGCGCATCACAATTTAATAACGAATCCGCAATACCTTTAACGCATAAATTTGAGATTACACTTGTATATAACGAACCTGGTCCTAAAACGATTAAGTCTGCATCCTCTATCGCTTCAACCGCTTCTTCCATAGGTTCTACATTTTCTGGTTCTAAAAATACACGTTCGATTTTTTTATTTTTTTTAGGAATTTTTGATTCACCATAAACAATTTCGCCATCTTCCATCACTGCATTTAAGCGTACACTAGAATTTGTAGATGGTATCACACGACCTCTTATATTTAAAATTTTACTTAATTCTTTTACTGCATGGCCAAAATCATCATTCATATTCGTTAATGCAGCTATCAATAAGTTGCCTAAAGAATGACCTTCAACTTGATTTTCTTTAAAACGATATTGAAACAATCTTTCAATTGTTGATTCAGAATCACTGAGTGCTGAAATTACATTTCGTATGTCACCTGGTGCAGGAATATCCATTTCATTTCTGATTTTCCCCGTACTACCTCCGTCATCAGCAACTGTGACAATCGTCGTAATATCTATCGGGAAGTCTTTTAAACCACGTGCTAAAACAGATAAACCTGTACCACCGCCAATAAGTACAAGTTTAATTCTTTTCATTTTTTCGTTTCACGCCACTTTCAATTTGAGCATCTCTATGATGCACATATACATTATAGTCAAAATTTTCATTAAGCTCTGCACCAATACGTTTTGCTAAAGCTACAGAACGATGCTGGCCTCCAGTACAACCAATCGCTATCACAAGTTGTGATTTACCTTCTTTTTTATAACCTGGAATCATAAATTTTAATAAATCCATTAATTTCTCATAAAAAATATTTGTTGCTTTCCATTTCATAACGTAATTATATACTGCTTCATCTTCACCAGTTAATGGTCTGAGTTCATCTACATAATGCGGATTTGGCAAAAATCTCACATCAAACACTAAATCTGCATCCATTTGAATACCATGTTTAAACCCAAAACTTGTTACATTGATATTAAATGTTTGATAATTACTTTGATTAAAGTAATCTCCAATGCGCTTACGAAGCTCTTTAGGTTTCATAAATGATGTATCAATCGTATAATTTGCTAAACTTTGAATTTCAGCGAGTAAGCTGCGTTCTTCTTCAATTGCTTCAATTAATGAGCGCTGGCCTTGTTCGTTTAATGGATGTGCACGTCGCGTCTCTTTATAACGCGAAATCAACTTTTCGTTGGATGCTTCTAGGAACATCATATCAACGATAATGTCTGAGTTGCTTTTGATTTGATCGATTTCTTTAATTAATGATTTGAAAAGTTCTTTCCCTCTTAAATCAATGGCAATGGCAACCTTTTGCAACGAAGGATTTCCTTGACCCATTAATTCTACAAACTTCGGCAATAGTATTGGAGGTAAATTATCTACACAAAAATAACCGATATCTTCTAAACTTTGAATTACAACCGACTTACCTGCGCCAGACAAACCAGTCACAACTAATAATTCACTTTTAGTCACTTCTTTTTCTTCTCGTTGCATTGCTTTACACCATCCAAAGATTATTTTTAATATTCCATTTATAATATTGGAATTTTTTATCCATATACGCAATCGTTTTAACTTAGTCAGTTTATGACCACTATGCTATCACATTATATTTTACATGAAAAACGACTTTGGTAGTAGTTTTATCACTTAATTCACCTTAACTGCTATTGCAGACTGACTTAAAAGTAACAAAGTTGTTGCCAAAAATGTTAAAGGACCTTTATCTCTTTTTCGATTCACATCATTTATGAAAAGCAGCATCTCTTTACGACGTTTTAAAAATCATCACGCATACATCTGCATAAAAAAACTAAAACGCATAACTAGCGAATACTTCAACCTTAAAATGCGATTATGTAAAAAAGCTAGAATGCTCAACCTACATGATTCGTGTAAGGTTGGTACATTCTAGCTCTGTCTGAATCTCGTTATTATTTAATTAATTACAGTAAATAACGCGTTTATGCCTATGCTTCTATAACATCTTTTAATTCTTCAATATATGAAATTGCACTTTGTGCTGCAATACTGCCATCGCCTGTTGCAGTTACGATTTGACGTAGACCTTTTGCACGTACGTCACCAGCAGCATATACGCCTGGTATTTTCGTACTCATATCTTCATTAGTAACAATATAACCTACTTCATTTGTAATGCCTAAATTTTCAAATGGTGCTGTTAGTGGTTTCATACCAATGTATACGAAAACACCATCAGCATCTAATGTTTGTTCAGCACCATCTTTAGTAGATTCTAAAGTAACTGAACCAACTTTGCCGTCTTTTTCATTGATTGTTTTTAGAGTATGGCTCCAAATAAAATCGATTTTATCGTTTTTAAATGCACGATCTTGTAAGATTTTTTGCGCACGTAGTTCATCTCTACGGTGTACGATTGTTACACTATCAGCAAATTTTGTAAGGAATGTACCTTCCTCAACTGCTGAATCTCCACCACCGATGACAAATAATTTTTTGTTTTTGAAGAATGCACCATCACATACTGCACAATAACTTACACCGCGACCGCCTAATTCTTGTTCACCTGGCACACCAATTTTTTTATATTCAGCACCAGTAGATATAATCACAGCTCGTGCAGTAATTTCACTGTTTCCAAGATTTATAACTTTGTATTGACCTTTATCTTCTATTGATTTGATATCACCATATTGATATTTTGCACCAAATTTTTTAGCATGTTCAAACATTTTAGTTGATAAATCTGGTCCTGTTATCATTTCAAAACCTGGGAAATTTTCAACTTCTTCTGTATTTGCCATTTGTCCACCTGGCATACCACGTTCAATCATTACAGTACTTAAGTTTGCACGCGATGCATATACGGCAGCAGTCATACCAGCTGGTCCTGCGCCTACAATTGCAACATCAAAATCCACTTGTTCAGCCATTTAAATTGCCTCCTGTTTATTAATTCATTATACGCATTATATACGATTTCTTGCATTTCATAAAATTATATGCTTACCAAATAATCTATCGTTTTATTCAAACGATAAGCTGTTATATCAAACCATTCCAATACTTGTTGCTTCGTAATCTTAGCATCCATACTACGATAATACATATAAACAAAAGCTGCCACATAATCATCTACATATGTTAAATCTGCTTGTTCTGCTATAATTGCCTCTGCTTTATCAATCCATACAATAAATAATTCTGCGTTATTTTTCAAATATTCAATATTATACAACATTAACATGCCTCTATGAATGAAATCTAACTTATTTAACTGTAAACCTTGTATAAGATAAGTTAAATATAGTTTTTCATAATCATTCATATCTTCTAAGACAGCCCATATATCTTGTGTGAGTAGTACTTCACGACCCTTTAATTGATTTAACAAGAAAATCCCGTATAACCTATGATGACTATCATCACTTAATAATAGTGGTAACACTTGCTCGTTAAAGTACGACTTGCTTTGTTCAATGACCCAAGGTGCATAACCTACATCTACCTTAGATATTTCTTGTAACTTGGACCAAAAAAATTTGCTATCTTCAATATGATTGAGATGATAATGATTATGGCTCAACGCATTATACATTTGTATAGAAAGAAATTTCCCTTTTCTATAAAGAGGTTGTAATAATTTTTGGGAAGCTTCATATTGTTTTAAATAACATAGGACAATACCTAATTTGAATGATTCATCATCATTCATAGGTACAACTTTACTTAAAATATTTAAATACCGTTGATACTTTTCTTGTTCATTAGTGTTATACAATAATAATGTGTAATGGCAAAGCGCATGTACATCAGTATTGTCCTCATTAAGCAAACGTTCAAACATTACTTTAGCAGTATCATATTCATTGAGATAAAGGTAACACATAGCTAATAAATTTCTAACCACTCGATGATCTTGAATCGCTTCATTTTGATTCAAAATAAAATTTCTTGCTTCAGGTAGTCTACCTTGTGAGAATAAATATTGAAAAATGAGTTGAACAGCAAATAATTGACATTCAATCTCTATCTTTTCTTCTGAGTTATAAGTAACTTCAAACATTTCTTCTAACTCTTCTTGGTAATCATCATCTTCTGCTAAAATGACGTAATTCATTCCAAATAAAAAAGCTTTATTTGCTTCATTTAGCGTAATATTCAGTTGACTGAGTTGATAGTAACTATCCATGACTGATTCTTGCTTTGCAATCATTTCATAAAAAATATGTTCTGCTCTATTGTTATAACCAAGATGTGCGAGACACTCTGATAATTTTACTTTAATTTCAAAAACATCAAATTCCTGGGGTGACATTTCAAGCACTTTTTCATAGTATTCTGCTGCCTTTTTATAATCTTGTTGTTGATATTTTTGGTCCGCTAATTTCCTATAAAAAGGACTGTCAAGCTTCATTGAAATAATTTTATTGTTGTTTTGCGCCATCCATGTTCACCTCCTGTATTTAGTCATTGTTTCAGTTGCATTGGATTTCCGTACGCCAATGTGTGATTTGGGATATCTCTAGATACTACAGTACCAGCACCAACTTTCACATAATCCCCAATTTTTACACCAGGCAAAATGGTTACATTAGCTCCGATTAACGTATGATTTCCAATATCAACATGCCCTGTACGAAATTCATCTACTAAAAATTCATGCGTCAAAATAGTTGTATTATAACCTATGACACAGTTTTCACCAATCGTGATATATTCAGGATGCAATAAATCAGGTACGACTTTAAATGCAAATGCACTATGTCTACCTATATTCATATTTAATAAATTGCGATACATCCAATGCTTTAATTTCACATTAGGTAAGTAGCGACAAACTTCAACAACTACTGTTTGTTTAAACATTTTGACGCGGCTTATATAACGATACATATGCCACAACGGATTTTCACCGTCAACTTTTAACTTTTTTAAGTCACGCATTATATTCTATCACTTCACCTTTTGCTTTGACCATGTTAAAGGGCCAACATCTTTATATCGTGGTGCATTATATTTCACTCTTCTAACTATCATAAGGACAATTCCAGCAACTATAAGCACGACAGACATCAGTTGAGCAACACGTATATCTCCAGTGAGCATTAAACTATCTGTGCGCAAACCTTCTACAAAGAATCTACCTATAGAATACCAGATAAGATATAGTGCGAAAGTATCACCTATACGTAAGTGTTTTCTTAATGAGATTAATATAACAAATCCTAGAATATCCCATATAGATTCGTATAAAAACGTCGGTTGGTAGTATTGGCCATCAATATACATATTATTAATAATAAAGTCCGGTATATGGATATTTTCTAAAAATGATTTAGACACAGGTCCACCATGAGCTTCATGATTCATAAAGTTACCCCATCGACCAATACCTTGTCCTAAAATCAAACTTGGCGCAATCACATCACCAATTTGAAATGGATTGATATTTTTTTGTTTACACACGAAAATACCTGTGATAAAACCACCAATTAGACCACCGTGGATAGCGATACCACCATACCAAATCAATGGTATTTCTATTGGATGTTGTGCATAGTATGGCCATTGAAAAATAACAAAATAGATTCTGGCTGCGATAAAACCAAAAATCGCACTCCAAAAGATGATATCAATCAATATATCTTTATCAAAACCTATGCGTTTAACACTTTCTTGAGCGATAAAATATCCTAATAGTATACCTGCGGCGATGATAATGCCATACCAATGAACCGAAATAGGACCAAGCTCAAATGCGATTGGATCAATATAATTCAATAACATCATTGATTCTCCTTATTGTTGCTACCGTTACGCATAATTTCAGCATTTAAGCGTTCATTGAATTCTTCTGCAGTGTTAATGCCCATAATATTAAGTCTGTAGTTCATCGCTGCAACTTCAATAATCACTGCTACGTTACGACCTGGTCTAACCGGTATTGTCTTTTTAGTAATCTCAGTATCTAAGATGCGCAATGTTTCCTCATTCAAGCCAACACGGTCATACAATTTATCTTTATGCCAATTTTCCAAATGAATATTTAAACGTAAACGCTTTTCAGTCAAAATGGAACCTGCACCAAACAGTGTCATGACATTAATAATACCTAACCCTCTAATTTCTAATAAATGCTCTATTAATTTAGGTGGCCTACCAATCAATTCATCTTTACTTATTTCTCTAATTTCTACGTTGTCATCCGCGACAAGTCTGTGACCACGCTTGATTAATTCAAGTGCTGTTTCACTTTTACCAATACCTGAGTCTCCTGTTATAAGCACACCGACACCATACACATCTACCAACACACCGTGCAATGAAGTTGTTCTTGCCAGCTCATGTTCTAAGAAAGTCGTTAAACGACTCATTAATTGCGTTGTTGCAACTGTTGATGTGATAAGCGGTGTATCAAACTCTTTAGCTGATGCTACAAGCTCTTCTGGCGGTTCTAAATCTCTTGTCACAATAATTGCTGGTGTTTCTGGCCGGCATAATTTTTTCATGCGTCCTTTGCGCTCTTCATCAGGTAGTAGGTTGTAAAATGACAACTCTGTTGTGCCTAACAATTGAATGCGGTCGGATGCATAGTGAGAAAAATATCCAGCCATTTCTAATCCTGGTCTTGATATATCTGTGTTTTTTATTTGTTTATTTAAGCCTGACTCTCCAGCTATAAGCTCAAGGTTAAAGCGTTCAATTAAACTCTTTGTTGTTAACATAGGTTCACCTCTATTAATATTTCTCCTGAAATTACATATGTCATTATCATATCAAAAAGGACTGATAATCTATATAAAAAAGTACAGAAGTCCAAAATAAATCCTATCGTAAACATCATACCTTATATTATTTATGAATGAAATTACTGTTACTGATTTAAACATTTAATTTATTTTAAATCATTTTAAATTATTGCGTTGACCACCCAACATGTCTAAATAAATTAAAATATTAGGTATCAAAAAATACTCCATACATTCTGACATATGATGATGTCTACTTGTATGGAGTAACTAATATTTTATATGTTATTACATAGTTTATTCAATATAACGTTATGCTTGAACAGTATCTCTTTCTAAAACTGGTTTTAAATATTGACCAGTATAGCTGCCCTTCACTTTTGCGATATCTTCTGGTGTGCCTGTTGCAACAATTGTGCCACCACCATCACCGCCTTCTGGACCTAAATCAATAATGTGATCAGCCATTTTTATAACGTCTAAATTGTGCTCGATGATAACAACTGTGTCACCATTATCAACCAATTTATTTAGTACTTTTAATAATCGACTAATATCATCAACATGTAAACCAGTGGTTGGTTCATCTAGAATATAGATAGAACGACCTGTAGAGCGTTTATGCAATTCTGAAGCAAGTTTAACACGTTGTGCTTCACCACCAGATAATGTCGTAGCCGGTTGTCCTAAAGTAACATAACCTAAACCAACATCAACTAATGTTTTCAATTTACGATGTATTTTAGGCACATTTTCAAAAAAGTTTGTTGCTTCTTCGGCAGTCATAGCCAAGACATCTGCAATGTTTTGACCTTTGTATGTTACTTCAAGCGTTTCACGATTGTATCTAGTACCACCACAAACTTCACAAGGCACATAAACATCTGGTAAAAAGTGCATTTCTATTTTAATGATACCGTCACCTTTACATGCTTCACAACGACCACCTTTAACATTAAAACTAAAGCGACCTTTAGAATAACCTCTCACTTTTGCTTCATTCGTTTGTGCAAAAATATCTCGTATATTATCAAAAACACCAGTATAGGTTGCTGGATTAGAACGTGGGGTTCTACCAATCGGTGATTGATCAATATCAATAATACGATCAAGTTGGTCTATACCGTTAATTTCATCATAATCTCCTGGTTTGACTTTAGATTTATTAATCTTCTTAGCTAATGACTTATACAATACTTCATTGACTAATGTACTTTTACCAGAACCAGACACACCTGTAACAACATTCATCGTTGAAAGCGGAAAATCTACACTAACATCTTTCAAATTATTACTACGTGCGCCTTTGACACTAATCTTTCTATCCGTAACTTCACGACGTGATTCTGGCACCTCAATTTTTTTCTTACCACTCAAATATTGACCTGTTAATGAATTTGTATTTGCCATAACTTGTTTAGGCGTACCACTAGCAACAATTTCACCACCGTGTTCACCAGCACCTGGTCCTACGTCTACTAAGTAATCTGCAGCACGCATCGTATCATCATCATGTTCAACAACGATTAAAGTGTTACCTAGATCGCGCATTTCTTTTAATGTGCTAATTAACCGATCATTATCACGTTGATGCAAGCCTATAGAAGGTTCATCTAAAACATATAATACACCAGAAAGCCTAGAACCAATCTGAGTTGCCAAACGTATGCGTTGCGCCTCACCACCTGATAAAGAGCCAGATGCACGATTTAAGGTTAAGTACTCTAAACCTACGTTATATAAAAATTCTAATCTCGAATTAATCTCTTTTAGAATTTGATTGGCAATTTTTCTGTCTTGTTCTGACAATGTGATATGTTCATAGTTATATAATGCATCTTTAATTGAACGTTCTACCACTTCACCAATGTTTTTCCCATCCACATATACTGATAAGGCTTCACGGCTTAATCGTTTACCGTGGCAAGTTTCACAAGTGAGTTCTGTCATGTATTTGCTCATCATTTCTCTTACAAGTTCTGAAGGAGAATCATGATAACGTCTATTGATATTATTAATCACACCTTCAAACGCCATTGTACGTTTTCTCGTTTGGCCATTTCGTTGCTTGAATGTAAATTCAATTTCTTTATCTTTGGAACCATAAAGAATAATATCCTTTTGACGTTCAGTTAATTTTTTGAATGGTTTGTCCATATTTATTTTATAGACTTCACAAACACGATTTAATAATGTTGGATAAAAGTCTGAACTTGATGATTCCCAGGCAACGATTGCACCTTCATTCAATGATTTTTCTTTATCAGGAACGACTAAGTCTAAATCGACCATCAGTTTTTGTCCTAAACCATCACAAGTTGGACAAGCACCGAATGGGCTGTTAAAGCTAAACATTCGTGGTTCTAATTCTCCGATTGAGAATCCGCAAATGGGACAAGCATGATTTTCGGAAAATTTTAACTCATCGCCACCAATAATATCTACGATTAAGTTACCTTCAGCTAATTGCAACGCCGTTTCTATAGAATCTGCTAGACGTGTTTCAATACCTTCTTTGATTACAAGGCGATCTATGACAACTTCTATCGTATGATTCTTATTTTTATCTAAATTCGGCACTTCATTAACATCAGTAATTTCGCCATCAACACGCACACGTACATATCCCTTTTTACTAATATCATCAATTAATTTTTCGTGCGCACCTTTTCTATGAGTTACTACAGGCGCCAGTAATTGAATCTTACTACGCTCTTCAAGTTGTAAAACTTGATCGACCATTTGTTGCACAGTTTGAGATTCAATTTCGATACCATGATTTGGGCAAAATGGCTTCCCAACACGCGCATATAACAGACGAATATAATCATAAATTTCAGTAACTGTTGCAACTGTAGATCTTGGGTTTTTACTCGTTGTTTTTTGGTCTATTGAAATCGCAGGAGATAAACCTTCAATCGTATCGACATCTGGCTTGTCCATTTGTCCTAAAAACTGTCTTGCATAAGCACTTAATGACTCTACATATCTACGTTGACCTTCTGCATAAATCGTATCAAAAGCCAATGAAGATTTGCCTGATCCAGATAAACCTGTCATAACTATAAGTTTATTTTTAGGTATTTCAATATCAACATCTTTTAAATTATGGGCACGTGCCCCTTTAACTACAATGGATGGTTGTTTCATTTTCGTCACCCTTCTGCTTTTAATTCAAACAACATATCTCTGAGTTCAGTTGCTTTTTCAAAGTCTAAGTCTTTAGCTGCTTGCTTCATTTCTTTTTCTATATTATCAATCGTTTTCTCACGCTCTTTTTTCGTCATTTTCTTAGGTACTTCCGTACGTTTTGCTTCGTTTGTTTCATCTGTTTCAACAGTAGCACTGATTACATCATGAATTTTTTTATTAATAGTAGTTGGTGTAATATTATACTTTTCGTTATATGCTTGTTGAATCGATCTACGACGCTCTGTTTCATCAAGTGCATAGCGCATTGAATCCGTAATTTTATCACCATACATAATCACTTCACCACCACTATTACGGGCTGCACGACCTACTGTTTGGACAAGTGATCTCTGAGAGCGTAAGAAGCCTTCTTTATCTGCATCTAAAATAACAACTAGTGATACTTCTGGTATATCAATACCCTCTCTTAATAAGTTAATACCAACAATCACATCGTAGGTACCCACACGTAAATCTCGAATAATTTCAATTCGCTCTAAAGTTTTAATTTCTGAATGTAAATAATTCACTTTAATGCCTGCTTCTTTCATATACGTGGTTAAGTCTTCACTCATCTTTTTAGTCAATGTCGTTACTAAAACACGTTCATTTCGTTCAATACGCGTTTGTATTTCGCCAAGCAGATCATCAATTTGATTTTCTGTAGGTCTCACTTCAATTTTAGGATCTAATAATCCTGTTGGACGAATGATTTGCTCCACCATTTCATCTGTATGTTCTAATTCATAAGGTCCTGGTGTAGCAGATACATATACGAGTTGTTTCGTTTTTTCTTCAAATTCTTCAAATTTTAACGGTCTATTGTCTAAAGCACTTGGTAGCCTAAATCCATGATCCACAAGTACTTGTTTACGCGCACGGTCACCATTATACATACCTCTAATTTGTGGTAATGTCACATGTGACTCATCAATCATCACAAGCCAGTCATCTCCAAAATAATCAAGCAATGTATAAGGCGTGGAACCCATGGGTCTAAGTGTCAAATGTACAGAATAATTTTCAATACCTGAACAAAATCCCATCTCTCTCATCATTTCCAAATCATAATTCGTTCTTTGTTCTAAGCGCTGAGCTTCAAGCAATTTATTCTCAGAACGCAATTCTGATAATCGTTCTTCAAGTTCATTTTCAATACGTTGGATGGCAGATTTCATTTTTTCTTCTCGTGTAACGAAGTGAGAAGCTGGGAAAATAGCAAAATGATCGCGCTCTCTCAACACTTCTCCAGTTAAGTAATTAACCTCACGTATTCTATCTATTTCATCTCCGAAAAATTCAACGCGAATACACATTTCTTCACGAGAGGCAGGAAATATTTCTACAACATCTCCTCTAACTCGGAACGTACCACGTCTGAAATCTATATCATTTCTTGTGTATTGCACATCTACTAATTTTTTAAGTAACTCGCTTCTGTCCATTTCCATACCTACACGAACACTAACCACTAAGTCCCGATATTCTTCTGGATTACCTAAACCATAGATACAGCTCACACTAGCTATGATAATAACGTCATCTCTTTCAAATAGTGCACTTGTCGCAGAGTGACGCAATTGGTCAATTTCATCATTAATTGACGCATCTTTTTCAATAAATGTGTCAGTTGATGGTACATACGCCTCTGGTTGATAATAATCGTAGTAACTGACAAAATACTCGACTCTATTTTCAGGAAAGAATTCTTTAAATTCACTATATAATTGTCCTGCTAACGTTTTGTTATGGGCGATGATTAAAGTCGGTTTACCAACTTGTTGAATCACATTACTCATTGTAAATGTCTTACCTGTACCCGTAGCTCCAAGTAAAGTCTGATGTCTCTTACCCGCATTCACACCATCTACAATTTGTCGAATCGCTTCTGGTTGATCACCTTTAGGATCAAAATTCGATTGTAATTTAAATGGGTAGTGTTCCATAATGACACATGCCTCCTATTATATTTCTATCCGTTCGAACATAGTTTAAATATCTCATTTAATACGCGACTTACTATAGTGGCTGTAACTATATTTTACTTAAGTATACTATTAACAGTTTACATTTTAACAGATTTATTACCTTTAATACAAACATTTGTTCGCAAAAATGATATTTCACTAAATAAAAACAAACACAGTATAATACCATGTTTGTTTGCGTTCATAAATTTTTATTCAGATAAAATGAAGTTAAATAATTATATATCTTTCATCATGCTATTACAATTAAGTTGCTTAACGCTTAATACTTAATCATCTTCTTTTTTATGGAGTTCTAGTTGGTCAATAATTAAGTAACCTGCTAATAACGAAGCAACGTCTATAAAAATAATCCATTCATCATGAAAAAATCCTTTTTCAATTGAAGTACCTATTAAAATCAAAGTTAAAATCGTACCTACCCACTTACTTCTAGTCAGTACGCTAAACAATACGACAAGTATGCATGGAAAAAAAGATGCAAGTATATACCAGATCATTCATGTCACCCGTTCCTATTATTTAAAATAGACATCGTTGTTTCTCGTAATTCCGATTTCGGTATAAATCTCTCTGTAAGCATTTCAGGAATAATATTTTCTATAAAATCTTGTACTGAATTCAAATGATCAAATTGCATGATTGTTTCTAATGACATTTCGTATATTTCAAAAAATAGTGGTTCAGGATTACGTTTTTGAATTTCACCAAATGTTTCATATAACAAATCAATTTTATCAGCAACTGATAAGATTTGACCTTCTAACGAATCGTCTTTTCCTTCTTGCAGTCGCTCTCGGTATATGGATTGATATTGCTCTGGTATTTCTTCGTTTATAAAATGATCTACCATTTCTTCTTCTACTTGTGAGAATAATTTTTTTAATTCTCCACTCGCATATTTGACTGGCGTTTTAATATCCCCTGTAAAAATTTCGGCGAAATCATGGTTTAAGGCTTTTTCGTATAAGCTTTTCCAATCTACTTTATTGCCGTGATATTCTTCTACTGTACCTAAATACTGAGCAATTTTAGTCACTTTAAAAGAATGTGCAGCAACATTATGCTCAAAATATTTAAATTTCCCAGGCAATCGTATTAATTTTTCTAAGTCTGATAAACGTTTAAAATATTGATGTACTCCCATGATAGCGCCTCCTCATTTATTTAATGATTGATTATACTTGATTTTATAATATCATTCCATATGTAAAATGTCTTTTTAATGCCGTTAAATATCATCAAATCGTTCTAATTTTAAAATATAACTTACTTTTTTGTCTTTCAAGTTTTACTCATTTTACAAGATTCAAAAATAATAAGACTGTAATAAATTTTAGTGAAAATCATATTGAGTGTAAAAAATACTGATTCTGACACGTTTAGCCTGCACGCAGGGCCTCTAAAATAATAAGCCCGAGACATGTTTATGTCCCGGGCTATACATTAAGAATATTGTTACAATTTCAGATGAAACTGCTAGATATAAGTTTTTATTTTTTAATGAATATAATTATATTGTCCTGAATTGTAAATCGTTCTATAGGATTTTTGTCCCAAGCCTTGCATGTTCATCTCTGAAACTAAAATGGAGCCATCACTGTTTTGACGTTCTACAATCCCTACATGACCATAATTTCCAGCGCTACTCTGTAAAATAGCACCTACTTCAGGTGTAGCATTAACCACATAACCATTTTGACGCGCAGCCGATGCCCAGTTATTAGCATTGCCCCATAAATTGCCTATAGATTTACCAAGTTGTTGACGTCTATCAAAAGCATAGTATGTACACTGCCCCCAAGCATAATAATTCTGCCCACCGGCTACATAGTGTTTTGATTGATAGCTATTATTGTGAAGGTTGTGACCATTTGAAGTGGTATTGCGCGCATCAACACTGTTATTTGACCAAGATTGCTGCTTTACTGGTATATAATCGTTCGCTAATCTTGTGAAAGCATTACTGTTTTCAGTTGTTACCCCTGTTGTGAATGGATCATTATTCGAGTCACTTTGTACGTATGCACTCTGTAGTTGGTTGTCTAAATGTGACGATCCTTTTTCAGAAACTGCAATGAGTTGCCCAGGATAAATTGTTTCAGTAATGAATGGATTTAATTGATAAAGTTCATTTAAACTGAGGTGATGTTTATTCGCAATACTTTGAAGTGTATCGCCTTCTTTAACTTCTACAATATCTTCGTCAGGTAATACAAGCGTTTGCCCAACCTTAACCGACTGCACAAATTCCATATGATTCAATGATTGTATCGTATGAGTCGTTGTTGCGAATGCATGCGCTATATTTGATAAATCCGTATCTTCTTTCACTGTATGTACTTGATCAGCTGACGCTAGACCATTCATTCCAAAAAACAGTGCTGCAGAAGTTACAGAAAAAGTTAAGCCTTTCTTCATGATGTATTTCAATCCTTTGCTGTCTAATTTTATTCAATATTTAATCAATCATAATATAGCATATTCTCTGAATACTTTTACCCTTGTTATCGTTTTGTAATGCAAAAGATATTTTTGAATGAATCCCCTTTTAACGCTTTAATCATAGCTTTCTTATCTTTATCACAATAGTTTTAATCACCTTTGAATATCTGTTAACTTTAACTGTAATATTTAAGTTTGTATTTTACATATAAGTAGTAGTTTATCTAAAAATTACTGAAATAAATTAAGCAGTCGTTTCGTATGAACGTGTCAGTCTTGCCTACTTTATACTACTATAAAAAATATGAGTAAGTTAGAAAACAATAAGTGATACATTGGTTTCTAGCTCACTCATAAAGTTATGAATAATAATTGTTCTATTTAAGTATTAATCTTTTTCTGAATGATTCAGATTCATTTGCTTGCGTAGATAAGCTTCGATAAACGGTCCTAAATCACCATCCATGACTGCATCGACTTTACCGGTTTCTTCGTTTGTTCTATGATCTTTAACCATTGCATATGGATGGAATACATAAGATCTAATTTGACTTCCCCAACCGATTTCTTTTTGTTCTCCACGGATTTCGGCCATTTCTTGTTCTTGTTCCTCAATTTTTAATTGATATAGTTTAGACTTCAATGTTTTCATTGCAGCCTCTCTGTTTTTGATCTGTGAACGTTCATTCTGGTTATTTACCACAATACCTGTTGGATGATGGGTAATTCTAATAGCAGATTCAGTTTTATTGATATGTTGACCACCTGCGCCCGAAGCTCTAAATGTATCAACAGTAATATCATCAGGATTGATTTCTACTTCTATTTCAGTGTTATTAAATTGTGGTATGACATCACATGAAGCAAAAGATGTATGTCGACGACCAGATGAATCAAACGGTGATATGCGTACGAGTCGATGTACACCTTTCTCAGCTTTTAAAAAACCATATGCATTATGACCTTTCACAATCATTGTTACACTTTTTACGCCCGCTTCATCTCCAGGTAAATAGTCTGCGATTTCAACTTTAAAGCCTTTTTGCTCACAGTAGCGTTGATACATTCTCAACAACATATTTGTCCAATCTTGTGATTCAGTACCACCTGCACCAGGATGCAATTCAATAATTGCATCATTCGCGTCATAAGGCCCATCTAACAATAATTGTAGTTCAAATTGGTTTAATTCGTTTTGAAAATGAGTGACGCTCGCTTCTAAATCGTCTTTCATCGACGTATCGTCTTCTTCTAACAACAATTCTCGTGTCGTTTCCATATCTTCTATATTTGCTTCTAAATCTCTGTACGCATTGACAACAGATTTTAAAGCATTATTTTTATCTATTACGTCTTGCGCTTTATCTTGATTATCCCAAAATGAAGGATCCGCCATCATTTCTTCGTATTCTTGTATGTTTGTCTCTTTTTCTTCTAAGTCAAAGAGACCCCCTAAGTTGTTCTAACTTTTCTTTATAAGCATCTAAATTACGCTTAATTTCAGATAATTCCATTATGCATCTCTCCTAAATTTTTCGAATGAAGTATAATTACTAAATTAATTACTAGACTATCATAAATATGATACAAAATATAAACTGTTAATTTCAACTTAAGCACCAAATCGCTGCTAGCTTATGTTAAAAAAAACATCTTTCACAGTTAAACGCTACAATTTAACTGTAAAAGATGCCTGACATATAAAAATAATTCAAATAGTGAAATCCTGTCTCACATGTGTATCATATTAGATAAACTTAAGCGCCATGACAGTTTTTATACTTTTTACCACTACCGCAAGGACATGGGTCATTTCTACCTATATGTTCATCTTTAACATAAGGCTCTGCTTTCGCTTTTTCTTTTCCATCTTCTGCTGATACATGCTCAGCTTTACCAAAATCAGTTGTCTTATCACGTTCTACGTCATCTTCAACGGAAATCACTGATTTTAGAATATATTTACTTACGTCTTCTTCAATGTTTTGCATCATAGTATCAAATAATTGGTGACCTTCATTTTGATAGTCACGTAGTGGATTTTGTTGTCCATACGAACGTAAGTGAATACCTTGACGCAATTGATCCATTGTATCGATATGGTCTGTCCAATGTGTGTCAATAGAGCGAAGTAAAATCATACGTTCAAATTCATCAAACTGACTACCAATTTTTTCTTTTTGCTCTTTTAATGCTATTTCTATTTTTGACCATACAACCTCAAAAATATCATCATTATCTTTTCCATTAATATCTTCAACTTTTAATTCGCCTTCATTCAAGAAGACGTCTTCTACATAGTTGATGAATGGTTCATAGTCTGGGTCGTCATCTTCTTCATTTACATAATATTGAATACTTCTTTCTAATGTAGAGCGTAGCATTGCGTTAATTAATTCGCTACTTTCATCGCTGTCAATAATATCATTACGTTCACTATAGATAATTTCACGTTGTTTACGCAGTACATCATCATACTCAAGGACACGTTTACGAGCGTCAAAGTTATTACCTTCAACACGTTTTTGAGCTGATTCAACAGCACGAGAAACCATTTTAGATTCAATTGGTGTTGAATCATCCATACCCAATCGATTCATCATATTTTGTAAACGTTCCGAACCAAAGCGCACCATTAACTCATCTTGTAACGATAAATAGAAACGGCTATCACCTTTGTCACCTTGACGACCTGAACGACCACGTAATTGGTCATCTATACGACGTGATTCATGGCGCTCTGTACCAATTACTGCTAAACCGCCAATTTCTTCAACACCATCACCTAATTTGATGTCCGTACCACGGCCAGCCATGTTGGTAGCTATTGTCACCGCACCGCGTTGGCCAGCACTTGCGATAATGTCCGCTTCACGTTCGTGATTTTTCGCATTTAAGACATCATGACGTACGCCATGTTTTTTCAATAAGTTAGAAATATATTCACTTGTTTCAACGGCAACAGTCCCTAATAAGACTGGTTGACCTTGTTTGTGCTTTTGAATGACATCTTCTACAACTGCATCAAATTTACCTTTTTGACTGATATAAATTAAATCTGGCTTATCAATACGTTGTACTGGTCTGTTCGTAGGAATTTGTGTAACTGTCATATTGTAAATATTTCTAAATTCTTCTTCTTCTGTTTTTGCAGTACCTGTCATCCCAGATAATTTATTATACATTCTGAAGTAGTTTTGGAATGTAATTGAAGCCATTGTTTTGGATTCGTTTTGAATTTTCACACCTTCTTTAGCTTCAATCGCTTGGTGCAATCCTTCTGAAAAACGACGTCCAGGCATTGTACGTCCTGTAAATTGGTCAACAATCAATACTTCGCCGTTGTTCACCATATAATCTACGTCTCTTTGTAACGTAACATGCGCACGTAACGCTGTATTAATATGACTGATGATATCAACATTTTTCACGTCGTAAAGGTTATCAATTTTAAACATACGCTCTGCTTTATCAATACCTTGTTCTGTTAATTGCACAGCTTTTGTCTTTTCATCATAATTATAATCATCTTCGTTTTTAAGCATTTTAGCAAAAACATTTGCTTGCGTATAAAGTGACGTTGACTTCTCCGCCTCTCCTGAAATAATAAGCGGCGTACGTGCTTCATCAATTAAGATTGAATCTACTTCATCAATAATCGCAAAATTAAGTGGTCTCATCACGCGTTCTTCTGCATAATTCACCATGTTATCACGTAAGTAGTCAAATCCTAATTCGTTGTTGGTACTATAAGTAATATCACATGCGTAAGCTTCTCTTTTCTCTGCAGTAGTTTTACTATTTAAGTTCAAACCAACACTTAATCCAAGAAATTCATATAATTCTGCCATTTCTTCACTCTGTACACTAGATAAATATTCATTGACTGTAATAACATGTACACCGCGTCCTGTTAACGCATTTAAATAAACTGGCATTGTCGCCGTTAACGTTTTACCTTCACCAGTTCTCATTTCAGAAATGTCGCCACCATGAATGGCTATACCACCCATAACTTGTACTTTATAAGGAATCATGTTGAACACACGTTTTGACCCTTCTCTTACCAATGCAAAGGCTTCTGGTAAAATATCATCTAAAATTTTATTTTGCTTTTTAATATCGTCTTCTGCTTGAACTTGCGCTTGAAAATTTTTTGTCTTTTCTTTAATTTCTTCATCAGTTAATATCGACATATCCTCTTCTAGTGCAAGGACTTTGTCGGCTAATTTACCAAGGCGTTTTATTTCTCTTTTATTGCCATCTGCAATTTTTGATAAAAAACCCATTCTGTTCGCTCCTTTAGCTATATAACTCTTAGTTTACAACAATTTATAATATCATTTATAAGCCTAAATTTACACTTATTACGTTTATCGTGCCATCTATACTATATTTACTTACATGCTTTTGAATACAAATTATAATATTGACTCATTTAAAATATACACAACATACATGTTCACTTTCAAATTATTACATAATAACACAGCAAAAAATGAGCGTCCATGATTTCACTCAATCATGGACGCTACTACTTTTATAAATATGACCCTAATTAAATTATTCAGTTGTTTCAATTAGCCCATATTTGCCATCTTTTCTTTTATAAACTATGCTCGTACCATCTGTTTCACGATCTGTAAAAATGAAGAAATCATGGCCCAATAAATCCATTTGCAATACTGCTTCTTCAGAATCCATAGGTTTTAAACTGAAATTTTTTGAACGAATAATCTCAATTTCACTATCATTGTCATCATTTTGAAGATTTTCTGCTTCTTGTTCTTCAGGTAATGATGCAAAAGCTTCTTGTTCGTCATTTTTTCTATTTTTACGATTTACACGCGTTTTATATTTTCTAACTTGTCTTTCCAATTTGTTATTAATTAAATCAATACCAGCGTATAAATCATCATGACGTTCTTCCGCTCTTAGCGTAACATTTTTCAATGGAATAGTTACTTCTATTTTAGTTGCTGAGTTTTGGTACGTTTTAACTTTAACGTGTGCAGTTGCATTTGGCACATTGTTAAAGTAACGTTCTAATTTACCAATTTTCTCCTCAATATAGTTGCGAATCGCATCAGTAATAGTGAGGTTCTCTCCGTGAATTTCAAATCTGATCATAGTAATCGACTCCTTTAAAACCTCTATATTGGTAATAGTGCTTATTTTTATAATACCACGAATAACCTAGCGTGCAAACGTAAACACATCGAATTTTCTGATTTTTCTATCAAGTAATAGCTGTGCCGCATTATGAACCGTTAAGCCCGTAGTATAAATGTCATCGATCAATAAAATACATTTTCCTTTTAAATCCACACTTTGTTCCATTACAAAAGGATTGGGTCGTTGCATACGTTTTTCTTTACTTAATTCTGATTGTTTAATATGTGAGTGTGTGGCAAGCAGACAATAATACTTAACTTTTTGTATGTCTAATACTAGTTGTACGGGGTTAAATGTTCTTTCTTTATCTCTAAATAAAGGGGACGGTATGGGGATAATGTAATCATATTTGTAATGAGGCAATTTAACTTTTTCTGCTATTATTTCTGCGATTGCAACATCTCTTTGAAATTTATATTGTTGAATCATTTCTTTTACAATACCGTCATATCGGTAATGACAATACAATTTATTCATTAATTTAAACTTCGAAGCTAACTCGGCACAATCCGAACATAATATTTCAGTTTCATTGCGTAACTTCAAACATGTTGCACATCGATTCGTCGTCTTTAATTTCATTACCTCCCAGAGATGATTGCAATCATCGCACAATTTTGAAGCCTTTTTGTAAAACGTAAATGCATTTAAAGGTTTTGAATAATAGATGTGACAATATAAACATGTCGCAGTCAATCTATCCACCCTCTTTTTTGTGCAAGTTGATTCATTTTCCTTATCTGATATTGAGCTTTAATCATAGATAGTGTGATCCCTTCATGCAAACAAAATACACTTCCTGTAGGTGCTTCTGCTTTTCTTCCAACTCTTCCTGATATTTGAATGATGGCACTCGTTTCAAACTGATGACTGTTTATGATTACAACATCGAGTTTTGCCATAGTAAAGCCTCTTTCTAAAATGGTAGTGGTGAAAACAACGGTATGTTCCCCGTTTCTCAAACGTTTCACCTTATCAAAACGAAATACATCATTGCTGTAGACATATGTTAAAGATGGAATTTCAGCTTTATATAACTGATACAGTTGTTTCATTAAAGTAATATTGTTAAAAAAGACTAGCGTATATCGTCGTTGATTGACTTGATGTTGTAAAAATCGTAATAATTTATATTGCTTTTTATTGGGATTGATTCTAAGGAATTTAAATTGAGGCACGGGTAAAGGATGTCTATGAAAACGCGCAGGTAATTGAATGATTTCTAAATTGCTAATTTGTTTCATTAAAGCTTTTGTTGGTGTGGCAGTCATTAATATATGACAGTGCTTTAACTTCGAGGCATGCTGTAATGCTTGTATTAACGTTGGTTCTGTAGGTAAAGGAAAGGCATCTACTTCATCTACAATTATCACATCAAAATGTAGTTTGAAACGATAGAGTTGATGAATTGTGGCGATAACAAAATGGCCATTATATTGTTGCTGTGATGATTGATGCAATACATCTATTTTTTCTTCGTGAAAAGCTGCCTTAATCCTCATGCTGACTTCTAAAACAACATCAACTCGAGGAGATACAATTGCGACATTATAACCGTGGTTCCGCGCAAATTTAATTCCTTCAAATATCATCTCAGTTTTACCTGCACCTGTGACTGCATGTAGCAATAGTGAACGAAAGCCTGCAATCGCTGATACAATTTTGTCAGATGCAAATTGTTGTTGTTCTGATAATTTGAATGGTAATTGATAATGACAAGGTGTCATTACATTCTGACTTTCTATGATATAGATTTCAGTTATATTATCCATTCTACCCATATTGATACAATTTCTACAGTAGACAATCTCCTTATCTAACACTGTTGATAGATATTTGTAAAAATGCGTTTGTCGGCGTGAGTGACATTGAGCACATGTCCAATAGCCATTATATAATACCACACCTTTTGTTGTTTGCTTTATACGTTCATCTGTTAATAAGGATTTATCATTAATCATTCTTCCATAATATTTAATTGTATGTTTCCTCCAAACCAAAAAGCGAGTCAAAAATTAAATTTCACTTTAATTTCAAAGACCCGCCATAAAATAAATAATTTATTTGTTATTCGTACAGTAATTTAAATGCTAAACAACTCATTTGTCATATTATTGTTGGCATCAATGACTGAACGAAGTGTTGGTTTCACTATACATCTCTTGCAAAAATACTACTTTTCTTAAAAATGATAATAAGACTTTTGAATCTATAATTTAGTCTATACGAATAGATCTACCAGTGAAACCTAAGCCCATACCGCCTGGTCCTAAATGAGCTGCGACCACAGGGCCTAAATTTGAACGGTGTACTTTATATTGTGGATAGTTTTTTTGTAATTCATTGTACAGCCAGTCTGTATCCTCTTGAACATCTCCACCTATAACTAATAACGTAACCTCTTCATAATCTTTAACGATATCAATCACTTTATTGATAATTTCTTTAAGCGCACGTTTTTTAGTGCGTATTTTTTCATCTGGCAAAATTAAACCGTCTTCAAACCTTAAGACTGGTTTCATTTTTAACATCGTACCAATCCACGCTTGGGCTCCAGTAATACGACCACTTTTTTGCAAGTTTTTTAAATCGTCTACCATCAATCTCGCACCAGTGACTTCTCGCATTGCTTCAAGCTCTTTAATGATAGCGTGCGGTGTTTCATTTTGTTCAATTAATTCAATTGCTCGTAATACGAAACTCCCCATTGCCATAGCTGAAATTTTCGAATCAAACGTATGAACATTAATACCTTCAACCATTTCACCCGCTTGTGTAGCTGTTTGATAAGTACCACTGATACCTGAAGAAAGGAAAACGCCTATGACATCCGTATAGCCTTCATCACGTAATTGTTCGTATTTAGTTACAAATTCACCGATTGCCGGCTGACTTGTCGTAGGAATTGTTTTAGATGCTTTCATTCTTTCGTAGAATTCATTTGCTGAAATAGATGCATTTTCTTCAAAATTTTCACCGTTATCAAAAGTTACACTTAGTGGGGCAATATTTATATTATATTTATCAATTAATGTTTGAGATAGATAACTCGTTGAATCTGTTAATACAGCAATTTTCATCATAATCCTCCTCAATTATACTCACAACTATGATACATTATTTTATATTAAAAGAAAATTTATTTTTACATTAAACTTGAATTCAGAACCGTGTATAATAATAGATATTGATCGAAACTATGACTGGAGTGTTTAAATATGGATGAATCAATCATAACAATAAAGCAAGAACATATGATAGAAAATGTAATTAGCAAATCACGCTTTATTGCCCATATCAAACCTGTTGAATCTGAAGCAGACGCTAAAGACTTTATCAACTTGGTAAAATCAGAACATCGGGAAGCGACACATAATTGTTCAGCCTATACAGTTGGAGCACAGATGAATATTCAAAAAGCAAATGATGACGGAGAGCCAAGTGGAACTGCAGGCGTACCAATGCTTGAAATATTAAAAAAACTAGAAGTTCACAATGTTTGTGTCGTAGTTACGCGTTATTTCGGTGGTATAAAATTGGGCGGCGGTGGTTTAATAAGAGCATATAGTGGTGCTGTGAGAGATGTTATTTATGAAGTAGGACGTGTTGCTTTGCGTTCAGCAATACCAACTACAATCACTATCGATTATGATCTTACAGGTAAATTTGAATATGAATTAGCACAAACATCATTCTTCTTACGAAACACAACCTACACAGACAAAGTGAGTTATCAAATAGACGTGGTAGAATCGGAGTATGACGATTTTATTGCTTTTCTAAATAAAATCACTTCTGGTAACTATGATTTAGATGAGCAAGCTATCATTAAGCTACCATTTGACATACCAACAAACTAAACCATTTCCATTTCAGTTTATGACCTTTCAAAAATGCATAACTGTCATACAATTATCAGGTAAACATAAACTTACCGCTATACATTGATGCATGTGATGAATGTATAATTTGAAAAATTAAGTATTATCAGTCGTGACTTTGTAAATCATTGTTAATCATATAAAATTAGAACCTGAGATATTCATATCTCAGGTTCTAATTAGGTAGTTTATCTATTCATCTTCTTTATGTCGCTCTTTATTTTCAATTAATTTTAAGAGCGGTCTATAATCATCATCGATTAATCCTGTAAATTCAACAATGAGTTCAATCGTAATGAGTATAAGCACAAGCATCATGAGTACACCCCATGGTTGTGATAAATACAAAATAATACTTGAAAGACTAAATAACAACGCGATTGAATATATCAGTATTACTGTTTGGCGATGTGAATAACCTAATTCTAGTAATTTATGGTGTAAATGCGATTTATCCGCTTGCATAATACGTTGCCCTTTTTTCACACGTCGTATCATAGCAAATAAAGTATCTATGAACGGTACTGCTAAAATAACAATCGGGAAAAATAAAGACACAAACGTAATATTTTTGAAACCTAAAAGCGAAAGAAAACCAACAATAAAACCAACAAGCAATGCGCCGCTATCACCTAAAAATATTTTAGCCGGATGAAAATTAAAACATAAGAAACCTAATAGCGCACCGATAAGCACACTACAGATCATTATGATAAATATATTTGCCTGTAATATTGCGATGAAACCAATAGTCATCAGAGCGATAGTTGCTACACCAGATGCCAAACCATCCAATCCATCAATTAAGTTAATCGCATTGGTAATCGCTACAATCCATATCACAGTAATCGGAACACCTAAAATACCAAAATGTATTGTCGGTCCAATCGGTAATGAGATGAAATCTATGGTTACGCCGTAGTAAACGACAACCAGTGCTGCAATCACTTGTCCTAATAATTTTAAGATTGGCGTTAAATCATAGATATCATCTATTAACCCTACTAAGTAGATTAATACTGCTCCAATGACAAGTGGCTTCACCTCTGTTTCAATTGGATGCCCTAACCAAATCCCCAATAAAAAGGAAAGTAGTATCACAGTACCTCCTAAGACAGAAGTTGGTTTTTTATGTACTTTCCTAAAATTAGGTTGGTCAACGACGCCCAATTTATGGGAAACCTTTATGACAATGGGAGTAAGTATTAAACTGACAATCATTGAAAAAATGATTAATAATAACGTATACATCAGTTCACCTTCATTAATTTAAGTCTTTATAATTTTGAATTTGAGTTTAAAGTCTCTATAAATATTCTAAATATGAAATCATATTTGGTTATGGATATACACTTGTATATTTTCAAAACATAGTTTACTTGATATATGTATCGAAAATTCTATAAACGATTCAATTAAGTCTATAATACACGATGTACTTTTAGTAATACAAATAGTAATGTAATCATTAACAGAGTTCAACGCTGAAATTCACTTTCTTTTTTATAGAATAATCAATTTATATATTTTACAATCACTCAAATAAGTATTTTAACATGAATTTTAAACGAATGTTATTAATTTCTAAATATCAATGATGACAAAATGTAACTTTTCACTTACAATGACTAAGTGTTTATTTAAAGGAGCGTAAGAAAAATGTTTGAAGCTATTATTTATAATATTGCGGTCACTGTCGCAGGAATTTATTTATTCCACCGATTACAGTACTCTGAAAATAAAAATATGGTGTTTTCAAAAGAATACGTCACGATTTTAATGACCATTGTAGCATTATTATTATCTGTTAAACCTGTCCCTATCTTTAATGAGTATGTCCTCTATTTATCTTTTGTGCCGATTTTATTTTTAGGTAGATATACAAATATGGTTTATACAGTTTTAGCAGCGTTTATCGTATCTTTAGTTAATGTATTAATTGGTGATTATACGATTATAACTGCAATGATTTTAATTGTAATAGCCATCATTGTTGGAGCAATAGGTCCATTTTTAAAACAAAATGATATTATCTCATTACAAATACTCAACTTAATTACGCTAGTCATATTTGTCATCTTATCATTGATTAGTCCGTATTATGAATTTAAAGAAGTACTATATATGATACCGTTATCGTTCGTTTTAACCATCACTTCTTCGATTACATTCGTAGATATTTGGCATTTCTTCTCATTAGTAAATCGCTATGAGAATGAAGATAGATTTGATTATTTGACTGGTTTAGGCAATGTTAAAGAATTCGATAGACATTTGAATGAAACTACACGCATTGCAGAAGAAAATGATGAAAGCTTAGGTTTACTACTCATTGATATTGATGGTTTTAAAGATGTTAACGACATGTATTCACATGATTCAGGCGATGCTGTATTACGACAAATCGCACAATTATTAAAAAACTATGTGCCTGAACAATTTAGCATTTACCGTAATGGTGGTGAAGAGTTTTCTGTAGTATTATATGACTACACACTAGACCAATGTGTTAAGTTAAGTGAAAGTATCCGTAAAGGCGTTGAACAATCTACTTTCCATTTACCAAACAAAGAAATGATTAAATTATCAGTCTCTATTGGTGTCGGATACCTAACTAAAGATGATTATAAATCTCAACGTACCGTCTTTAAAGTTGCAGATGATATGTTGCATATGGCTAAAAATGAAGGTCGTAATCAAGTGATGTTTAACCCTATAGTTAAATTATAACTAAATAAATGTATTTTCAAAGCTTGGGATAATTTAAATTATATATATCAAGCTTTTTAATTTATATCATGGAACGGTCTATTCAAATATGGCGAATTCAACATAATCCATAACAAATCACTTTTGAAAGTAACGTGCTTAAATCGTTAGTGTACACATGCAAATATGCTTAAGCTATAACAACTCATATGCATGACTTCAATATTTTTTATAATTAAACATATCATTTATAAATTTAAGTTTGTTACAATATAGGTGGTTAATGATAATAACAATCTGTACTGAAATAAATACTATTGAAAGTTACCTTCGTACACGGTAAACTTTCTATTGATTGATTTACGAAAAATTTAGGAGGTGCCCAGCTATGTCTGATTCGATCACTATCATTGATGAAGATAAAGTGATTGACGTTGTGCTCATCGCAGGCAGAATATTGCTTGAAAGTGGCGCTGAAACTTATCGCGTTGAAGATACGATGAATAGAATTTCAGCAAGTTTTGGCTTAGATGATACATATAGTTTTGTAACATCTACAGCGATTATATTTTCACTCAATAACCGTACAAATACAAGACTTATCCGTATACGTGAGCGTACGACTGATCTAGAAAAAATTGCATTAACAAATAGTTTATCTAGAAAGATTTCTAGTAATCAATTAAGTATAGATGAAGCAAAATCTGAACTCATACATTTACATCATGCATCACTACAGTTTTCATCTATCACTAAATTTTTTGCTGCCGCCATAGCTTGTGGCTTCTTCTTATTTATGTTTGGTGGAGTTATGAATGACTTCTTTTTTGCAATTCTTGCAGGAGCTGGTGCATTTTTAACTTTTGACTTTGTTCAACGTTATATACAAATAAAGTTCTTTTCAGAATTTATTAGTGCTGCAGTTGTGATTACGATAGCAGCTTCATTTTCAAAATTAGGTATGGCAGCAAACCAAGATATTATTACCATTGCAGGTGTCATGCCATTAGTTCCTGGTATTTTAATTACAAATGCTATTCGTGACCTTATGGCAGGAGAACTCATCGCTGGTATGTCTCGCGGTGTCGAAGCGGCACTAACATCATTTGCTATAGGCGCTGGTGTTGCAATCGTATTATTAATATTTTAAAAAGGAGTGCTCAAATGGTCATTGGCTACTATGTCTTACAGTTTATTATTAGTTATTTAGCAACGATGCTATTTTCTGTTATTTTTAATGCACCTCGACGTCTCCTTTTAGCTTGTGGTTTCGTTGGTGCTATGGGATGGATTATTTATAAAGTAACCCTTGATTTAGAATTAGGCAAAGTTATGGCTTCATTTCTAGGGAGTTTTATATTAGCAATTATGAGTCATACCATGAGTAGACGTTATAAAAGACCAGTCATCATCTTTATTGTGCCTGGCATTATTCCGCTTGTCCCTGGAGGACTTGCGTATGAAGCAACACGTTACTTAGTGAGTAACCAATATACACATGCCGTCAATACATTTCTCGAAGTAACACTTATTTCGGGTGCAATTGCTTTTGGTATTCTGTGTGCAGAGATTATTTATTATATTTATACACGCATAAAACAACATATTGGTAAAATGAATGGTAAAATATATAAGAAATCATATAATATGAATAACAGAGCATAAGGGGTGTTTTTATGAAAAATGATATTATTGAACGACTTACGCGATATGTCAAAATTGATACACAATCTGATCCACTTTCAAATTCAACACCTTCCACTAAAAAGCAGTGGGATTTATTGGATTTATTGAACGATGAATTAACTGATTTGGGTTTAGAAACTGATGTTGATGAAAATGGCTATTTATTTGCAACATTAGAAAGTAATGTAGACGAAGTTATCCCGACTGTCGGTTTTTTAGCACATGTTGATACTTCACCTGATTTCAATGCCACAAATGTCAATCCACAAATCATTGAGCGTTATGATGGGAAACCAATTCAGCTTGGTGATACAAATCGAGTTTTAAGCCAAGATGTCTTTCCTGCAATGAAACAAGTAGAAGGACATACTTTAATGATCACAGATGGTACTTCGCTATTAGGAGCAGATGACAAAGCTGGCGTCGTTGAAATTATGGAAGCTTTAAAACATTTGACATCGCATCCAGAAATCAAACATGGTCGTATCAGAGTAGCTTTTACACCGGATGAAGAAATCGGTAAAGGGCCACATGCATTTGATGTCGAACGTTTTAATGCTGACTTTGCATATACAATGGATGGTAGTCAATTTGGTGAGTTACAATACGAAAGTTTTAACGCTGCAGAAGCAACTGTAACTTGTCATGGTGTGAATGTTCATCCAGGTTCCGCAAAAGATGCGATGGTCAACGCTGTACTTTTAGGCCAGCAATTCAATGCACTTTTACCACAAAATGAGGTGCCTGAACGTACAGAAGGTCATGAAGGTTTTTATCATTTAATGAAATTTGATGGTGATGTTGAGAAAGCAAAGCTTTACTATATTATTCGTGATCATGATAAACATGAGTTTGATTTACGTAAAAAACGTTTAGTAGAAATTAAAAATGATATCAATAGTCATTTTGAAGATGAACCCATTGAAGTTGAAATAAACGATCAGTATTACAATATGGGAGAAAAAATCAAGCCTATGCCACATGTTATAGATATTCCTAAACGTGTCTTTGACAAATTAGATATCCCAGCTAATACTGAACCAATCCGTGGTGGTACAGATGGTTCACAACTTTCATTTATGGGAATGCCAACCCCTAACATTTTTACTGGCTGTGATAATTTCCATGGTCCTTTCGAATATGCATCTATTGATGTCATGGAAAAAGCGATTGAGGTTATAGTTGGTATCGCCCAAGAAGTAGTAGTAACTTATCAAAATAATAAGTAATATCGGTACCATATAGAGCGCTAGCTCAGGTAATCCTTAATATTGCCGCTCAATTTATTGCGTTATTAAGGCTTATGCTTGGGCTAGCTTATGTAATCACTTTTTACTTGCCAGGGTGGAACGACGAAATCTTTTTAATATAATCAGATTTCTGTTCCATCCTCTTTTTTAAATTTATGTTTTATCATTTTGGTTATGCATACATTTCTAGTCCACGTTCCCATACCTTTTGCAATGTTATGCTTGCTTAAACCTACAATGCCTTCAGGTGTCATCGTTATAATGGTGCTATTTTTCATCATCTCCAAACGCTATTAAAAAAACCGTCAATTTCTATTGTAAATCTACAGAAATTGGCGGTTTTACTTGGTACAAGATGTTCAGGGCACTTTTGCCGATGTTTAATTAGTAATTTTATCGTTCTAGCACATCAATAGACAACGATGCATGCTTGTTTTATTGATTAACATCAAATTGTGTTTTCAATAACTTAATCGCTTGAACCGTATAATGTCTAATTTGAATGCCCATTTTAAAATCTGTAAAGGATTGCGGCATTTCGATAAATGTATTAAACATTGCTGTTACACCCATCGATTCAAACAAATCAAATTTATCATCAGTAGCACAAATGGCAATCGACGGTTTATTATATTTTGTAGCTAACTCAGCTAAGCGAACGGTCGTCGTTTCTAAAATTTGATCTTGTTCGTTCACACCTTCACCAAATATTATTAAATCTGCTTGTTGAATTAATGATTCTAAATGTGTAATCTGATCCACTAGTTCATGACTTGTCATAATCTCAGCATCATATAAGCCGTTTAACACTGCAGCTATACCTCCACCAGCGCCACCTCTTTGAATAGGCCCTAGTGCAATTTTCAATTCAGCTTTAAACATCTCACTTAAATACCAAATTAAATTATCTATCTCAGCCGCTTCTTGATGCAAAATTTGGTAATTTTCATATGTTTGCATAATTTCACTATTTTTACCATATAATTTACTATCAAAATCTGACATAAGTTGAATTCTCATATCTTTCAATTTTGGATTAACTTGAGAAACATCTATACGTCTAATATATTTTAGTACACGACTGCCTTGCGTAACATCGATTTCTTGCGCTTCGTCATCATAAAATTTAGCTCCGAGTGCTTGAAGCATACCAGCACCACCGTCAAAACTACCAATAGCACCTAACGAAATAATTAAATGTTCAGCACCATTTTCTATTGCATCAAGTATAATTTCACCTAAACCATAACTTGTTCTTTCTATAATTGGTCGTTGTCCTTTTAAAAATAGATTGCCTTCAATAATTGTCATGCCATTATCTGTAATACCATAAACTGCTTCTACTTCATTCATATCTGCATCATGGGCAACCACTCTGTATTTGGTACCTGATTGCCATAAAAAGACAGAATCCATCAATTCATGCCGACCATTAAACAACGGTACTTGTACGATATCCGCTTTCTCTATTTGGCTAGCAACCGCTTCTTCTACATACCTATTGGCTTGATAGCTAGATATAATACCATTAAATTCATCCATCGCTACTAATACTTTCATTATGTCACCTCTAATATTCATATTACCTTACATTTTTCATAGCTTTATTTTTAAATTGACGCGAATACCACGCCTGATAAAATTATCAATATTCAATTACCGTGGATTTATGACTAATTCAACTTTATATTATACATGCCAAAACACAATTTTTCACATTATAAGAAACGCTTGCTAAACCTTTTAATATAACTTAAAGCTTAACAAGCGTTTCTTTTTTAAATATTTATTTTTTTACTCTTCAGCGCCTGCCAAAGATTTCACATTAATATGATCGTGACTTGCATTCCAAATCGCTTGTCCCTTCACAAAATAAAATGCTTGTGGCGATTCATGTTTTACATTCGTTTTTTCTTCTATATAATCTGATAAAGCTCTTTCTTGTTGTACGATTAAATAATAACCATCCATATCTCTTTCATATAAAAATTTGTTAAATTGATCAATAGCATTGGCTGAAATAGGACATGTTTCACTATGCTTCAGCACAAATACATATTTATTTTCTTCTAAAACTTGCTCAAACTGGTCAATCGAACTCAGCTTTATAGCCATTCTATTCACCTCTAAAAATATTTAACACACCACATTGTATCTAAAAGTGTGAAATTCCAATGATATTCACATATCATTGTTTCCAATTATACACAATTACCTTTTTATTGTTAACAGTTTATTACAAATCTCATAACTTAATTGAATAATTTATTATTGATATTTACCTTTTATTTCGGCATACTTTTTATTAAAATCCTTATCATATTGTTTTAAATCTTTACTTTCTTTCGGTAATTGATTGATGTCTATTTTAGCTATTGCTTCACCAATTTCAATTGTCTCTTCTCTTGTTTCATAGTAATTTTGTAAGCTGTAGTACATCTCAATCGTATTTTTACGCGCATCATTCACATAACCATCTGTAATTTCTGCCTTGTTTAAGTCTTTAATTTGTTTTTTTATTAATGGCATAATTTGATTTTCAATGGCTTGTTGCTCTGATTTAGCACTTCTAGCATTTGATTCTTTTTCCGCTGTATTTTTTAAATCTTTATTATTTTGTTCTAATTTCTCTTTAAAGCCTTTAACACTTTCACCTGCATTATTAGCTTTTTTCATATTTTCTTCTACTTGTGATCTATTTTTTTCAAAAAGTTTTGTATAATCTAAAATATCTTCATTTGCTTTAACTGACTGATTGTATAAATCAACAAATGTTTTAAGTTCATCAATCGCAGCTTTTTTCTTTTTGATTGATGTCAAATATTTAGATTTTAATTCCTTGGTTTCTTCGGACTGTGCTGGCAGATTTTTTGTAGCTTTCTCATATGCTTCAAATTTAGGTGTTAACCTGCTATTCAAATTGTTTTGCAATTGATTAAATTCTTTTTTGTTTTTATCAGTCATATCTGTTTTACTTAAATCATTAATGTTTTCTAAATCAATAGAATCCATTTCTTTATTGAACGCCTTTTCTTTTTGCTTTACATCATTTAAAGTGCTATCGAAATCTTTAAATTCGTTGGCACCTTCATGTCCGCAAGCAACAATTACGACAGCAAAACAAACTAATAAAACAAAGCACATTAATTTTTTCATTTCTGCACTCCTTATCATAACGTATTATACAGAAACTTATTTAACTTGAAAATAATATATGATATATTATTCCAGAATTTATAGTTTAACAATTTATTTTGATCATTTAAAGGAGTGATTTATTTCAATGTATTCGGATGTTCAACCTTTTATCAAAGAAGATGTTCAGCAAACTTTTATTAAACAATATAAGATGCTACGTCATAAATTATTGACCCTTTTAGATACACCAGTAAAAACAACACATCATATTGGAGGGACTAGCCACTTCAACTACCCTACTGAACCTATTTTAGATGTATTAGTAGAGGTCGATGATTTACATGATATCACTGCTTTAGATGAAAAAAGACTAAATTATCAAGGTTTTTATAGACTTCATCATCCATATCACAAAAAAGTAGTTATGGCTCAATTTAATAATCTCATTGATTTAAAACAAATTGCTCGATTACATATTGTTCAAATAGACTCACAACTTTATAATGATTATCTGAAGACAAATTATTATTTAACAATCAATGCATCTTCAGCAACTCACTTCGGAAAACAAAAGTACAATTTAGCAACTGATACAGCGCCAATTCGTGAATACGAAAATCAGAAACAATTACTTTTTAAACAACTACTCCGTGAAATTAATAAAGATTTATCGAACACACATCACTAACGTTTAATCATTAAAAGAATAAATAAACTGAATCGTTTTCAATAAAGCGATATACTGTTTAGCAAACAAGTTAAATCATTGGTATAATATATAAATGAATTCAACAGGAAAGGATGTTCTATAATTGCATAAAGATGACATCTTAAAAGAATTAGAAGCAATAGTTCCAAAAGATATTATAAAAGTTGACGAACCACTAAAACGCTATACATACACTGAAACGGGTGGTCAAGCAGATTATTACTTATCTCCAACGCAAAATGAGCATGTACAAGCTATCGTCCATTTTGCTTACACAAACGATATCCCCGTCACGTATTTAGGGAATGGTTCAAACATTATTATCCGAGAAGGTGGAATTAGAGGCATTGTCATCAGTTTACTTCAGTTAGATTATATTGATGTTTCAGATGATGCAATCATCTCAGGAAGTGGTGCTGCAATTATTGATGTATCACGTACTGCACGAGACAATGCACTAACTGGATTAGAGTTTGCCTGTGGTATCCCAGGGTCAATTGGCGGTGCTGTATTTATGAATGCGGGGGCTTATGGTGGTGAAGTCAAAGATTGTATCGATTATGCCCTTTGCGTTAATGAAAAAGGAGACTTAATCACACTGACAAACAAAGAGCTTGAGTTAGATTATCGTAATAGTATCGTTCAAAAAGAACACTTAGTTGTATTAGAAGCTGCATTTACATTAACGCCTGGCAATCTACAAGATATCCAAGAGAAAATGGATGATTTGACTGAAAGAAGGGAAACAAAACAGCCACTAGAATATCCATCTTGTGGCAGCGTCTTTCAACGACCACCAGGCCATTTTGCTGGTAAATTAATACAAGATTCAAATCTACAAGGCTATCGTATAGGTGGCGTAGAAGTATCAAAGAAACATGCAGGTTTTATGGTAAACGTAGATAAAGGTACTGCAACTGATTACGAAGATTTAATACATCACGTACAAAAAACAGTTAAAGCTAAATTTGATGTTGAACTTCATCCAGAAGTTAGAATCATCGGTGAGCATCCTATTGAACGTTAGGAGTGTTATAAGATGCCAAAAATATATGGTGCAACTGTAGATAGCGAGACACGTTGTACACACTACCATACACCATTAGATGTAATAGCAATTAAATTCAAATGCTGTAATAAATATTATCCATGTTATAAATGTCATAATGAAGACTCCTCTCATCCAATACAGAGATGGGAAACTGAAGCGTTTAATACAAAAGCAATTTTATGTGGTGTATGTAAACATGAAATGACAATCAATGCATATATGTTGATTGAAGCTTGTCCAAACTGTGATGCCCATTTTAATAATCGCTGTAAATATCATTACAGCACGTACTTTTCTATATAATTGGCGTTTAACAATAAGAGCGAGACAGAAATTTATTTTTCTAATTTCTGTCTCGCTCTTTGATATATTCAAATATCGTAAATCCATCCTAAACATGGTAAAGGCACGTTCTCTCAAACACTATCTTTTTATTGAATGTTTATTTTGCCCTTTACAAATTGTACAAACGCTTCTGCATCACCTTTTTGTATATCTTTCATCGGCATTGGTCCAATATTAAATGTGAAATGAATGCGACCGTCTTCGTATGTAATTTTCTCTATTTCATCATAACCTATACTTCTATAATAGAATTCCCCATTCATATCTACATTTAAAATAATGCGTTCGTTTGTAGCAATAAACGCACCTTCAAATTCTGTAGAACCTTGTACAGAATACTCTATCGTACCCAATACACTGGGACCTTTCTTTTCTGTTGGAAATAAATCATTTGGGTTCACATTATCTAAAATCATTTTTATGTCACCTTCTTTTACTATTTTTATTCATTATACAAGTTTTCAACTCAATTTATTACTTAAGTGCTCAATGTCATTTTAGTACTGAGCCAAACAAAAAACAATTGAGACTAATCAAGCGCATCCCTGTCACATTTATTAACAACCGGTAAGCAAGACTATACCATATTAAAAAAGCAGTGAATTCACGTTTAAAGTGATTTTCACTGCTTTTAGTATACGTTATTAAGACAATCCCCACTTATGCCTATTACTATTTTTTATCTATTGCTTTCTCAACTTCTTCAATTTGTTTAATTGCAGTTGTTGTTGAACCACTTGAGAAGTACCAAAGTTTTGGATCCAATTCATATACTTTATTATGTTTAATCGCATCAACATCTTTGATGACATCATTGCTCAATGCTTTTTTAGCAGTAGATTTACCTGCTACAGCTTGTCCGCGGTCCATCGCAAAAATAATACCAGGATTTTTTTCTGCAACATATTCATTTGTAATATTTTGTCCATGATTACTTTCTTTAATTTCTTTATCTGCTGGTGTAAAGCCCATTGTATTAAATATCATAGAACCAAAACGTTCACCTGGACCAAATGTTGATAATTCACCTTCATTTACTAATAAATATAACGCTTTTTGATCTTTTAAATCTTTTGTTTTTTCTTTTATACCTGCGATTTTATCGTCTAATTTTTTATTAAGAGACTTAACTTCATCTTCTTTTTGATAAATTTTACCTATTTTTTCAGCGTTTGCTTTAAGCGACTTAACTTCATCTTTATTATCTACGCCTATGTAAACAACTTTAGCATCTGGTGCTGCTTTTTTAAATTCATCCAAGTTTTTTTGGTTAGCTGTACGTCCAGATATGAATATTACCTCAGGTTTTGCTTCTGCAACTTTGTCAAAATTCACTTCTTTCAAACTACCAGTATTTAAATATTTATCACTTTTAAATTCACTTAAGAAATCTGGTAATGATTTAGCATCTTCACCTTTAGGAAGTGCTTTAACTTTATCTTCAAGTCCTAACTCTTTTAATGTATCTAATGCACCATAATCAAAGACAACTGCATTTTTAGGATTTACTGGAACATCAACTGATTCTTTTACAGATTTTGCGTCACTGCCATCACGCTTTTCGCCATTAGCTTTATAATTATTTTCTATCTTAACTGTTTTATTTGATTCATTATTATCTGATTTTGTGTCAGATGACTTTTTGTCGTCTGAACCTCCATTATTACATGCTACTAATAAAAACATTAAACCTATAACCATAAATAAAGCAAATTTCTTCATATGTTTAATCCTCCTGGAATAATAAAGTTAATCACCATTTCAATATGCCTTTTAAAATGAACAACGTTGCAGTTGCATCACTCCCTTCATTAACAACCATTTCATTTTAGACTGATTGTAATATCGATAGTTCATACTCTGCTGTTTCTTCATCAAAATATACACAAATACGTTGTCCGCGAATGTCTTCAATTTTAACGTCCATATCATATAGTGTCTTAAGCGTATCTTCTTGTATAACTTCATCTTTAGTACTTGCTTTGACCATTTCTCCATCTTTCAATGCAATGATGTCATCTGAATAGCACGAAGCAAAATTAATATCATGAATGACAACAACAATAGTTTTATTGAGGGATTTAGCGAGTTGACGTAATGTTTTCATAATTTGAACTGAATGTTTCATGTCTAAATTATTTAATGGTTCATCAAGCAAAATATACTCTGTGTCCTGTGCTATCGTCATAGCTACGTATGCACGTTGTCGTTGACCACCTGACAATGTTTTTAAGTAACGGTGTCTAATTTCTTTAAGATTCAATAACTCAAGTGCATACTCAACTTGCGCTCGATCCGCCTCATTTAAGCGTCCTTTTGAATATGGAAATCTTCCAAAATTAACAAGTTGCTCCACAGTAATATTTAACTCAGTATGATTGGCCTGTTTCAAAATAGATAATTTTTTAGATAAGTCATTACTTTTATATTCAGATATAGCTTTCCCCTCAATCTCAATAGTTCCTTTATCGAAATCAATCAAGCGTGTGATTGCTGATAATAAGGTACTCTTACCAGCGCCGTTTGGACCTATCATTGAAGTTAAACGCCCTTTACTGATTTCTACATTAATGTTATTTAAAATCGTTTTATCCTGAATCGTTTTAGTCAATCCTTGAACACGTATCAATTCGCATGTCTCCTTTTAATTAATAGATAGATAAAGTACGTTCCACCTACTAAGTCTATAATGATACTCACTTGCGTCGTCGCTTCAAATAAATTTTCCACTACACTCTGTGCAATAAATAAACTCAACCAACTTAAACAAATCGTTGCCGGTAATATATATTTATGTTCATAGGTTTTCATCAATTCGTGTGCTAGGTTAACTGTTAACAATCCTAAAAATGTAATTGGACCTACCAATGAAGTAGAGATGGATACTAATATCGCAACAAGTATAAGTAATAATCTTGTAACCATTTTATAAGACAAACCTAAATTAATTGCTTGGTCTTTGCCTAATAAAAGTACATCTAAATACGGTATCGCAATCACTGTAATAAGGATTAATATCATTAATATAACTCCGCACAGCATCACCAATTTACTATTGGAAGCATCAAAATTGGCAAACATTGAACTCTGAACTGCCAAAAAGTCTTCAGGGTTAATAATCAGTTCTAAAAATCCAGTGATACTTCTGAAGAAAGTGCCTAAAATAACTCCTATGAGTAAAATAAAGTATATTGACACATCACCAATTCTAAAGATACCTTGAAATAGTAATAGTGAAAATATAACCATTACTAACAGTGAAGTAGCAAAACTTAAATATATATTAGTAACAAATGCAGACTGTACACCAAATACAAATACTAGCAATACTTTCACAAACATATATACAGCATCAAGCCCCATAATCGACGGTGTTAACAAACGATTCGTTGTAATTGCCTGAAAAATGACTACTGAAGCTGCAATTGCTCCACCTACCAATAGCATAAGCACTAATTTTCTAAAACGGCTGATAAACTGGTATCTAAAAATTTCGAAATCAATACCGATGAAAAGATAAATTAAAGCAACACATAAAGTGATAGCGATTAATATCATTAACTTTGATTTAGCACTAATCTGCATAATTATGTCTTCCTTTCATCAATAAGATTAAGAAAATAATCGTGCCAAAGACACCAATTGTTAAACCAATATTTATTTCATATGGATAGACAATAATCCTACCAATTATGTCAGAAAACATAACAAATACTGCCCCTAACATTGCTGTATGAGGCAATGCTTGTTTTAAATGATCACCTCTAAAAATTGACACAATATTCGGAACAATGAGGCCTAAAAATGGTAATGTCCCCACTGTAACAACTACAAGCGCTGTTATAGTTGCAGTGATAAATAAACCAATATTTATTATTTTTTCATAGTTAACGCCTAAGTTATTACTAAAATCTTTCCCCATCCCTGCAATCGTGAAATGATTAGCAAATATATATGTAAGTATTAATAAAGGAATGCTTAAGTATAATATTTCATATCTACCACTCGTAATGATAGCAAAATTTCCGTTAAGCCAGTTGCCTACACTTTGTACAGTATTCGTTCTTAAAGCAAGAAATGTCGCTAAGCTAGACACAATACCACCAAGCATAATACCTAAAAGTGGAATAAAAATAACATCTGTGAATCGTATGTACTGTACTAATTTAACAAATAAGAATGTGCCACCGATGCTTAATATTACTGCAAATATTAATTTAATAATAATATTCTCTTGTGGAAAAAATATCATTGATATTAAAATACCTAACTTGGCCCATTCCATTGTCCCTGCTGTCGTTGGACTCACAAATTTATTTTGCATCATCTGCTGCATAATAAGTCCAGAAAGCGCTAAAGTACTTCCAGAGATTAAGATACTTATAGTTCTGGGGATCCTACTAGACACGATGATATTTATTTGTTCATGCGTTAAATGAAAAATATCAGTAATCGATACTTTACTAACGCCTATAAATAAAGAAAGGATAGTTAAAAAGAATAAAATAATAGCTAAGACAACGCCATTTAGTAAAAATTTCATAGTGAGTAATTAATCCTTTCATAAACGCTATATCGTATTGAATGTGATAATCATTATCAATACCTATAAATTAAATTTTATCATCTTTGCAAGTAAATTCAATAGCAATAATAGAGATTATCAAAACAATTCTCCATTTATGTTAAAAATATCTAAATTAGAAACTAAGACATTTAATCAAGTACTTTCATTTTATACTCAAGTATTTATAGAAATTTTTGTCGTTTCACTAGAATCACTCATTTAACTATTACGTAAGACAAAATTAGTGTTCGAATTAGTTGTATTGGCATAAAATTTGTAAATTGTAGTACATCGAACGAAACTTATACAAATTAAAAAAACGTCAATTTCTATATAATTTCAATAGAAACTGACGTTTATTGGTGATTAAAAATTGCTTATATTTCAGACATCTGCAATCACTAAATTTTATATTATTATGATAGTTGAAATGGTCGCGATTTAGTCTTCAAAAATAAAATCTTCATCTTGTAATGCTTCAACGTTTAGCGCTAATGTATAACCATCGCCTTTAACAGAGAAGAAATCATGATTTTTTGTAGATGTATCTAGCGCATTTTCGATAATTGGATTAAATTCTCTCTCTTCAAAGTACGGATCAAATCCAAGGTTTGATAATGCTTTGTTACCATTATATCTTACATAGTTAAGCACATCTTCAGTTAAACCGATATCATCATATAAAGATTGTGTATAAGAAACTTCGTTTTTATATAATTCATCTAATAGTTTATACATTTCTTGGTCTGCTTGTTGTTTTTCACTTTCAGACAATTCATTTCGTAAACTTTGCGCATCCATCCCAGTAAACACACCATGAATAGATTCATCTAATAAAATTTTACGAATGATTTCTCCTGAGGTTGTCATTTTACCTTGCCCAGCTAAATATAATGGGTAATAGAAACCAGAATAGAATAAAAATGTTTCTAGAAAAACACTTGATACACGTGCGATATATTGATCATAAATCAATGCTTCTTTACCCCATAATTTATGATAATTATTTACAATTTTATCCGATTTAAATTTCAAATGTGGCTCTTCTAGGACCCATTTATCTAATAAGTAGTTTGTTTCGCTAGATGGTAATAAAGTTGTAAAGATGTGAGAATAACTTTTAGCATGAATTTGTTCCATCATCGCCATAAAGGAATAAACCGCTTTTTTACGTAAATCTGTAGTATGTAACATGATTAATGGCATGCCATCATCTGCTTGGTGTGTATCCAGACCAGTTAAACCTGCTAATGCTTTTTTAAATGCGTTTTTTTCTTCATCGGATAATGTTTTCCAACTTGCAATATCTTTTGAAACTTTAAATTCAGTTTCTACCCACATTTGCGAAATATTTTGTCGCCAAAACATATTTGTCATATCTTCTTGAGTATTCCAATTGACTGCTTTCATTTAGATAATTCCCCTATCTAGTAAATATTTATTTGAATTATAAAACACAGAAAGTGGGACAGAAATCTAAATATATCTTTAGATTTTCTATCCCTCTGCATAAGTGACTCTATTTCTATAATGTTGATACACTTTATTTTAATCATGTTCACTTAATGCATTACCTTTTTGTTTTTAAAACATATGCGATATTTCAAGATTCATATTTCCTTGTTTATTAAATTAGATAGCCTCGTTTTATATTGCACAACTCGTACATTCTTCAACACTTAATAATTTATTTCTAGTGTAATATAAAGATTTCAACCCTTTATGATGTGCATAAACATATAATCTAGATAATTCACGTGTTGATATCTCTGAGTTTACATAAAGAATTGTAGAAATACCTTGATCCACATGTGTTTGGATCGTAGCAATTAAATCGATTAATTTCATTTGATCAGTATTGAATGCGGATTTGTAGTACCACATTGTTTCTGGTGATAAGAATGGCATTGGATAAAACGTTTCTGCATTACCGTAAGTACGGCGCTCAATTTGGTCAACTATCGGCATAACTGAACTTGTCGCATTTTGAACATAAGAAATGCTTTGTGTTGGTGCAATCGCTAAACGATATGCGTGGAATAAGCCGTGAGTTTCAACTTCTTTTTGTAATGCTTTCCAATCTTCAGGTGTAGGAATTTCTAAACCTTCAAATAATTTACGTACTTTTTCATATTTTGGTGCAAACGTTTGCGAAGTGTAAAACTCAAAATATTTCCCATTCGCATAATCTGATTTATCAAAGTCTTTAAATGTTTCTTGTCTATCTTTTGCAATTTCCATGGATCTTTCAATTGAATAATAGTTCATCATCATGAAGAATATGTTAGCAAAATCTTTTGCTTCTTCAGACTCATAACCAATTTTATTTTTGGCTAGATAACCATGTAGATTCATAACGCCTAATCCAACTGAATGTAATTCACTATTAGCTTTTCTAACACCTGGCGCATTTTGTATATTTGCTTCATCACTGACCACTGTCAATGCATCCATGCCTGTGTGCACTGAATCTTTAAATTTTCCAGATTCCATAACATTAACAATATTTAAAGATCCTAAGTTACAAGATATATCACGTTTTATTTCGTCTTCGATACCATAATCGTTAATAATAGACGTTTCTTGTAATTGGAAGATTTCTGTACATAAGTTACTCATTTTAATTTGACCAATATTAGAGTTAGGATGTACTTTATTCGCATTATCTTTAAACATTAGATAAGGATAACCAGATTGCAGTTGTGTTTGTGCAATCATATTTAGCATTTCACGAGCATCTTTTTTCTTTTTATCAACATTTGGATTGGCTACTAAACTTTCGTAGTATTCATCTAAATTAATATCATCTAACGTTACACCATATTCATTATAAACTGTATGTGGTGCGAACATATAAAAGTCTTTACCTTCTTTTGCCAGTTCAAAGAATTTTGAAGGTACAATTAAACCAGTAGAAATAGTTGATAATCGTAAATCTTCATCCGCGTTAACTTTTTTAGTATCTAAAAATTCTTCTACATCATAATGGAAAATATTTAAGTACACAGCACCAGCCCCAGGACGTTGTCCTAATTGGTCAGCATAGCTAAATCCACCTTCAAGAGATTTAGCAACAGGTAATACACCTTTTGCCACGCCTTTAATACCTTTAATCGCTTCTCCTCTAGCACGCAATTTAGATAAGTTGATAGCAACACCGCCACCAATTTTACTTAACTGTTTCGCTGTAGAATCTATAAAATTGATTGAATTTAAACTGTCGTCTACTTCTAGTAAGAAACATGACACAAGCTCACCACGACGCGCACGCCCAGCATTTAAAAACGTTGGCGTTGCTGGTTGATAACGTTGTTCAATCATAGCTGAGATAAGTTGTCTAGCTGTCGGTTTATGACCATTTGCTAGATATAGTGCAACAATCACAACATGTTGCTTATAATCTTCTAAGAACTGTGTTTTATCGTTTGTCTTCAACGCATAGTCTTTAAAGAATTTACTTGCTGACATATAACTGGCAAAACGAAAGTCAATACTTTTAGCATAATCTGTAATTTCTTGTAAATCCGCTTCTGAATATTTTTCAAAAACGTCAAAATAAAAATCGTTATCCACGAGATAATGTAAGCGTTCAATTTCAGTATCAAAATAGATTGTCTTATCTTGAATCTCTTCTAAATAAACTGCTAGCGCTTCTTGATCCTTTTCCAAATTAAAGAAACCATTATCTTTTCTTTTTGTAACCTCATTGTTTAATTCAATATGATTGTATTTCTTCTCGTCCATAATCTTCATTGAAATTTCCCACCTTATCTTTAAATTCATCTATATCATCTGCAGTGCCCTGTACTTCAAACTTCAATAATAATGGAACTTGGTAACGTTCCGAAATTGATCGTCCAGCTTTTGCGAAATTTTGTCCCCAATTACGGTTTCCGCTAGCTGCAACAGCTTTTAATAAATCATCATTTACTTCTAAAAACGCTTGAACTGGTTGGGGTACCTCACCAAATCCTATTGTCCCAGTGACCAAAACGAATGGCTCCTCAATTCTCTCTGAACAATTATTTTGCGTGATTTCCATAACATTTGTCAGTTCGGTTTTTTTTATAAATCTGCGCACATTGCCGGAAAACGAAAAATATACCACTTTCATTGGCTCACCTTCTTTCTAATAGAAATACGTAAGTTGGAAAATCAAAAATTGTAAGGCTTTCGAGGTGTTGCTTTTGAATGTATTAAATGATTGAAATAACCACTATATATAGTAACTTGTAATTCTATAAGTAGGTATGTAAAAACTCAACATTTAAGTATTAATGCCTTATTTGTCATTATTTAAAGCCTGAAACTGTGTGATTTTACTTAAAATTTGATTTATTATAAATAAATTGATCACGTATCAAAACACAATATATAGTGTTTCGTCCTGGCCATTAATACTATATTATGTGTTTCATTATACATAACTCATCGCCTTATTAAAAGTCTTTAATTTATGTCAAAACAATGAAAACAGTATGAAAATGGCACCAATTCAACCTTAAACTCAATTTTAAATTTTTAAAAAATATTTTTTCGACTTTTAGAGGCTCAATGCTTGCTTTTTTTAATTTCTCTTTAAAGCTTGATATATCTGGATTATCTAGCCATAGGCCTTATATATTGCGCTTCATATATTATATTTTAGAACTAATTGCTATACTTAATTACTTTTAAAATTTCTTAATGAAACACAATATAAACAGAACGTTTGTTCGTATTTATACTTTAATATATTTCCCTTTTAAATTCAAGCATATATACATTTTCTAAATAACTATGCTAATATAGATACGTTAAAATTTTAAAATTGAGGCGATATATGTGAATCCAAAAATAAAAGGTATTATTGCTATTCTAATTTCTGCAGTTGGTTTTAGCTTTATGTCTGTTTTTTTTAGATTAGCTGGAGATCTCCCTGTCTTTCAAAAATCATTGGCAAGAAACCTAGTGGCAATGTTTATTCCTTTGTATTTTATATTTAAGTACAAACAACCACTTTTTGGTAAATTGAGTAGCCAGCCTTTATTAATATCTCGTTCTGCGCTTGGCTTAATTGGCGTATTATTAAATATATATGCCATCGACCATATGATTCTTAGTGACGCAGATACATTAATGAAATTAAATCCTTTTTGGACGATACTACTTAGTTTGATTTTCTTAAATGAAAAAGTACGCAATTACCAATTTATTGCTATGATCGTAGCCATTTTTGGTATGTTATTCGTTGTGAAACCTGAGTTTTCTTCTTCTATGATTCCAGCGATTGGCGGATTACTATCAGGTATCTTCGCGGCAAGTGCCTATACTTGTGTTAGAGCATTAAGTAGCAAAGAGGCACCATATACGATTGTTTTTTATTTTTCTTTCTTCTCTATAATAGCACTCATTCCATTTACGATATTTACATTCGAACCAATGTCTGTCATGCAAGTTGTTTATTTAATCGGTGCTGGCTTAGCTGCGGCTGCTGGTCAAATAGGTATTACCTTAGCCTATAGTTTTGCCCCAGCTAAAGATATTTCAATATTTACGTACGCATCTATTATATTCACCGCGCTATTTGGTTTTATTTTATTTGGTGAGTCACCAGATTTCTATGCAATTCTAGGTTATATCATTATCATTGGTGCAAGCTATTATATGTTTGAAAAAGCAAGACGCCAACCGTTAACCGTTCAGAAAAAGGAACAAAAATCTAAATATTAAAGGAGCAATTACGATGTCTGAAGGACGTAAACATGAAGATTTAAAAGATATTACTTTACTAGGAAACCAAAATAATAAATATGATTTTGATTATCGACCAGATGTATTAGAATCATTTGATAATAAACACCCGGGCCGTGATTATTTTGTTAAATTCAATTGTCCTGAGTTTACATCTTTATGCCCTATTACGGGTCAACCTGATTTTGCTACTATTTATATTTCGTATATTCCAAATATTAAAATGGTAGAATCTAAATCATTAAAATTGTATTTATTTAGCTTTAGAAATCATGGCGATTTTCATGAGGACTGTATGAATATTATTATGAATGATCTCATCGACTTAATGGATCCACATTATATAGAAGTTTGGGGCAAATTCACACCTCGTGGTGGTATATCTATTGATCCTTATACAAACTATGGTCGCCCTGACAGTAAATATGAAAAAATGGCAGAACATCGTTTAATGAATCATGATCTCTATCCAGAAAAAATAGATAATCGTTAATACAATAGGATAAACAAAAACCAAAAGTTGTTAAGTCTCGTTCGATAAAGGCTTAACAGCTTTTTTTATTAAAATATTTTATTTTTGTATTTTTGAATGTATTTTATATTAAATCAATTCATACTTGTTAAATTATGAGATACAGTATAAAATATATCCAACCGTTAAAGGGGAGGGAAATTATGAAAAGATCGAATTATACGCATGAAGAAATTATGAAAGACATCCCAAACAAAGGTTTCTTTGGGCATCCAAAAGGACTAAGCACTTTATTCTTCACTGAATTTTGGGAGAGATTCAGTTATTATGGTATGAAAGCCATTTTAATTTTTTACTTATATTATGCCGTGGCTGATGGAGGCTTTGGATTGCCGCAAAGTGTTGCCATGCAAATTGTCGCAATCTACGGTACTTTAATTTATATGTCAGGTATCATCGGAGGATGGATTGCAGATAGAATCACTGGTACACAAGATGCAGTTTTCTATGGTGGATTCCTCATTATGATTGGACATATTTTACTTTCGTTACCAAACAATTTAACACTTGTACTAATTGCACTTGGTGTTATTATCGCTGGTACAGGGTTATTAAAACCAAATATTTCTACAACTGTAGGAGAATTATACGAACGTAACGATGTTAGAAGAGATGCAGCTTTTACGTTATTCTATATGGGAATTAATTTAGGTAGTATATTTGCACCACTACTTACAGGCTATCTACAAACAAGAATCAGTTTCCACGCAGGTTTCTTAGCAGCAGCAATCGGTATGTTCTGTGGATTAGTCGTTTATATTTTAAAACGTAAAAAATATCTTGGCCTTGCAGGTCGTAATGTGCCAAATCCATTAACAAAACCAGAAATCAAAAAATTCACTTTAATCACTGTTGGCGTCATTGTTTTATTTTTAATCTATTTATTTATTTTACATTTAAATAATGCACTTACATTAGGAAACTTTAGTCTTTTAATCACAATTTTAGGAATCGTACTACCTATATACATATTTATTAATATGATTGTGAGCAAAGATGTTACAAAAGATGAACGTTCACGAGTATACAGTTACGTACCTTTATATATCACATCTGTGGCATTTTGGATGATTCAAGAGCAAGGTTCAACGATACTTGCGACGTTTGCAGATACAAAAACTCAATTAGAAATGAAAACATTAACCAATGGTTTAATTGATTTTTCAATTCCTGCTTCTTGGGCACAATCATTAAATCCAGTATTCATTGTGATACTTGCACCAGTATTTGCAACTTTATGGATGAAACTAGGAAAACATAATCCACCAACAGTTCATAAATTTGCTTTTGGGGCTATCATTGCAGGCCTTTCATATTTAGTGATGATTATTCCGTTAGCATCAGGAAATGAGTTGATTAATCCTCTATGGCTTGTACTAAGCTTCTTATTAATATCAATTGGTGAATTGTGTATATCACCTGTTGGTTTATCAACAACTACAAAACTTGCACCACTGACATTTACTGCACGTATGATGAGTTTATGGATGTTAAGTAACGCAACTGCACAGGGTCTTAATGCCCAACTTGTTGTTGTATATACAAAAATGAATCAAAGCGATTACTTCATGTACTCAGGATTAGTAGCAGTCGTTATTGGGGTTATACTCTTAATCATTTCACCAAAAGTAAAACGTGCGATGAAAGGTGTATATTAATTGCTTAAATTATGATATTTCTAAGTGAGCAATATAGAAATCTTTGAAATCAGATTTCTATATTGCTTTTTTTGTATAATAATACACTGCCACCCATTTAAATATAAATAAATAAAGATTTATGCTTATATAAATTGAAAATAAATCAGAATATTTCGAATATTGTTGTTTTAAGAATATTATTGAAATTTAATTTAATTAAGCGTAAAATCATTTTTATACATTCTTATAGGGAGTATGAAAGGACGGGGAATGTTTTTATGCAAAATCAAGATAAAGCCCATGAACAAGCGGTTCAATCCATCCCACAAAAAGGATTTTTTGGACACCCTAAAGGGCTAGGCGTATTATTCTTTGTTGAATTTTGGGAGAGGTTCAGCTATTACGGTATGCGTGCCTTACTCATTTTCTACATGTATTTCGCTATTAAAGATGGTGGACTCGGCATGGATAAAAGTACTGCTCAGTCAATTATGGCAGTATACGGGGCACTGATATACATGACATCTGTACTCGGCGGATGGATTTCCGATAGAATTACAGGGACACGCGGAGCAACGTTTTACGGTGGTGTTCTAATCATTATTGGACATATCTTCTTAAGTTTACCTTTAGATATCATAGGATTATTTATTTCTATGTTCTTTATTATTGTAGGTTCTGGTTTAATGAAGCCAAGCATTTCAAATATTGTTGGTAGATTATATCCCGATAGAGATACACGAATAGATGCTGGTTTTGTTATATTCTATATGTCGGTTAACTTAGGCGGATTAATTTCACCTATTATTCTAGATCGCTTTGTACATACAGGTAACTTCCACGGCGGGTTCTTAATCGCTGCAATTGGAATGGCGCTTGGACTTGTTTGGTATATATTTTTCAATAAAAGAAATTTAGGTCAAATTGGTACAAAACCAACTAACCCATTGAATAAAAGCGAGAAGAAAAAATATGGTATTTTATTTGCTGCAATCATTGTAATCATTGCAGTTGTATTATTAATTACTGGCTTAACAGGCACATTATCATTTAATTTAGTTAGTACAACAGTACTTATACTAGGGATTGCCTTACCAATCGTATATTTCACAATTATGATTCGAAGTAAAGAAGTCACAGATGATGAACGCTCAAGAGTAATCGCATTTATACCGCTATTTATACTTGGCGTAATTTTCTGGTCTATTCAAGAACAAGGTGCTAACGTTCTTAATCTCTTTGCATTTGAAAGCAGTGACATGAAATTAAATCTATTTGGGTGGAAAACAGATTTCGGCCCTACACTCTTCCAGTCGATAAATCCGTTATTTATTGTATTGTTAGCGCCAGTGGTTTCATTGATTTGGGCCAAAATGGCTCGACGTCAACCAAGCATAGCAACAAAATTTGTTCTAGGCGCAATATTAGCAGGTGCTTCTTACATAATGATTGGCTCTATTGGACATTCAGCTGGCGGTGCAGACATTAGTGTCAACTGGGTTATTCTATCTTATATTATTTGTGTTATCGGTGAACTCTGTTTATCACCTACAGGTAACAGTGCAGCAGTTAAACTCGCACCAAAAGCTTTCAATACGCAAATGATGAGTTTATGGTTATTAACAAATGCCTGTGCACAAGCTATAAATGGTACTTTAGTGAAGCTCATTGAGCCTCTGGGACACAAAAATTATTTCCTATTTTTAGGAAGTATTGCAATTGTAGTTAGTTTGATTGTTTTAGCATTTGTACCAAAAATCGTCAAAGGTATGCGTGGCATTAAATAGCACACGTATCAAGCCCACTTCTCACTTTATTGAGTAAGTGGGTTTTTTCATGCGCTAAAGCTCAGATAAACATTATCCTATTCATCCTTGCAAAAAATTGTCACAGCAAAAAAATTTAAAAATAAAGTAAATGCCACCAACTCTTCCTATATAATTATAACTGTGAAAATGTGGGTAAAGTGAATAAGCAACAAAATTTAAAAGAATATGGTGAAAAAATTGGAAAATACTAAATTCAAACACGGTGTCTTATTTTATCATGAATATAGTGGTATTAAAGATATATATCGGGGACTTGGAGATGTAGCAGCTTCCTTAACTACATTTTGTAAACATCTGTCGCTCCAACTAAGTGAAGACGAGGGTGATATTATAAGATTTTGTCAGAAGATTAAAGACCAAAGTTATAGTGACGATGTAGATATCATTTTCCTCCTTGGTGGCGATGGTACTGTCAATGAATTAATCAATGGCATAATGCAACATGAATTGAATATCCCTATTGGTATTATTCCAGGTGGCACATTTAATGATTTTGTTAAAACATTAAACCTGAGTCCACGTCATAAAATGGCTAGTCAACAACTTATTCAATCAGAGTTGCAGTCTTATGATGTTATGAAAATCAATGATCAATACGCACTAAACTTTGCTGGATTGGGACTCATTGTTCAAAATGCAGAAAATGTTCAAAACGGCAATAAGGACATCTTTGGCAAATTGAGTTACGTAGGATCTACAGTTAAAACTTTGCTTAATCCGGAGCATTTTGATTATCAATTAACCGTTGACGGTAAAGTTATTGATGGTAATACTGCAATGCTCGTTGTTGCTAATGGGTCATTTATAGGAGGCAGTCGCATACCTTTAACAGACCTTTCACCTAGTGATGGTTATCTGAATTTATTTATTTTTAAAGAACACAGTTCGAGTGTATTGAGTGATATATTTAAACAAAGAGATAGCATGAACTGGAACCATATGACAAACGGTATTCAGCATTTATTATCTAAAGATATCAAAATAGAGACCACACCCGAAATGAAGGTGGACATCGATGGAGAAATTGCATTAAAAACACCTATCCATATTGAAGTCATACCTAAAGCAATACAAATTTTAACGTTACCTGAAAATACGCCTGATAATGAATATGAATAAATACACTATATATAATGTTTACTAAATAAAATCTTATTCAAAAGGACTAATCCACGTACACAATGGATTAGTCCTTTTGATATAACGTTTAGAAATGTTCACTCTCTTAAAGTATAGATAGGTACACTTGAACTTATCGCCCACTCACTCATGGATTTTCAAGATTCTGCACATTTTAAGTATAGCATCATTAAAATTACATATTTAAACACACAAAGACACGTTCATGTCATTAAATTTATATATCGTAATCACGGTCACCTAAGAAATACTTTTCAACATCATACCAGTCATCTACACGTGTAAAACGATCATCGTTTACATTATGAGACGCAGTATACATGATTGGCTTACCTGTAAATATAGCTAACTGACGAGGGTTGTCATCTATGAGATAGTCTGCATTTACGATATCTTTACGCCCACAAAAAACAAAGTGCTGTGGATCTAAAAATGGAAAATACTCTCTTAACCATTCATATTTATCATGAAATGATGTAGGAACATCCATTGCAGCAGTAGCAATATAAACATCATAGTATTCAGTTAATTTTTTCACAACTTCTTGAGCATGTGCCATCACTTTTAATTTTTTGAAAAAACCTGGTTCGCGTAAAATTTCATGCAATAAGCCATCATGTTCGGGCATTGCGTGACGTAATTTTTTACCGTCCAGCATATCATAGGTTATACCTAAATCTGTACGTTTGTTCACATCTTCAATCAGTGCACCTACTGTATCAGCAAGTACTTCGTCCATATCAATAGCAATTGATTTTCTAGTCATCTCATACTCTACTCCCTTTTAAGTTCTCATTCACTAACAATGATCACGCATGATTACATTAATCATCTGACAACATGACCCTGTTTATCATTATTAGTATAGCAAAAAACGTTCAATGAAACCAAAATTGTACATAAGCCTATCATAATATACTATATAAATTAAATATTTTCGTTATATAGTTCAAGCTTTATACATTTTAATTTATTGAACGTTATAAATGATGTTTGTTATAAATCAAAGTTATTTAATACTTCGATCATTTTATCATTTTGCTCAGGGAAGCCAATCGTAATTCTGACACCATTCGGAAATTCTCTTGTAATGCACCCCTGTTTTAACAATGCTTCATACAGTTCGTGAGGACGTGACGTATTCACAAAAATGAAGTTCGTTTGGCTTGGATTTAATTTATGACTACTAACTGAATCAAAGAATTTTGCTCTTTCTCGAGCATTTTTTTCACGAATAGAATCTAAATACGCTTGATCTTCTAATGCAGCAAGTGCAGCGTGTTCTGATAACCGTCCTACATTAAATGGTGGTCGTATAATATTCCACTTTTCAATTGCTTCTTGAGCAGCGACCACATATCCAATACGCATACCTGCTAATCCATATGCTTTAGAGAACGTTCTAAGTAAAAAAGCATTGGAAAATTGCTCTTGTAGTGATAATGAATTTGGAAAGTCTTCAGCTGTCACGAATTCAACATAAGCTTCATCTATAATTACTGGTATTTCTTGAGGCACACGTGACAAGAAACGTTGCAATTCATCATGTGTAAAATATGTGCCAGTAGGATTATTAGGGTTACATAGCCATACAAGTTTAGTGTTATCATCAACTTCAGAAAGTATGCCTTCTAAATCAAACCCACCATCTTTTAGTGGTACCTGAACAACATCTGCTGCTTCTACTATGGCATTATGATAATATTGACCAAAAGTCATTTCACTTGTAACAATTTTATCTCCTTTAGTTAAAACAGCACGTGAAATCATTAATATCACTTCATCTAATCCTGCACCGAACAAAATACGTGCTGGATCAACATTCAAATGCTCACTTATTGCTTCTTTAATTAACGGAGAACCCGTTTCAGGATAAAATTGCAATTCATCTAAATGCTGCGTGATTGCGTCTTTCACTTTAGGTGACGGTCCATATAAATTTTCATTAGAAGCTAATTTATAAAGTTCACCCTCAATCCCGTATTGTTCTTTTAGTGCTCTTGGTGATAAACCTGGTTGATATGCTGATAATTGTTCTATTTGTTTTTTCATTGTTGATTCGGGCCTCCTTAAATTTACAGAAATTTCAAAACTTAGTAACCATTATATACCTTATTTCCATTGAAAATCAATGTAACTTTTTTTGAAGTGAGAATTTAATCAAATATAAATACGAGTTCAACTTAATGTGTGCTTTAACATAGTAAAACACATTGTTAAACTCGTATTGTCTTATGAATTAATCAATTAAATTATGTTTTTCTAAATAGTTTTTAGCTACATCATAAGGATCTTGTTTTTTCACTGTAACTTCATAATTCATTTGTTGCATATCTTCATCAGATATCTTACCTGCTAATTTGTTAAGTGGTGCTTTGATTTCAGGATGTTCCTTTAAATATGATGTTTTAAACATTGGTGCACCTTGATATGGTGGGAATACCTTTTTATCATCTTCTAAAACAACCATATCGTATTGTTTTAATTCGGCATCTGTTGAATATGCGTCAATTAAGTTAATATTTCCGCTTTCAACTGCTTGATATCTTAATTTCGGCTCCATCGTCTTAACTTCTCCAAAATCTAAATCATATGCTTTTTTAACAGCTGGATAACCATCACCACGATCATTAAACTCTAATGTGAAACCTGGCTTAATTTGGTCACTTACTTTGTTTAAGTCACCTATCGTTTTAAGGTTATGTTTTTTCGCAAAATCTTTTTTAACTGCCAATGAATAAGTATTGTTATATTTCATTGGTTTTAACATAGTCATATCGTATTTATCTTCTAAACTTGATTTTGCTTGTTGATATACCTTATTTTCTTGTTTTGATTTCAAATCTTCCTTTGTTAACTCTCCAAGTACAGTACCTGTAAACTCAAGGTAGCCATCTATATCGTCAGATTTCAAAGCATTAAATAGGAATGAAGTTTTCCCCATGCCGTCTTTAACATCTACTGTATCATCTGTTTCTTCTTCAATTAAAATTTTATACATATTAGTAATTACAGATGGTTCTGACCCAAGTTTACCTGCTAATGTAATTTTATCTCCTTTTTGAGCAAACATTGGTCCAATAATCACTAATAGCAGAATTATAATAATTGCACCTAGAGAAATAAGTAACTTTTTATAGGACAGCTTTTGCATATACCGTAAAACTAAATCAAAAAGAATTGCTAATAAAGCTGCGGGAATCGCTCCAATAATGATCAATGATGTGTCATTTCTATCTATACCTAAAAGAATCAAATCACCAAGACCACCAGCACCAATTAAAGCTGCTAATGTAGCAGTCCCTATAATCAATACCATAGCTGTTCTAACACCTGCCATAATTACTGGCATAGCTATGGGTAATTCCACTTTCGTTAATCTTCTTCCTGGCTTCATACCGATACCCTTAGCTGCCTCAATTAATGAGCTATCCACTTCATTGATACCAGTGTATGTATTTCTTAATATCGGTAATAATGCATACACTACTAACGCAATCACTGCTGGTACCTTACCAATACCAAACAGTGGTATCATCAAACCAAGCAATGCTAATGATGGTATTGTCTGTAGTACTGCCGCAATATTCATCACAATTTCAGAAATCTTACGTGTCTTCGTGAGCAAAATACCTAATGGTACTCCAATTATTGCAGCAATGAGCAATGCAATAAATGATATTTGGATATGCTCAAATATCGTAGTTAACAATTGTCCCTTTCGATCTGAAAGTGTATTTATTAATTCATTCATCTTTGACCACCCCCTGTATGCTCGGATAGATATTTAAACATATCTTCGCGTTTAAGCACATGTTGAGTAGCAGTCGATTCATCATTAATAATGATAGCATCATGATTAGCTAAATCACTATAAATGTTTTTAATAGAGATGTCGCTGTTAACAATAGGATAGCCTTTGGTAGCTGCCTGTTCATCAATCGTTAATTCTCCAATAAGGTCTGATAGTTTAATATCTTTTTCTATTTTTAGTGATTTATCCCCAACAAATTGTTTTACAAAATCACTTTTAGGATGATTAACCATATTTTCAGGTGTATCTATTTGCTCTACATGTCCTTTGTTTAATAGACAAATTCTGTCAGCAAGTTTCATCGCTTCTTGTATATCATGTGTTACAAAAACGATTGTTTTCTTTATTTTTTGCTGTAATGCTATTAAATCATCTTGTAGTTTTTCTCGACTGATTGGATCTAATGCACTGAAAGGTTCGTCCATCAATATAACTGGTGGGTCTGCGGCTAATGCACGCACCACACCAACACGTTGTTGTTGCCCACCTGATAGTTCATCTGGTTTTCTATCTTTAAAAAGTTCTGGCTCTAAGCCAACCATATTTAACAACTCATCTATACGTTCATCAATATCCACGTCTTTCCATTTTTTCATTTGTGGTACTTGTGCAATATTTTCTTTTATTGTTAAATGTGGAAATAATGCAATTTGTTGCAAGACATAACCAATATCCCAACGCATTTCATATACTGGATAGTCACTAATTGGTTTACCTTTAAAATAAATAAATCCCTCTGTTAATGAAATTAAACGATTAATCATTTTTAATGTCGTTGTTTTACCACAACCTGAAGGTCCGATTAAAACAAAAAACTCACCTTCTTTTATATTAAAGCTAAGATCATCTACAGCCTTTTTATCCCCATAACGTTTGATTACATTTTTAAATTCTATCAATTTTTCACCCTCACTCTTTTCATTGCCTTTACTATCACTTAAAAAAATTCACATAGTTAACACATAACCGATTTATGTATCATTTAACCCTTTTGAACATAGTTAGATAAAACAAAAACGAAGTTAATTGAAACCCATCAATATCACTATTACATTTGTACTTGTATAGTATATTAATAGTTGTCAAATTAACTTCGTATTTATCGCAATTATTTCAATGTAAAATACTAATACCGTTAAAATTAAGTATATGAGATTATATATTCTAAAAACAATTATTTGCTCAACTAAATTTGAGCTTTATAAGATTGTATTGTTTCTAAAAATATTGGACAGTAGTGTTTTAATTTATAACTTCCGACACCATCAATTAAGATCATATCTTGCTTTGATTCTGGTTTTCTCTTGGCAAATTCTTCCAAAGTAAAATCTGAAAAAATACTTACTGGTGGAATAGTTAATTTTTCACTTAATTGTTTACGCACGGCAACTAATTCATCAAATAAGGCACGGTCTACGCCTTCTACGGTATTGATGTTAACTTTTTCTTTTGATTTACGTTTAAATGGTGTTGTATAAATTGAAATTTGATTATTTAGCAATTCCTTTACAGATACATCGCAAATCAATATTTCATCATGCTCATTTAAAAATCCTTTAAATCGCAATTCATCCATAAGATGACTGAGTTCAGATGTCGTATAGTTTTTCATAATGCCATGTGTGGACAATTGATTATAATCACAATAGCGAATATAATCAGAGTCTTCACCCCTTAAAACTTGAATAATAACACTATAACTTTCTTGCTGTTTCATACGTGCAATACAACTTACGATCATTTTCGCTTCGTTCGTCATGTCATATGTTTTATTTTCTCTAACACAATTACTACATTGCTCACACTCTTCTAGTTTTTCATTGGGTTCAAAATAATGTACGAGTGTTGCTTCTAGACACTTTTTAGTTTTCGTATATAGTAGCATTTTATTCAATTTTTCACCCATTTTTTCTTTGTAATCATCGTCTGCTTTTGAAGATGAAATAAAATATTGGTGTAAACCAATGTCTCTATCACTGAATAAAAGGATGCAATCACTTTTCAGTCCATCACGACCTGCACGACCCGCTTCTTGATAATACGATTCTAAATCACCAGGCATGTTATAGTGAATCACAAAGCGCACATTAGATTTATCAATCCCCATACCGAATGCATTCGTTGCAACTACGACACGCACACGATCATATACAAAATCATTTTGAGCTGCTTCCCGCTCTTTATTGGATAAACCAGCATGATATATTGTGCTGCTAATTTTATTGTTTTCTAATGCTTCATGTAGTTCTTCTACTTGTTTACGTGTCGAACAATATATAATGCCTGCTTCTTTTTGATGATCTTTAACATATTCTAATACGAACTTTTGACGCTGATACGTTGGATTAACTTGAAATATTAAATTTCGTCGTTTCGTACTTGTTTTGATTTCATCGTGTTTATCGATGTTTAAGCGATCCATAATATCTTTTTGTACTTCGATTGTTGCCGTTGCTGTTAATGCTACAATTGAAAAATCTTGTGGTAGTGCAAAAACTTTATGGATGACTTCCTGATAACTTGGTCTAAAATCATGTCCCCATTTTGAAATACAATGAGCTTCATCAAACGCAACTAAGTGTATATCTAACTGCTGTAATAAGCGCATAAAATTGGCATTATCAAAACGTTCTGGTGCAACATATAAAAATTGGATTTCCCCACTTTTCAGTTGTGTTTGAATATCTTTTTGTTGCTTTTGTGTCAAACTACTATTTAAATATGCTGCGCGAATCCCCATGGCCTTCAATTGATCAACTTGATCTTTCATAAGTGAAATTAATGGGCTGATTACGATTGTGGTACCACCTAGCATTAATCCCGGCACTTGATAACAAATTGATTTTCCCCCACCAGTTGGTAAAACGCCAAGCACATTACGATGATCCATTACTTTAGTTATTATTTCTTTTTGACCTGGACGGAATGTGTCATAGCCAAAATAATGTGATAATGTTGCTTCCATGTTATATAATCCCTCATTGTTCTTTTAATTCTTCAAGCTCGCTCCATCTTGTTATATCATCTTCATACAACGTATTAAGATTTTGTTGTTCTTCATTTAATTCTTTGACTTTAGCGTAATCAGAACTTGCTTCAACCATTTCTTGTTCGATCTCTTCTAATCTATGTTCGGTTGTTTCAATACGCGCAATAATTGTTTCATATTCTTGTTTTTCTTTATATGATAGACCCTTTTTCTTTTTCTTTACATATGCTGGTTTCACTTTTGATTGTTGCTTTTCTTGCATTTGGCGTTTATCTATCTCTTTTTTATATGCTTCATAGTCATCAAAACTTCCTATGATACGTTCTAATTTGCCATCATGAATATACCAATATTCTTGAGCAACTTTATTTAAAAAATATCTATCATGACTCACCGTGATGACTGTACCACCAAAAGTAGCGATATAATCTTCTAAAATGGTTAAAGTTTCTGTATCCAAGTCATTCGTCGGTTCATCTAATAATAGAACATTAGGTTGATGTACTAATAATTTTAATAGATACAATCTTTTTTGTTCTCCACCAGATAATTTATACACCTTTTTTCCATGCGTTGCACTAGGGAATAAAAAGCGTTCTAACAACTGTGTAACAGAAACAGCAGTTCCATCTTTTTCTTTAGCTACTTCACTTTCTTCACGCAAGTAATCGATCATTCTGATGTCTCGATCTAAGCGCGCTTCAGTCTGTCTGAAGTAAGCAATTTTAACAGTTTGACCAACTTTCAATGCCCCTTCGAACGCTTGGTCATCACCATTCAAAATATTCAATAATGTTGTTTTACCGGCACCATTTGGTCCAACGATACCAATTTGTTGTCCATTTTGTATAATTTCTGTGATGTGTTCAAATAATACCTTATCGCCGATGCGTTTTGACACGTTATCAAGTTCAAAAACTTGTTTACCTAAACGTGAATATGCAAGATTTAAAGAGGCTTTATCTTGTTGTTGTTGATTTTTTACATCATGTTCTAAATCTTTAAATCTATTTTTTCGTGCTTGTTGTTTAGTAGAACGTGCTTTAACTCCTGCACGCATCCAAGCTAATTCTTGTTTATATAATGCACGTTGTTTCGCTTGTTGTTTTTGCTCTACGACTTCATTTTCAGCGCGTTGTGCGATGTAATCTTCATAATTACCGGGATAAGTAGTTAATTTCCCACGATCTAATTCAATAATACGAGATGATACTTCATTTAAAAAATAACGATCATGAGTTACGAACAGCACTGTATGTGGATACTGTTTAACATAATTAATTAGCCAACTAATTGACTCAAAATCTAAATGGTTCGTAGGTTCATCCAAGAGTAATAAATCTGGTTGCTCTATAAGTGTTTTAGCAAGACCAACTCGTTTTTGTTGGCCACCCGAAAGTTCTCTCACTTTTTTAGTCGTATCATTGATGCCTAGCTTTGATAAAATAGTTTTGATTTCAGCACTATAATCCCAAGCTTGATATGTATCCATTGCTTCTTGTGCTTGCATCATCTGTTGAAAATCTGTCTCATTCTGTGTCTCACTATATTTTGTTACAGCAGCTTCATATGAACGTATCACTTGAAGTGTCTTTGTCTCTGACGTTAATACCGCTTCAAAAACCGTTAAATTTTCTTCAAATTCTTGCTTTTGAGACGAATAACGTATGCGATATGCATTAGGATGTGAAACCTCTGCCTCGAAGTCTTCATCCAAACCAGCGATTACCTTTAACAAAGTACTTTTGCCTGTACCATTAATACCTACAAGACCTATTTTTTCTCCTTCAGAAATAGACAGATGCAAATCATCAAAAATGATTTTATCGGCATATGATTTATGTAAATGTTCAATTTTGTAGGCTTCCATCGTCCAACATCCTTTTTAATATCGAAAATTATAATTAATTCTGTTAAACTTAATTTCAGTTCTATATATTATACACCTTTTTGAACTCAAATGATACAAGGGAGCGTAGCTTATGTCAGATTTTTTTCAAGACTTACCTCCTTTTATCCAAGCACTCATCGCCGGTATCATCACTTGGTTGTTGACTGCATTAGGGGCTGCTGCAGTTTTTATATTTAAAAGAGTTAATGATAAAATACTGAACTCAATGCAAGGTTTTGCTGCAGGCATAATGATTGCTGCCAGTTTCTGGTCTCTATTACAACCATCTATTGATTATGGTTCAGGTTCATCTATTGCATGGTTACCAGCAGCAATAGGTTTTTTATTGGGCGGTTTTTTTATACGCGCGTTAGATTTAATTATCCCACACATTCACCCAAACACCCAAGACACTAACCAATACCAAGAAGGTGTAGGAACAAAAAAACTCAATAAAAATACATTACTTGTATTGGCTATTACACTCCATAACATACCAGAGGGGCTTTCTATTGGTGTAGCATTTGGTGGTGTAGTAGCCGGTAATGGACAAGCCACTTTCTTAGGCGCACTTGGTTTGGCAATTGGTATCGGGATTCAAAATATTCCCGAAGGTGCTGCGCTTTCTATGCCTATCAGAGCAGCTGGGGCTTCAAGATGGAAAGCTTTTAACTATGGTCAAGCATCTGCAATTGTTGAGCCCATATTTGCTACTATAGGTGCTGCTGCAGTACTGTTCATTACACCTATGTTACCATACGCACTCGCCTTTGCCGCTGGAGCGATGATATTTGTAGTTGTAGAAGAACTTATACCAGACTCTCAAGCTAGTAATAATACTGATTTAGCAACATTAAGTTTAATGCTAGGTTTTACTATCATGATGATTTTAGACGTTGCACTTGGATAAAAGGTAAAAGAAAAAGAAATAACTTGAATCCATTTTTTAAATAAAAAAATGATGAAGCCGAGACAATCGTCTCAAGTTCAAAACAAAGATTTTGGAGTAAATACAAGAAAAATAGCACTCAGATGATTTAATTCAATTCATCTGAGTGCTTCTATTTTTTCAATACTTCATATTGGTGATTCACTTTCTTAGGGGAACAGCTTCAGCCTGTAGTCTTCAGCTTCTCCTATTCACTCAAGCGTCTCGCCAAAATACGTCACATTTGTCCAAGAACTAAATGTCTCAAACAATCTTATTTTGAGAATGGGGATTTATGTTCTAGCCTTTTTAGCATTCTTTTTTATAATGTGCATGTTTGCTCTGGATATGTACTAATCTGCTATCCTATCCTGCTTAAAGTTCATTCATATTAAATAATTCAATACAATCATCATGCGCATCATAAAATACCATTCAATACACTTACATATATATAAAAGCCCTAATCCATTTTAAATAATGGATTAGGGCTAAAGTATTAATTATTTTTTCTCTTGTCCTTGTGGACCTGTTTCATATTTATAGTTTGATGGTTTCACTTTATCAAAGTCAGGGTTATCATAAAATCTCAATAAATCACCATTTAGGACGTCATCACTCATTTGCAAGTCTTTTTCAGCTTGTTGTTTGCGTTTATCAAAATCGCTTGGTTTTTCTGTAACTGGCTCATTATTTTTATTATCATATATTCTACCATTTACATATTTGTAATCTTTCGTTACAAAGTCACCATTTCTAAACGGTACTGTGTCATTATGATCTTTTGACAATAAGTCTGTACCCATCATGAGATAATTTTTAGTATCAATACCCATTAAATGTAGTAATGTTGGCATTACATCTGCTTGTCCAGCATAAGTTTTATCAACAGTACCTTCTTTACCAGGTATTTTCAACCAGAAGCCTGTTCGGTTTAAATCTGTAAACTTAGCTGGTGTAATGTCTTCACCTAATAATTTTTCCATCGCTTTATTATGGTTTTCAGAAATACCATAATGGTCACCATAAATCATAATAACGGAATCATCATAGATACCTTTTTTCTTCAATTCATTTACAAACTGTTCTAACGATTCGTCTAAATATCTCGCTGTCTGAACATAACCGTCAACTGTTGAATCACCAGTATTTGGTTTATCAATTGATGCATCTTCTGGAGATAATGTAAATGGATAATGGTTTGTTAGCGTTATTAAGTGACTATAGAAAGGTTCTTTTTCCTTCGCTAAATAATCAGCTGATTCATCAAAGAATTCTTTATCTTTCAGACCTAAGTTCTCTTGGTTTTCTTCTGACATATCAAAATATGTTGCATCATAAAACTTATCTACACCAAAATGTTTGTATACTTGGTCACGGTTCCAGAACGTTTTATAATCACCGTGCATTACGCTAGATGTGTATCCTTGTTGTTGATGCATAATAGCTGGCAATGATTGGTACGTGTTATCCCCTTTAAGTGAGAATGCCGAACCTTGTGGTAAACCATATAAACTGTTATCCATAGTGAATTCTGAGTCTGAAGTTTTACCTTGTCCTGTCTGGTGGAAGAAGTTCGGATAATATCTAAAATCTTCATTACCAGAAGAAAGTTTATTTAAGAATGGTGTAACTTCCTCGCCATTTACTTTTTTGTTTATCAAGAAAGTTTGGAAACTTTCTAAGTGTATTTTAATCACATTTTTTTTCTTTGCTGCACCGAAATATTCTGGGTTTGGTTGTGTTTGTTTTTGTTTCGTATAATTTAAAACTTTTGTCAAATCATCTTCATTTGCTAACGCTTTTTGTTGATTATTTTGAATCGTTTTTACACCATCATAAACTGTGAAGTTATATGGACCTAAGTATTTCACTAAATATTTATGATCGAATGTACGCGTTAATAATTCTGGACGATCAGATTCTGCAAAAGCTAGGTTTAAGAAGAACAATGCAACAGACGCTGCCATGATTACTGGAACAAACTTCTTGCTAAACACACGCTTATCTAACCATTTTTGTTTGAAGATTAATACAAATAAATAAATGATTGTATCGATAAAGTAAACAAAGTCATACCATTTAAATGAAGCTGATACAGCGCCACCCATTGATTCAACATTTCCTACTTGATTTAATGTACTAAAAGTCAAGAAATCAGAGAAGAATCTGAAATATACAACATTTGCGTATAATAAGAAGGTTAAAATAAAACCACCTATAAAGATAAACCAAAATGCTTTCTTACCTTTGAAGAATAAGAAAATACTCAATACTAATGCAATTAAGCTATATGGATTCATTAATAAAATTAAATTTTGAACTAACCCTTTAACACCTAAAGAAAAGTCAACATAGTATGAAAAATACGTTTTAGCAGTAACTGTTATAACAGTTAAAATAAAAAACGCAAAAAGAGTTAGTTTCTTTTTGTGTAGACTCATGTCTGTTCCCCCGATATAAATTAATAAAAGTTTGTGCTAATACCTAGCTAGATTAAATGCTTTGTACCCGTTGTTAGCGCGTAAGTGATAATTTCTACCAACATCTTTATCGTTATTTGCGAAAGTTAAAATTTAAGTTAAAAAACACGGTAACTCCTGTATTTTCTTTTAAAACACATCTTTTTTTCTTATGTCACTAATTTATTTTTATAAAGTAGCAATTTTTTATTTTCAATGAATTTTATTTGTTCTTTTGTGAAAAATTATATTTGTTGTAATGTAAATTATGTTAATGCGTTTTGTTATGTTTTACATCGTTTTTACACTGCGTTCACTCTGTAATATCATTGTAATAAAACGATTATAGTTCAATTAATAAATATAAAGCAATTCTTGACTAATATCAAGTAAAAACACACTTTTTTTAATTTAAAAAGCTGATTTAACCGTTTTATGAAGGTATCATTAACCTATTATGAATACGCGATTAAAATAAGGTTAAAATTTAAATTTCCTTTATAATTATACTTGTTCTATTTAATAAATTAATCAGGCCTTGGACCTATTTAAATAAAGGTTAAATTATACAGAATGACTTAAGTAATTACTAAATCTTATCATATCCGACATTCATGCTGTTGATAATAAATACGAAAGACCAAAAGTAAATCTACGAAATAATTGCTATAGCTGAACGCTTTTCGAATAATCATTGACCATGTATTGTATACATTAATTTAGAACTATATTTTACTTAAGTATTTGTCAAAAGCAACAGACATATTATAAAAATCATCCAACATAAAAAAGCAGCTTGAGATATAAATCTATAGAAACTCAAGTAATAACTCAATGAGCTAACTATAAATAAAACAATATTGAAAAAGACAATTTCTATAATATTTCAATAGAAATTGCCTTTTTTTTACTCGTCCAAGACACTTTTATTTGTTCTAAGATTCTTTAGCTCAAAAGCGTCTTAATATAATAATGTTTTATAGATTAACTGATTATTAATTTTAAATGCTAATGCTCGTAACATTTTGCTATACACACATACACTTCATTCTCTAATCGTGTACATTATTTTAACATTTCTAATTGCATTCTATACTCGATACCATGAAACAGTTGATTTAACCAATTAGTATATTTTATTAAGTTCTTTTCTGCAGTTTCAACATCTATAAATTGAAATTTCAATTTAGTACCAGGATGTTTTTGACCTAACTTAGTTAAATGGTAACTGGCAATTGTCCCTATTTGTGGATAGCTCCCTAACGTGTAATGATCATTTAACAAAATAATTGGCGTACCATCTCTCTTAACTTGAATTGTTCCTATTTGTACAGATTGATGTGCGGGCATATCTTCATAAAATGCTTTAACAGGTTGGCCTTCGACATACATACCTACCCTATTCGCTTTACTTGTCACTTTATATTCCCCGTAAGTAAAACGATTTAAAGCATTTTGATTAAAATCTTCTGTTCCTTTATTTTTAATGACATGAAATACATCTGACATATAATTAAAAGAAAGCGCATAGCCATCTATACCCCAGTCAGTCTGATGTGTATGTTCAAGATTTTCAAAAAGTTTATGGTGACGTTCTGTATAATCACGTTTCATATTGATTTCGTCACCTTTTTCTAGTTTGCGCCCATGAAAACCACCAAGTTTAGACATAAAATCAGTTGAAGTAGAACCCAACCATTCATCTAGCTCGAATCCTCCACCAACGGCTAAATAGACTCTTGATGTCCGTGAAGTTTCTGTAAACTCGAGTACATCACCTTTTTCCATTAAATAAAGTTTATTGGGTAAAACTTTTAAATTAGCAGTTTTAGCTTTAAAACTGCCACCACTTAATGCAATTAAAGTAGGTTCAGTAAAACGAATACTTGCCATTCTATTGGTCATTTCTAAAGTAGCTTCATGTTTATCGTTGGCTACTAATCGATTTGCAATTTCATGTGATAATGGATCTAAAGCACCACTAGGGATTACACCATTGTGCTCATAACCGATACGCCCAAAATCTTGAAAACTTGAGAACAATCCTTCATTTTCTATTATGATTGACATGGTTTAAATCCTCCTAAATCCAATGCATCCTCTGACACAGCTTGAAATTGCACATTATCCCCTAATTTTAAAGTTGTAAAATCTGTTTGATGTGGATTAAATAATTCTACTGGTGTGTAGCCTATCACTAGCCAATCACCATAAGTATCAATTGTAGTAATACCAGTTTTCTTACCTTCTATAATCACTGATCCTGCAGGAATAAATGCTTTTTTGCCACCTGTGTGATTGACAAACAAGCGTTTATCCATCCCTGTTAAATACGGAAATCCTGGAGAATAGCCCATCATTGATACGAAAAAATTCGAATTTGTATGTAATTTTACAAATTTGTCGAAATCCATTTTATAATATTTTAGCAAGGATGCTAAATCTGGTCCAAAGTCTCCACCATATACTACAGGTATTTGAATGGGTGAGGGTGTTTCTTCTACATGTTTTATCTCTAATTGAACAGATTGCAAAAGTGCTTTCATATATAAAAAAGGTGATTTTATATTGTGATGTTTAATCATATCTCTAGCATCATAACAAATCATCATATCCGACTCTGTTGGTACAATTTCTGTAATAAAAGGATAATTTTTATTAATAAGATATGTTTTTAATGCGAGTAAATCATCAGTTAAATCTTTGGAAACTTCCTTTTCTATAGAAACCACAATTGCTTGGTCACCTTGACTATATATCTTCATAAATTCACCTCATCTATTGTGTCTATCGATAAAATACATTTAATATTTGTATTAAGTAGCGTATTAATTCTTTAACTAAACCATAGATAAATATAAATTGAATAGCACATGAAATAGTGATGACTAACTTAGTAATATAATATTTATGGTGATTCATTAAATAGGTTACATACCATTTTGTAAGGCCGATTAGCGTAATAATTAATAAAATCCAAATCCATATCATTATTTTGCCTCGCTTGCTGACATTAGATTTTTAAGACGCATATAACTTTGTTTAACTTACTTCATAACTTACAGTTAAACTATATCTATGTGTAGCATATTTGATACATTCAATTATGGATATCAAACACTATCGCAATAACGTTTTATCACAATTATTAGAATTAAAATTTATATTTTTCTTATACTTTCTATATTCTATAGATTTATTGCAACATCGGCAACCTCTCTTAAACTATTTATCAGAAAAACTTGAATTTGATTTTGCCTTAACTTTTGCTTAAATGTTGCCAAACTATAATCTTTTTCTATTAATTCACCTTCATCTATTAATTCTTGTCTCTTACATCCTTTTAAAAAATCATCATTAAATACTGGCGTATAATAATGATCTCCTTCTTTGATCATAATATTTCCAATATCAAATTCTAATATTTTTCCTGATTCGTCATAAAGTAAAATGAGGTCAGTTTCATGATTATGTGCTAAATGATCTCTATTTGTCGTTTTATTCGTAAGTATGCGTTTATCTTGAATTTGGGTTAATGGTACAATTTTTGCTGTAAAGCTATCTTTTTGAGGTAATTCAGCAACTTCATATTTAAAAATGCCATTGGGATATAAAATAATTTTTACTCTATACGTCCCTGTAAAATAATGGTTTTTAATTTCAGAAATCGTTTCATGCCATTGATCATCATCGAATGTCATTTGAAATTGATTTGCTGAATGTTTTATCCTGTCAAAATGATATCTCAACCTTAAAAATTTGCCTGAGTCTAATCGTAATGTTTCAAATAACTGCATTATAATCTCTCCAAAATTTTAGTCTTATCGATGAATTCTTGCACTTCAGATTCTGGGTTGGAATCAATGGTAATACCTGCACCAACCCCGTATACAGCTTTCCCATTAATATATTGAATCGTACGAATAGGTACATTGAAAATAGCTTTCCCATCAGGTAACAATAAACCAATAGTTCCGCAATAGCCATTTCTTGGTGTTTGCTCTAATTGTTTAATATATTTCATTGTGTTTACTTTCGGCGCGCCGGTAATTGAACCACAAGGGAAAATAGCTTCTAATACTTGCGCTAAACTCACATGGTTTGCTAACTGCCCAGTAACCATAGATGTCATTTGATATACCGTTTGATACCTTTCAATACGAAACGGTTGATATACTTTAACTGTGCCAGTGTTGGCTACTCTACTTATATCATTCCGTAATAAATCAACAATCATGACATTTTCTGCTCTATCTTTGGTAGAGTTTCTAAGTTTTTCAAAATGTGCCTTATCTTCTAATTCTGTTTCTCCTCTGGCTATTGTTCCTTTCATCGGCTTACTTAATACAATATTGGATTGATTTTTAAATGGGCCAAATTGAAAAAATAGCTCTGGGGATAATGATGCTATTTGAACTTCTTTTGTATCAATCAGAGCAGAATAATGACCATGATTTCCGCCCTGAAGTACATGATAAAGTTCAGAAATCGGCCCTTTTACGTCATCACTCAATCTGGTTGTATAATTAACTTGGTATGTATTACCTTCTACAATCGCTTTTTGCACTTGTTTAATATGATCAATCATGCGCGCATGTCTATATTGAAATTTAAAATTATATTTACGCTGATATGCCAAAGCTTGTTCATTTAAGTCATCGTGTACTGATTCAAATACATATGCAGCAGCATACACAAATATACCTTTAGGCGTTATCGTTGATAACTGATTATTAAAATAACTTGCCGCTTCATATGGTAAGTATAAAGCCACATATTTACCTTTACTTTGATGTAATTCAGCAAATCGAATGACTGCTCCAACGTCCTGCATTTGATATGCTATTTTTTTACTCAAACATTCTTTAAATAGATATTGATACGTTTCGGTTTGTGTTTCATTTATATAATATTGGTAATTAAATTTTACTTGCATGATGCGCCTCCACACTTTCAATAAATAATTTAATTTGTTCGATACCATATTCACTCAAAAACGATTCAGGATGATATTGGACACCATAAATAGCACATTCTCGGTGCTCACAGGCCATAATTATTCCTTTATCATTGGTTGCTGTGACATTTAGCTCAACAGGAAATGTATGTATGTCTGCCATTAATGAATGATAACGCATTACATTAAATGATTTTGGTAAATCTTTGAAAATACCTTTGCCCGTGTGGGTAATTGAAGTTGTATGGCCATGGATAGGCTTATGATTCTTTACAATACGTCCCCCAAAATAAGTAATAATTTGTTGGAATCCCAAGCATACCCCTAAAATTGGTACATTATTCATAAATTGTGTGATGACTTCATTTAAAATCGGATAATCTGACGGCGTTCCTGGTCCTGGCGATATGATAATCGCCAATGGTTTCATATCGATGAGCTTGTCTATATCAATCTCATCCACATCAACCACTTTGATTGTCCCTGTATAACATTGTTTGAGATAGTCCACGATATTATACGTAAATGAGTCTTTATTATCGATTACAAGTAACATTGAATCACCTCATTTGTAGTTATATATTATTCTAATATAGTTATTATCCCAAATCTCAACTTGATTTTACAGCTTAAATGTATTATTCTAGTCACGGTATAAATGTAACAGAGGTTTCTAGCTGACACCCTCTATAAAAAACTAGACACTTGAACGACGTCTATCTTTTTATAGAGATAGGCGTTTTTTTATGGCGTCATCAGTTTTATATGGCAAAGCTAGCACGATATTTTAAGGAGTGTAAACTATAATGACACAACAGCCATTAAACAATAATAAAGCCATCGTAGTATTTAGCGGTGGCCAAGATAGTACAACCTGTTTATTTTGGGCAAAAAAACATTTTGATGAAGTTGTCTTAGTAACTTTTGAATATGGACAAAGGCACGATACAGAAATTCAGGTTGCCAAACAAATCGCTCAAGAACAAGCAGTCGAGCACCATATACTTGACATGTCCCTATTATCTCAACTCACTCCTAACGCATTGACACAACATGATATGGATATAAATGAAGGAGATAGTGGTATGCCAAACACGTTTGTGCCTGCACGTAACTTGCTGTTCTTATCTTTTGCTGGCGCCCTAGCATATCAGACAAATACTAAACATATTATCACGGGTGTATGTGAAACAGACTTTTCTGGCTACCCTGATTGTCGAGATAGCTTTATTAAGTCAATGAACGTTACACTTTCCCTCTCTATGGATAAAGATTTCGTTATTCACACGCCGTTAATGTGGCTGGATAAAAAACAAACGTGGGCTTTAAGCGATGAACTCGGTGTATTAGAATACGTTCGAAAGCGAACGTTAACTTGTTATAACGGGATTATTGGCGAAGGATGTGGCGAATGTCCTGCCTGTAAACTACGCGCACGCGGTCTTAATGCTTATCTAGAAGAAAAAGGAGCGAATTAATATGTTCCAACAAAATTACCCTAGTGTTAACCACAATTACCAATTTGAACTTAATAAGGATTTTAATTTTTCAGCCGCACATTATATTCCAAGTGAAGACGCTGGAAAATGCATGCGTACGCATGGACATACTTACTTTGTCAACTTAACAATCGGTGGAGATACCGTAGACCATAATGGGTTTTTAGTGAATTTTAGTGAATTGAAACAACTCGTACACGGTCAATTTGACCATCAATTATTAAATGAGTTACCTCAATTTGAGGGTAAAAGTCCTTCAACTGAAATTGTGGCACAAACAATATATGAGATGGTTCAGTCTTCATTAAACCAAAGGCCAAACACACCACAATGCTTGCAAGTTTACGTCAGAGAAACACCAACAAGTTATGTCATATATCGACCAAAGGAGCCAAACCATGAGTAAAATACCTGTGCTTGAAATTTTTGGTCCAACGATACAAGGTGAAGGTCGTGTCATCGGCCGCAAAACCATGTTTGTACGTACAGCCGGATGTGATTACCGTTGCAGTTGGTGTGACTCTAGTTTTACATGGGATGGCAGTGCAAAAGAAGAAATACGTATGATGGATGCTAGAGAAATTTATGCGCAATTATATGACATTGCAGGTGAATCATTTAATCACGTAACAATTTCAGGAGGCAATCCAGCTTTAATAAAAGGCATTCAAACATTAGTCGATTTATTCGAAGACAAAGGCATACAAAGCGCCCTAGAAACACAAGGCAGTAAATTCCAACCATGGATGACACAAATTGATGATTTAACAATTAGTCCAAAACCACCTAGCTCAATGATGAAACCAAATTTACCTATTTTAGATGATGTTATTGCTAAATGTAAGCCAGAAACACTCAATCTTAAAGTAGTTATTTTCAATGATGAGGACTTTGAATTTGCCAAAATGATTCATCATAGATATCCTAACGTGCCATTTTATTTACAAGTTGGTAATCCATACCTAGACGGAGAATATGTTGAATCTCACACAGAAAAGTTACTTTCATTATATGAAGCCCTTGTGAATCGTGTCATGGATAGTAGCGATATGAATAATGTATATGTATTACCTCAATTACATACTTTACTTTGGAGTAATAAAAAAGGTGTTTAAATTGAGTCAATGAACCGGTTCGTTGTATAATGCTCTTTGTCTATACAATAAACCGGTTTTTACTTTGTACATAAAACATAGCAATGATTGTCACTGTAAATATAATTATTTAAAATAATAACAATTTTACAATATGTCAGATAATGACTTATAATTTTTTAAAACATCAACTGTTATTAAATGATTAAATCTAACTTAATTGATATAATGTTGCAGTGAAGTATCTAGGTTAGGAGAGCAACATGCTAATAAATATAATCATAAATATAGCTACGGTAGCAATCATACTCGGTATTGATTTATATCGTCAGAATTTCAAACAACTTAAGTTTAGCTCTATACTTTTATCAATAACCATTAATAGTATCATTAATTTAGTCCTTGTTGGTAAATACGATTACATAACATTTTATACTTGCACCCATTTAATTATTTGGACATTGTTGCAATTGTATCTCAATAAAAAAACAAAAACATATGTCATAACTGATCAAAAATTTATTGGTTTTATTTTAACGATTATCATGAGTACATCTTTAATCCTTTCATACGATACAAGTAAAGATTCTTACTATATGTCCATTCCATATTTAGCTCCAGCTATTTTTCTCATAGGTGCAACTTTATTGTTCTATAGTACATTCCAAACACATGAAAAAGAACAAATTAAAATCTTGAATCGTATTCGCAAACCAGTAGTGATTGGCCAAATTATTATTGTATTATCTTTTACAATCATGCCTTTATTAACACCTTATTGGTATGCCTTTATAATTGTACATTTATTATTCTTACTTTTTTTATTATGGCAGAATATATTTTTTTCAAAAAAATGATTAGCAAATTATATTTTGTGGTATGTAATAATTGATTATGATATTTAAAAAGGAGGTATACTTATGTTTGGATTTATTATTATGTTAATTGTCGGCGGTTTAATCGGCTGGATTGCCGGTGGTATCGTCGGTAAAGATATCCCTGGAGGTATTTTAGGAAATATCATTGCTGGTATCGTAGGTTCTGCACTAGGTTCATGGATATTAGGTGATTGGGGTTGGCATTTAGGCGGTATCGCTATCTTCCCTGCACTAATTGGAACAATTATTCTTATTGCCCTTGCATCATTTATATTGGGAAAATTACGTAAAAAATAAATGGTTTGTTAATTTTTTAGTTTTAAAAGAAATTCCTGAAACTTAATGTCATAGTTTCTATATCGTCAGAAGATGACTAAATAGCGAAAGCACTCAGAAATACTAAAATCTCAACCAAAAATAAGCGTCAATTTCTATTGAAATACTTTAGAAATTGACGTTTTTTGTTTTTTAAAGTGTTATTATCATGAGGGTTTATGATCTATCTTTTTTAAAATGTCATTCGTATCACCTTTAGTTGTTATTTTAACTTTGTGTGTACGGGCTCAACAATAACCTAAAATCTAAAACAACCTTTATAAAACTAAACATTACTTCTGTATCAAAATTTCTTTGACTATAACATTTTTATTTTTGCTTTTAAGAGTATTTAACTAATTTGGCTCTTATACAATTTTGTAATGTGATAATGCTTTAGATTGATATGCCGAAAGACACAGGCTCAAATCACCTCCTCGGACAACCATGCACAATTAAACTCAATTTTTTAATAAACGAAACCCCCAGACTACGCTTTTAGCATAACCTGAGGGCAGTGATTATCTATGTTTAACAAGTGTTTTATTCTTTGCAGTTTTAACCTTATGAGATGGTACATAAAAATGTTCTTCTCTATTTATACTGTTTTTATTTTGTTCTTTCTCTTCTTCTGGATATTCAGACATTTCTAATTCAGAGTCCAACCCTTTCGTTTTGTCTACCTGCTTTAAATTAGATACTTGAACAATATATTTTGGTCGCTGTTTTACTTCATAATATATCCTACCGATATATTCGCCTACAATACCGATTGAAATCAGTTGGATACCTCCAAGTAATAAAATAGCTGCAATTGTTGAAAAGTACCCTGGTGTTTTCACACCATTAATCATAATATTTCCAAAACTAAATATAATATAAAGTAGACTCACAAAAAATACAATCAGTCCTAAATAAATCATAGCGCGTAATGGTTTATTATTAAATGAGATCAAGCCATCTATACCATAGTTCAATAATTTACCAAATGACCATTTCGATGTACCTTCTTCTCTTTCAACATTTTCATAAGTAAAAACTTTAGTATTATAGCCAATCCATTCATATAATCCTTTTGAAAAACGATTATATTCATTTAACGATGTTAATGAGTGTAACGCGCGTTGACTAAGCAATCTAAAATCTCCAACACCGTCTTCTAGTTTAATATCCTCGACAAAATGATTAATCACTTTGTAATAGCATTGCGTTAAAAATTTTCTTGAACGTTTTTCACCTGTTCTATCTCGTTTTGCGACGACTTGATCATAGCCATCCAAATAACTATCTATCATCTGTGGTATAAGCTCTGGCGGGTGCTGTAAATCAGCATCAATCATCACAACAGCATCACATTCCACACTGTGTTGGAAACCGGCAATCATTGCTGATTCCTTACCAAAATTCCTACTAAATGAAATATATTTTACATGTTCATCCTGTGCTGCCATTTCTTGAATATAATTAATCGTTTTATCTTGACTACCATCATCTACAAATAGCAAATCATAGTTATAGTGACGGTTAAGACTATCTTCATCTAATATTTCAGTTAACTTGTGATATGTTTTTAATATTACTTCACCTTCGTTATAACATGGCACTATAACTCTTATATGCATAATAAACACCTTCATTTCAATTACTTCAATTTTACTTTACCAATATTTACAGTTATTTCGCCATTCTTTTCATTTAGATTTACACAATTTTTATATTTCCTTAATAATCAATTATAAAACTTACACTCTTTTAAAAAATTTTGAAATAGATAATACCAATGATTCGTGTCATTAAGAAACAATAAAATTTAGTTTTTAAATTTTTATGATAATGTAGAGCATATATACATATAAATATTGTTCAATATCTTTTTTGTAAAAAGTTGTAACATTGTCCATTTAGTTTATCAACTATTTGTCAGAAAAGGAAATAAAACATATATTCGTAAAATTAAAAAAGTAGGATAGAGAAACAAGTGTCATGAACACCATGCTCTATCCTACGTTATTTAAAATATTTAACGTTCACCTTTTTTGAAGAAACTACTAAAAAATAAACCTTGATTTGCAACTACTTCTCCATTTTTAGCTATCTTTCACTTCAAATTTTTATAAACAAAGCTAAATTTTGCTATTTTAGATCATTACTTTAAATCGCCTATACGCACTTTATCAGGGTCTTTACCTTGGCGCGCATCTCGATTTAGATTATCAATCTCAGCAATATCCGTTAATTCTAAACTAAAATCAAAAATATCATAATTTTCTTTAATACGTTTAGGTGTTTTAGACTTTGGTATAATTAAACGGTTATGTGCTAAATGCCAACGCAACACGATTTGTGCAGGTGTTTTACTATAACGTTCGGCAATATCAACAATGATAGGATGTTCAAGTAAACCTTGGTTTCTCATAAGTGGCATCCAAGCTGTCACTGCAATATCATGCTTATCACAAAAATCTTGTAGCTCATGCTGATTGAAATAAGGGTGTACCTCCACTTGGTTCACAGCAGGCGTAATTTCTGTCTCTGCCATCAATTTTTCTAAATGATGTTGTTTAAAGTTACATACCCCAATGGCACGGATTCGACCATCTCTATATAATTTTTCCATCGCTTTATACGTTTCAATAAAAAGTCCATCTTCCTCACATGGCCAATGTATTAAAAATAAATCAAGATAATCAGTACCTAAATTCTCTATAGATTTTGTAAAAAATTCAATTGTTTTATCATATCCTTGATAATCATTCCATATCTTTGATGTAATAAATAATTCAGAACGTGGTACATCAGATTTTTTTAAAGCATTGCCTAATGCAATTTCATTTTTATAAAAGTAAGCTGTATCAAAAGCACGGTAACCAATATCTAAAGCGCTAGATACAGCATTTTCCATTTCCTCATCAGTGATTTTATACACACCTAAACCAACTTTTGGCATAGGATAACCATTATTTAAATAATATGTATCTTCTAACATACACTTATCCTCCTCATTTTTAATATCAATATATTTTCAATTTTACATAAAAACACGTTATGCATTTAGCTTTTCTATAAAGATAATTATAAAAAAACTGGAACATTCAATGATGTCCCAGTTTTTGCAATACCTACTTATATCTTATCATACAAGTAATATGCGAGTGGTGCAAAACATATGTTGATATCTTGTCAGCAAATGATGATTACTATGCTAAAAATTTCAACATTGCTAGTGCATCATACTCATAGCTTAATTATCATTGCTTTCTTCGTCTTCATCTTCTTCTGGAGTTGGACGTGTTTCATGATATTCAAATTCTAAGATAACATTGATAATTTGATGATTATCCACTTCTGATATAATCCAACGATCATATTGTGTATCTACATAATCATTGGGTTGTAAATTAGTATTATGTGCCTGTAACCAGCCACCAATTGTATCTATATCTTCAGAATCTTCAAATTCAATACCAAATTGATCATTTAAATCATCTAATAACACTCTACCGTTAATTTGGTATTTATTATCACTTAGTCTTACAACATCATTGACTTCATCATCATCAAACTCATCACGAATTTCACCGACGATTTCTTCTAAGATATCTTCCATTGTTAAAATACCTGCAGTACCACCATATTCATCGATAATCAAGCTAATGTGAACATGTTCACGCTGCATTCTAATAAGCGCATCACTAATCCTAGTTGTTTCAGAAATCATTGGTAAATCATGGATATAGTTACTTGCTTTCATCGGTTTACCAGAAGCATACTCTGTTAAAAATTCTTTTACATTAATAAACCCTTTAACATGGTCTTTATCGCCATCTTCTGTAATTGGGTAACGTGTGAATTGATGTTCCTTAATCGTTTCTAATAGTTCATCTACATTAAACGGTTCATTTAATGTAACCATTTGTGTACGCGGTACCATGATATCCTTGGCATGTCTTTCATCAAATGAAAAAATATTTTGCATATATGCTAATTCTGTTTGATTAATTTCTCCACCATTATAACTATTATTTATAATAATTTTTATTTCTTCTTCTGACATGGCATCATTATTTGCATCAGGATCCACACCAAACATACGAATAATCATTCTTGCTGAACCATTCATTAACCAAATTAATGGTTTCATTACAAATCCGAAATAATATAGCGGTCTAGCGTAAACCAATGCTAATTTTTCAGTATATTGGATAGCAAGTGTTTTTGGTGCTAACTCACCCAAAACAACATGTAGATATGTCACAATGATAAATGCTACGATAAATGAAATAGTTGTCGTCAGTGCTTCAGGTAAATGGATTAATTCAAATAATGGGTGTAGCAACTTGTTAAATGTTGGTTCACCTAACCAACCTAATCCTAAAGATGTCACTGTAATACCCAATTGACATGCTGATAAGTAATAGTCTAGGTTTTTAATCATTTTTTTAACAACACGTGCACTACCATTGCCTTCTGTTGCAAGTTGTTCAATCCTAGTAGTACGTACCTTTACTAATGCAAATTCTGAGCCTACGAAGACTGTAGTTAATGCTATTAAAAAAAAGAATATTACTAAATTTATTATGGTCACTGTTTCCAATTAGTTCCCTATTTCTAGGGATTCACCTCCAAATTTTGTGTCACAATAGGTGACTGCTTATAAAATATGATTTGATTGCTTAAGTTTGTTTTATATGCTAAATCCTTCCCATTGTAACACCTCCCTAAAAATACGCATTTCTTTTATTTTATCACAATACTTATTTCGAAAGTAATTTATACAAATTAAAATTTTATATTCACCTAATGTACCATTTAAACGCAAAATCACCTTCACGTCAACTTTCTAAATTTTACATCTTTTGTTCTGAAAATGTTTATATACTTTAAAATAATGCTTATTTTATAAAATGATGGATTTCACCATTTTTAATTGTTGTCTGAACTTCAATATCATCGTTCACAATGACAATATCAGCATCTTTACCTGTTTTTAGGCTACCTTTTTTATCGTCAATATTCAAAGCAATGGCCTGATTTAAGCTCGTAACACGCCATAGATTATCTAGTGTATCACCTGTAAATTTAATAAGATTATTCAAACCAGTATTCATTTTTAAAATACTTCCCGCTAATGCTCCTGAAGCTAAACGTGCTTCTGAGCCTCTCACGATGACATTTTGACCTCCTAAATCATATTCTCCATCCGGCATTCCTTTTGCTCTCATAGCATCTGTAATTAAATAGAAATGTTCATTGCCTTTTTGCTTATATGCAATATTTACAGCAGCTGGATGTGAATGAATCCCATCGACGATAACTTCAGTGTTTAATTTTTCATTAATCCACGCAGCACCGAATAGCCCTGGTTCTCTATGTTCAAACGGGGTACCTGCATTATATAAATGCGTAACATGTTTGGCACCGTTTTCCACCGCTTCATTGCTCTCATCAAATGTCGCAACAGTATGTCCAATTGAAAATATAATTTGATCTTTAAAAGTTGCCAACGTTTCTTTAGCACCATCGACTTCAGGTGCAAATGTGACGACTTTGATGTGATTATTCGCTATATTTTGGAAGTATTTTAATTTTTCTACTGAAGGTCGTTGGACATAACCAGGATTTTGTGCCCCTACCTTATGCTCAGAAATAAACGGACCTTCTAAATGGATACCCACAATTTCAGCTGTATTTTTCGTATCTTGTTGTGTTTGATATGTAGCAATATTTTTAAGTGCCTTTGTTATATTTTCATCTGATTGTGTCATTGTAGTTGCTAAATAACTCGTTGTGCCTTCAGATAGCAATGATTCTGATAAATGTTTTAAGCCCGTCATCGATGCATCCATCGCATCTTCCCCATAGCCACCATGCATATGAATATCAATAAAACCAGGTAGAATATGATGCCCTTGTGCATCGATCGTTTGTAAATCACCTTCATACGTTCCTACACCTAAACCAGCAATTTTACCAGATTTAATGATGATATAACCGCAATCAATGGTTTCAGTTTCAGTATATATTCGTCCATTTTCAATTACATATTCAACCATTTATATTACCTTCTTTTCAATTATTTTAGGTTAAAATTTTCTTAAATCACTTATATTTTATTTTACCAAATTCAACGATTATATTATATTCAAAAGCAAATAATTAAAAAAACCAGAAGTTTCACTCAATCATGAGTTTCTTCTGGTTTTCATTATGAACCTCTATAATTTTAATCATTCATCGCTTCTGAACTTTGTATCTCATCTTTAGTTAATTTTGGTTTTAACATACCATAAATAACTGCTGCTATGATAGCTCCGATAATGATTGCTATCAATGATTGTAATACGTGACTAAAGTCTGTTCCTAATATAACAATAATACCACCATGTGGTGCTTGAATGGATGACCCTAAGCCTAATGCAATTGCACCTGCTACACCTGAACCCACCATCATAGACGGGATTACACGAATAGGGTCAGCTGCGGCAAAAGGAATTGCGCCTTCAGTAATGAAGGATAGCCCCATCACGTAGTTTGGAACAATAGAACCTTTTTGTTCTTTTGTGAATTTTTTACGGAACAGTAACATTGCTGTGGCAATAGCAATCGGTGGCACCATACCGCCAATCATCGCTGCTGTAATTGGTGCTGCATTACCTTCTGTCAATGCAGCTACAGCGAATACGTAAGCTGCTTTATTAAATGGACCTCCCATATCAATCGCCATCATCGCACCAATAACAAGACCCAATAGCATAATGTTAGTACCTGATAAACTTTGTAATCCATTCAGCAATAAATTATTTAACCAAGATGCTGGAGGATTTAAAACATAAATCATCAGTAAACCTGTTATAGAAACAGAGAATACCGGGAAAATTAAAGTTGGTTTTAAACCTTCTAGAGATTGTGGCATACCATTTGTTAATTTTTTGATGCCTAATGTTAAATAACCTGCTAAGAAACCTGCAAGAATGCCGCCGATAAAGCCAGAATCACCTGTACTAGCTAACAAACCACCAACCAAACCAGCAGCAAAACCTGGTTTGTCTGCAATACTGCGTGCAATATAACCAGCAAGTATAGGTATAATTAGCATAAAGGCGCTCTTGTTACCTATATTCCACAATTGTTCTGCGAACGCATTGTAATCTGAACTTTTTGGATCAAATGAGTTTGCACCAAACAAGAACACAATAGCCATTAAAATACCACCAGCTATAACAAGTGGTAGCATATTAGAAACACCGTTCATCAAATGTTTATAAATTGTCTTACCGACACCTTGTTTTTCATTACTTTCTGATTGTGCTTTACTTGAATCAGCACTCGCTACAAACGGTTTACGAGAAGTATCTTGTGCCATATTTATTAATTCTTCTGGGCGTTTAATTCCGTCAGCTACTGGTACTTCAACAACATTCTTACCATTAAAACGCGCTGTTTCAACATGCACATCTGCCGCTACAATAACGCCAGTTGCACGTTCGATATCTTCATTTGTGAGATGATTCTTTATACCACCAGATCCATTTGTTTCTACTTTTATTTTAACGCCCATTTTTTCAGCTTGTTTTTTCAAAGCATCGCGAGCCATATAAGTATGTGCTATGCCCGTTGGACAAGCAGTAACCGCTAATATATAGGGTTCATTTGTGTCAGCTGAAGAGACAGAACTTTCGGTTTCTTCTTCTACTTCTTCTGTAGCTTCATCATCAGCTATATCAATGATTTGTAACACTTCTTGTGGAGACGTTGCATTTAGTAAATCTTCTCGCACTTTATCATCCATTAAAATACCTGATAGTTTTGCTAATGCATCTAAATGTGTTTGTGCGCCACCTTCTGGAGCAGCAATCATAAAGAACAGATGTGCCGGTTGCATATCTAAACTTTGATAATCCACACCTGCTTTAGATTTACCAAAGGCGATAGCAGGCGTATCTACCGCAGCTACTTTAGCATGTGGTATCGCAATACCTTCTCCAATACCTGTGGTACTTTGCGCTTCACGATTATAAATAGCTTCTTTAAAAACTGATACCTCATTTAATTTGTTTGCTTTATCTAGTTGATTCACTAATTCATCTATGACACCATTCTTATCAGTTGATGAAAGATCCATAGCTATTGTCTCTTGAGTTAATAACTCTGTAATTCTCATCTCATTCACTCCCTTTTAGCGTCGTAATTGTCACATGTTCTTTAATATCTTCAATGGCTTTGTATGAGGCTAAATCATCGTTAAAAGCAGTCGCTGTCCCCGCAGAAACCGCTTGTTTAAACGCGTTTTCAATCGTCAATCCTGTTTCAAGACCAGCTATCATTCCTGCCACAGTGCTATCACCGGAACCAACTGTATTGACAACTTGACCATGAGGTACTGACGCTTTCAAACTATGTTTATGATCAACATAAATTGCGCCCTCACCACCAAGTGACACAATTACAGATGATGCTCCTTGTTTCATAATTTCTTGTGCGTAATGGATAACATCTTCGTCAGAATTGATTGATGTATCAAACATCACTTCTAATTCATGTTTGTTCGGTTTAATAAATAGTGGGTTGTGTTTTAATACGGATTCCACTAAATCTTTTTCAGCATCTACGACTAATCGAGCACCTGTTTGTTTTATGATTTTTGCAATTTGTTCATAAGCATCTTTAGGGACGCTTTTCGGTATACTTCCTGCCACGACTACTATATCTTTTTTTGAAGTTTGTTTAAGTTGTCTGAGTAGATTTTCAAATTGTGTTTGAGAAATATTTGGACCTGGTGCATTTATTTCTGTTTCATCACCAGTTTTCAGTTTTACATTAATCCGCGTATCTTCATCTATCTCTATAAAATCAGTTTGAATACCTGCTTTTTTTAAAGTGTCATCTATAAATTGACCTGGAAATCCACCTGCAAATCCTAAGGCTGTTGAAGGGACATTCAATGTTTTCAATACCCTTGAAACATTGATACCCTTACCTCCAGCAAATTTAAAAGTTTCTGTCGCTCTGTTTAATCCATTTAATTCAAAATCATCAGCAAACATGATGTAATCAATAGAGGGATTAAAAGTTACCGTATAAATCATCGTGTACCTCCAATAAATGTATAATGTTCAGTATATTGCTTAAATATGTCACTCTCTTTTACTTTTTTAGAAGTAACAATGCTAACTTGTGTTTCGACAGGCACATGTGCAAAATACACCTTGTCGTATTTATCATGATCAGCTAAAACATACGCTTTCGAACCTAAATATATCGCGTGTTTTTTAATAATTGCTTCTTGCTCGTCTGGTGTAGTTAAACCATATTTTAAATCAATACCGTTCATACCAAGGAATACTTTATCAAAACGATAGCTTTTCAACGTTTCAAGTGCGCTAGCACCTACTGTCGCATATGTTGTCGATTTAATTTCTCCACCTAAAATAAATGTACGTATACCATGTTTAATTAACTCTTCGACATGCGTCAAACCACTTGTTACTACAATGATATTTTGTGCATCAATATAAGGAATCATCTCAAGTGTAGTTGAACCAGCATCTATAAAAATACATTCATTGTCTTCTATTTCTAGTGCTGCTAATCGAGCAATTTCTTGTTTTTCCTTTAAATTTGTACCGCGTTTATCTGCCAAATTAGGTTCTAAAATAGATGATTCATTAAGCATTGCCCCACCGTGTACTCTTTTCAACTTCCCAATTTTTTGTAATTTGGATAAATCTCGGCGAATTGTAGAAGCACTACATCCAGTTCGATCTATTAATTCTTGCAAGGTTAAAAAATCTTTTTTTGACAATTCAGTCAATATGAGCTCCTGGCGCTTTTCTGTAATCATCCCTTCACCTCATTTCATTTTCATTATAATGGTTGCGCTTTCTTTTTTCAATCATTTATTGTCAAAAACAATCAAAAACAATCATATAAAGCTAATAAAATTTGATGATTGACCCTTTTATAAATAATTATGCTCCATAACTATGTATTAATAACCATTTTGAGTATCTTGATAATACATCTCATTACGTTATAATGCACAATGTATAATACAATCTTTTTTATTCCATATATTTCTTACGAGGAGTGCCGTGAAGTTATGCAAAAATCATCTATAGTAAAATGGGAAAGACGAATCAGAATTAGTACCGCAATTATCTTTGCTATTTTAATGATGCTCAATATATACATAAGTGAAAAATTCAAAACTGATTTTGTGTTTTTTCAAACTTTGATAATATATATTTTGTTGTTTTTTCAAATGGCGTTTAACCTGTTACAATTTATTAGTCAAACATCCGACAAATATATACGAATGACCATGATTTTACTCTATACATATGCATATATTAGTAACTTTATCGTACTACTTATATTACTGTTACTCCCAATAGAATCTATGTTTGTTCTAACGATGGCTCTCACATTTTTTACATTGAGCCTTACGTTTTTAATGATTGTAGAACGTCAATTTAAAAAACGCATAAAAAAAAGAGTGCAAAATTCGAATAAAGATTCAAATCATTAATACACTCAATTTTATAAAATTACAAAAAATATTTAATTACTTATTGCCTGCTAAATAATCACGAAATGGAATCATGCCTATTTCGTGATTTTATTTATTTTTGCGTTGTTAATGATGAGTGACGTGCATCACTTTTGCATTGGTGACTTCAACCAAATCATCTACTGCCATTTCAATCTGTATCCCGCGCTCTCCGCCACTAATATAAAGTGAATCTATACTTGTTGCTTGCTCATCAACAACGGTTTCAAATTGCTTTTTCATGCCAATCGGTGAACAACCACCTCTTATATAGCCTGTTACTTTTTTAAGATCATCTAAAGGCATTAATTGCAGTTTCTTTTCATTTACCGCATGTGCCGCCGCTTTCATATCTAATGTGTTACTTACCGGAATAATAAACACAAAATGATGATGATCACTATTTTCTAAAACAAGTGTTTTATAAACATACTTATCCTCTATGCCTACTTTATTTGCTACTTCAGTACCATCTATATGTTCATCTGAAATTTCATAAATATTGACACTATAGTTTATCTTTTGACGATCTAACATTCGCATAGCATTCGTTTTCTTTTGCTTCATTTCGATACCTCATATGATTAAAATGTTTCATGTATATCAAAATATTTTCTATCTATAAAATAACTTGATCACAAATCATTCATCCAGATTAAGTTGCTTAATAAATTGCGTTAACGCCACTTTCATTTCTTGGTCTTTTAAAGCGAATTCGATTGTAGTTTTAACGAAACCTAATTTTTCACCAACATCATAACGCTCACCTTCAAAATCATAGGCATAGACTTGGCTTTCCTTATTCATTCTTTCAATTGCGTCTGTCAGTTGAATCTCCCCACCAGCACCTTTACCTTGATTTGCTAAATATTCAAAAATATCAGGTGTTAACACATAACGCCCCATAATTGCTAGATTTGAAGGTGCAGTTCCTTGTTTTGGTTTTTCTACAAATTGATTCACTTCATATTGACGTCCCCTTTTACTTAATGGGTCAATAATACCGTAACGATGCGTATCGTTTTCATCCACTTCTTGAACACCGATTACGGATTTACCAGTTTCTTCATATGTATTCATCAATTGTTTGATGGCTGGCTGTGTAGATTCAACAATATCATCACCTAATAATACGGCAAAAGGTTCATCCCCAATAAATTGACGCGCTGAATAAATCGCATGTCCTAAGCCTTTCTGTTCTTTTTGTCTTACATAAAAAATATTAGCAAGTTCGGTAGAGTAATTCACTTTTTCTAATAAATCAGTTTTTCCTTTTTCTTCTAAAATCATTTCTAATTCTTTTTGATTATCAAAATGATCTTCAATTGCTCGTTTATGTTTACCAGTCACAATTATAATGTCTTCAATACCAGCACGAGCCGCTTCCTCAACAATGTATTGAATCGTTGGTTTATCTAAAATTGGTAGCATTTCTTTTGGCATAGCTTTTGTTGCCGGAAGAAATCTTGTACCTAATCCTGCTGCAGGTATAATTGCTTTTTTTATTTTTTTCAAAACATTCATCCTTTTCAATTTTTAATAATTTAATATTCATCAAAATATAAATCAGTTTAGTCTTAATATAATAATAACATCGATACATTTAACTTTATACTTTTTTATGATACTAAAAAACATTCAACTTCAATAGTATCTAAAAGTTGAATGTTTTTATTTCCCTATTTTAATGCAGGTTGACGTATGACATCACCCAATTTATTCACAATAACTTTATATTCTTTGTTTGCAGCCGCATCATAAAATGTATAGGACATACCTTGCTTTGAAGCTTGAACTTTTTTCAAGGTAGCATTATTTCCTAGTGCATCTTTTGCATATTTTTGAGCAATTACTTCTGACTCATGAGGCGATATTCTCGGTTTGTCTTGGTCTTGATGTTTTTGAACTTGATAAGCATCATCAAATATTCTTGCCTCATTATTTTGATCTACAGTGACTCTATAATATGTTTTGGGATGTTGCTTATTTTCGAAAGTAAAAATATAGTAATAAGTTCCCTCACATGTACTATCAATACCATAGTCATTATATTTATTTTCAGAATGGTTATCATTGTCTACCATTTTTTTCGCTTTATTTAGCGCTTCTGAAAATTGAGGCAAATTGATTTCTCCAGCCTCTTTATCATTCAAATCATGCGTTGCTAATTTTGCTATCGGCTCATGGTTTTTTGCATTATATGGCTTTTCTTTTTGCGCGTCATGCTTTTTATCGTTCGGCACGTTTGATTCGAAGTCTGTTTTTTCCGCGCTTGCTTTGGATTGAACAGTATTATTAGTATCGGAATAACTCGATATCGTTTCATGTACTTTGGCTAGCACTTGTTGATTAGTAACTAATACTAATAAAAATATGAAGCAGCATGTTAATAGAAAAGCCAATATTGATAATAGTAAATTCTTCAACTTTATCCCCTTAATCATCTCTCTTTAATAATCACAACAACATATTATCACAAATATTTAACAAAAAACTTATATAGACTACAATTTAAAACAATTGTAATTTCTGTAACATGAATATTACGTATGCAACTTAATTTAATATTCGTGTCATATTTGAAATTATAAATGAATACATACAGACACTTTTAAACCAATTAGGAGTATTAACATGACAAATCAACATATTTCTAAAGTTTGAATTGCTTTATTTTTCAAATTAAAAAGGAGTAAGATATGAAATTAAATTGGTAACTCCCATCTCATATCTTACTCCTTTAATATTAGTTTATTTGTGAGAAATCTAAATTACCTTTTATAGAATAGTGACTTATTTTCTCATGTCATATATAGCATTTCGTTTTAAGCATCGTAGCTTGTCTGCGTTATTAATTTTATGATTTTTTTAGACGATTTCGAATTGATTTCTCAATAAATATTACTATCATACCAATAAACATTACTAATATTGTCATATAAAGTGGGAATTCAAAGTTAATATCGTATAATGTACCAGCTACTAATGGTCCTATAAAATTCCCCATGCTTGTGAAGGTCGAGTTTAATCCACCAGCAAATCCTTGGCGATTTCCAGCAATATTAGAAAAATAATTCGTAATTGCTGGTCGAATCATATCAAATCCAATAAATACTATAAAACTAATAATCATAATTGACCAGTAATTATGCATAAATGTCAACGCAAGTAATATAATTGCTGAATAAAGTAATGCATAAGTAATGAAAGTAAGTTCTTCAAAGTATTTCATAAACTTATCAAAGAAAAACACTTGGAATATCGCACCAAAAATGCCTCCACCAGTAATTGCAAAGGAGATATCTATAGGTGAATAGTGTGCTTTATCAGCTGTATATAAAGGGAATAATGTTTCGAACGCCGACAAACCAAATGCGAGTACAAGTGTTAAAATAACTGGAGTGAGAAACACTTTCCAATTTATTTTAGACAATAATTCAGGTTGATAATGTGTAAAACCATCTTGCGTTTCATTTTTTGGATTTTTAATTAAAGTGATAGATAATATAAGCGCTATCACACCGCTTGTACCAGCCACATAAAACGGTAATCTATGTGAAACTTCTGCTAGTAATCCACCTAAACCAGGCCCTAAAATGAAACCTGAATTAATGATTGCAGACATATAACCAAAATTCTTCGCTTTATCTCTTCCGATAGAAATATCAGCAATCATCCCTGTAACACCAGGCATAACCATTCCAGCACTAAACCCACCTAATATTCTAGAAACGATTAGTAGAGAAAACGTGTGGCTTGCGGCAAATAAGAATTCTGAAATCGCAAAAAGTGCAAGCCCAATACAAATAATTAATTTTTTACCTAATTTATCTGCAAGCGTACCACCAAATGGTGAAATAATCATTTGTGCGAGTGCAAAGACCGCAACAAGAATTCCTAGGTCACTACCTTTTAAACCTAAATCTTTTAAGTATACGGGTAACACTGGTACAACCAAACCGATACCTAAAAAGACTAAAAAGATATTAAAATATAAAATATAAAATTGTTTATTCACGTTTCTCACTCCATTCTTATACACATTTTTTAATCATCTTGTTTTGAATCGTTAATTTAGAGGAATGCACAATATTAGAACATTCTATAACATTTTCCTATAGAAAAACAATAGAAAAACTTACATTTTCAAACACTATTATACATCTCATAAATAATTAATTGTATAATGATATTAACGTATTAATTTGAATGGAGGTTTTCAAATGGTATATCAAGTAGATGGCAATACTATCGTATTAGTTCTAGAACAAGGTGAAGATATTATTGAAGCTGTAACGGATCTTGCTCGTGAGCAAAACGGTAAATTTGGAACGGTTAGTGGTATTGGAGCTTGTGACGACGTAGAATTAAATTTCTATAATTTAGAAACTAAAACCTATGAAAAAAAGGAAATTAAAGAACCTTTAGAATTAATTAGCCTGTTAGGTAATATTTCTCATATTGATGAAAAGCCGTTTGCACATTTACATGCAACTTTTGGTACTAACCAATATGAAACATTAAGCGGTCATTTAACAAAAGCAGTTGTATCTGCTACTGCAGAAATCGTCATTACAATGACAAACCTAGATATAAATCGTAAACACAATGCAGACATAGGCTTGAATTTATTAGACTTGTAAATTGTTGGTGTCCATTTAACAATAATGAATCATTAGTCCATAAAAACATTTACTGTGTTTAACTTCAAAAAATACAATTTATATATAGGCCAGGAATTATTTGTATACATTTAAACTATCTTAGTCAAAACACATGAACATTATTTGCTCTTGCTAAAGCATAAACGTTAATTTCTATTGAAATTAGATAGAAATTAACGTTTTTCTGTATATACATTCTTTTAATATTGCCAACTAGCACACTTCAATTATTTTTGTACTAACATTTATCGATTACCATTTTGAAACGTCTTGACGCTCTGAGTTTGAATTTGTGAGAAATTACAACTCCAAATCATACTAATAAGCTTTAAAAGTAAACAACCTCATCGCTCAAAAACGGAAAATTTAAAAATAATGTATATTAACTCAAATGCTTTATATTTACTTTGTTTTGAAAATAGCTATTTATGTATAACTTGTTTTTATTTTTAAAACGTTTTCAATAGGTTCGAATTATGTTTATAATTGAAATTTTCGTTTATAAATTGTATTATGAAAAATCACATTCGTAATTTTATATTGCTGTTCCCTTGATATTGAGCTTTTTGAGGGGATTTTTATTTGCTATTTAAAAATTAAACTGCTTGTCATTAACTAAACTTAGTCAATGAGAATATTAAAAATACATTTTCAAACAAAGTCGTATTTTTAACATTAGCTAAAACTGTACCCCCTAAAAATAATTATATGATCATGTGTGTTTATCACATATATAAATCTAAAAGGAAAGTAGGTGTAAGTATCGCCCCACGTTACATTGCTAGAACAATATTTTTAATTTTAATGATTATATCTATTTTCTTTAACCAATTTTATCAATTTATGACACTCAATCTATTTTTAGCATATATTCCATTTGAATTGTGCTTACTATTAAATTTATTTAAACCGAAATATAAATATGAATGGCCATTATTTATCGTTTTTGTACTTATATTTTTATGCATGGTACCCAATACACTATATATGATTACTGATTTAATACATTTAAATCAATTTACTTTTAATTTTTATCAAGGGCTAATCATCGTTGAATGGATGTATTTTACTTTTTTAGTTGCCGGTGTCTTGTTAGCCTTATATTTATTAATTTTAATGTTTGTAGAAATGGAAAATTTTACAACGCATCGTTGGTTAAATAGAACCATTATATTAATAATGATGTTTTTAAATGGCTTAGGTATTTATATCGGACGGTTCTTGCGTTTGCATTCTGTTTATATTATCAATGAACCACTTCGAATTTATAGAGAAGTCATCAATCATTTAGATTTTGATGCTTTCCTATTTGTCATATTACTGGTATTGCTTCAAGTTTTAATTTATACATTTGCGAAAGGAGTACAACATACAAAATGACTTTTAATATTTTAATTTTACTTATTGTACTCGTCGTATTTCAGCTAATTATTGGACATTTACTCCATGACATAGGATTTTCATACACAAAAAGCATTCTACTCATGTGTTTACCACTAGGTATCGGTTTATTTTATTTGCAATTATTTTATTACGAACGTAAATATCCTGATTGGCATGTTTCTATTAAAACAAAGTTAAGGTTAAAGTATATGTATATTTTAACTTTTCTTGAGTACGTTGCGGTGTATATTTGTATTTTCAGGATGTAATCACAAATTTAATTATATAACGAAACACCCACAGCAGACTTATTAGCCATGTTGTGGGTGTTTCTTTTTAAAAAAATTATTTATTTTTTAGCGATTGTTTTACTTGTTGAACAGCATTTGCTGAAATTTGTAATTGTTTTAATTCTTCAGCAGAAAGCTCGAGTTCTAAGATACGTTCTATACCATTTTCTCCTAATATTGTAGGGACACCTAAGCAAATATCAGAAAAACCATATTCATTCTCTAAATATGCAATAGAGGGTAATAAACGTTGTTGATCTTTTAAAATTGCTTCCAACATCGTATACACTGCTGAAGCTGGGGCATAATAAGCAGAACCAGTACCTAATAATTCTACTATTTCAGCACCACCTTTTCGAGTACGTTCAATAATTTGGTTAATAGTAGTTTCATCTAATAATTTAGTCATTGGTACACCATTAACATTTGTAGCATTAACTAACGGAAGCATGGTATCTCCATGACCGCCTAGTACTAATCCTTTAATATCTTTAATCGAAACGCCTAAAGCTTCCGCTATAAATGTTTGATATCTTGCAGTATCTAAAATACCCGACTGTCCAAGAACGCGTTCTTTAGAGAAACCTGATGCTTTTAAGACCGAATAGGTCATTGCATCAACCGGATTAGTGAGCACTATTATTTTACATTCAGGAGAATATTTAACAATTTCTTTGGTAACATCTTCCATTACTTGTTCATTTATTTTAACCAAATCATCTCTGCTCATTCCAGGCTTGCGTGGCACCCCAGCAGTAATCACAACAATATCCGAGTCTTTTGTATCAGCATAGTCTATTGAGCCTGAAACATTTACATCAAAGCCATAAATTGGACTACTTTGTAATATATCCAGTGCTTTACCTTTAACCTGTCCTTCATTTTTAGGTTGATCAATTAATACTACATCTGCTAATTCATGTTTAGCTATAATAAAAGCTAATGTAGATCCTGTATTGCCAGCACCTATAATAGAAACCTTTTGTTTTGTCATAATATCATCCCCTTATAATGATAGATAAGTGAATTGTCTTAGTATGCTTGAATTACATTTCTCAATTTATTTCGTTAGTGGGACTTATGCATGAATCTCAATCCTAGTCAACTTTGGCAAAGTGTGCACATACAATCAATTTGAATAAATTTAAGTGCTATCTCACACCATAAGATGTTAATAAGTAAACCATTCTTTAGTAGCTACTAAAATATTGTTCGAATTCGCAAAGCTTATGCTTAATTTTGCTTATGCTTTCGTTGACGTTTCAACCACTTCCAAATAATAAAAATAACTAAAATAATAAGTACGATATAAATCATTTTAGAGTAAATATCCATATAGTGCACAATCACATGCCAATTGCTACCAACTGTTTGTCCTAAATAAATTAAAACGATATTCCAAATCAATGTACCAATTGTTGTAAATAATAAAAACAAAGGCATATTCATGCGTGTTAAACCAGCAGGAATTGAAATTAAACTTCTTAAAAGAGGTACAAATCTACAGAAAAATATCGTCCAATAACCGTATCGCTCGAACCAATGCAGTGTTTTATCTAAATCACTTCTTTTTACTCGTATTATTTTTCCATAACGATCTACAATTTTATATAAATTTCTTTCTCCTATCCAAGCACCTATGCCATAAAGAGCAATCGCTCCAACAATAGATCCTACAGTTGATGTAAGTGTTACACCAATAAAACTCAAGTTTGAGTGTGTGGTCATAAAACCACCAAACGTTAAGATGATTTCAGAAGGTATAGGAGGGAAGATATTTTCTAAAAATATCAGAAAAGCAATTCCCCAGTAACCAAATTGTTCCATAAAATGAGTGATCCATTGCTCCATGTATACCCTCCTACTACTTATTTAGATTAAGTAATATTTTACATTATAGTAAATTATTTGATTTAGCATATAAATACATCGTCATTCCAAATAGTGCTAATGACATTAAGGTTAAGATAATTGCTAAGACCATCACACGTTTATAATGCTTTATAAACGCCACAAACAATATCCCACCATTGTATAAAAAGAACAAACCAAACAATGCCATCATGACATTTATGTCAGGATATATTATGTTTAATAAAGCAATTACTATTGCAAAACCTAAAAAAGGAAAGTTAATAAAATTGCGTTGAAATCTAAACTGATCTCTATGATGTTGTTCATTCTGAATACTCATGTTCTACGCTCCTTCTAATTAGAATCTAAGGAATATCATGACCTAAGGAAGCTGTATAAATATCAAACCATTCTTGGTCAGTTAACGTTATTGTCATACCTTGTAATGCTTCATCAATACGATTAATCTTTTGCGTGCCTAACACCGGCATAATTGAAGCTGGATGTTTTTTTAACCAAGACATTATAATTGCAGTTGTCGTAACGTTATACTTTTGTGCCAATGGAGATATAATCGCAGTGATTCTTGCTGATTTTTCGTCTTCAAGATCAAACAGTTTCCCTCCAGCCAACGGACTCCATGACATAATTTTAACATCATCTTTGTACATATAGTTAATGGTTCCATCTTCAATCGCATCTAATGTATAAGGAGAAACTTCTAATTGATTTAAAGTAATATGTAATTTATCACAAACTAAGCATTTACTTAATAAATCATACTGAGATTTGTTAAAATTTGACACACCGAACGATTTGATTTTCCCTTCTTTAACTAAAGATTTAACAGCTTCAGTGATTTCGTGAGGATCCATCAACGGAGATGGTCTATGAATCAATAATGAATCTAACTGTTCTACTTGTAATTGTTTAAGCGAACGTTCCACAGTTTCTCTGATATGTTTTTTACTGTGATCGTATCGATGTCCATTTGCTGTCGCCAAATGCTCTGATGGCAATACAATGCCACATTTAGAAACGATTTCAAGATGCTCACGTAGATTAGGTGATAATTTAAGCGCTTCTCCAAAAATCCCTTCACAACTATAATCACCGTATATATCTGCATGATCCATTGTAGTAATTCCACGCTCGACTAATTCATTAATATAGTAATTTAATTGTTGTGGTGTCCAATCCCAATCTTTTGCTCTCCAAAACCCTTGTATTACATTTGAAAAGGATACATGTTGGTTAATTTTCACTCTTTCCATAATGAATCAAACCCCTTCTTCATTACATTAATTTAAATTAGGTAAATTGTAGCATATCTAATTGATTTCGTAGTTGATTTATATCTAATTGTTCACCAATCATAACAATCGTTAAGGGTACTTCTTTATCAATCGTTTGATAATCTGGTAATCCAAACGCATATTGAAATTCATAAATATCATTAGGCATATCTTTAAATTTTACATATCCCTTTAATCTTAGAACATTATCTGGCAACCGTAAAATAAATTGATAAAATAATTGTCTATGAATAGGTCCTGAAAAATGATAATGTAGACGATTTATCCCATGATGATGATGTACATGGTTATTTATATTCATTTGGTTTCCATTTTCAACCAGAGCAATTTGATTCATATCCATATCTGCATATGTAGTAAAATATTTGGATGCTGTTGGATTAATTTTGCGGATTGCTTCATCAAGCTCATGTGTATGATTATCAATGAGATCCATTTTGTTCATCACTATGTCATGGCATACAGATAATTGTTCTTCCATCAATTGAATTGTATGGTTTGTATATTGAAAACGATTTAAGAAGCGAGGCCCATCCACCAAGCCTACTACTGTAGGTTGAGCGACTTGTTCAATAATTTCAGGATCCTGGCATGCTGCAATAATTTCAATTGGATGTGCTAAACCTGTCGCCTCAATTATTATATGGCGCATTGCACTTTTGCTTAGAAAATGTTTTAATTGTTTTATTAAATCTAGTTGCAAATCACAGCATACGCAACCATTTAATATTGACGCAACCTCAATATCATCGCTAATAGCATAGCTATCTATATCTAAATTACCGTATTCGTTTACGATTACACTTGGGTTTTCATTGTTTTTTTGTAAATATTTTACATATTTACTAAGAAAAGTTGTTTTACCACTCCCTAAAAATCCTGTGATAATCGTAATTCGGGTTTTTTGATTGTTAATATTTTTCATATACTCACTCATTTCATAAATAAAAATGTTTGCGTAAAACTTTAATTATTCTTATAATTAACCTTTCACTTGATAAAATGTTGACTTTCTTCTAAACTTTATACATACTTTATTTTAGCATGGCACAGTGTGAAAGTATGCTTGAGGAAGTGTTACACAACAATAGACGGATTCAAATCCGATAACAGAAAGAACAAAACGGATAGAATGTCTGGAGGAGAACTTTATGTCTGAACCACTTAATTTAAAGGATCAATTATGTTTCAGTTTGTATAATGCTCAAAGACAAGTAAATCGCTACTACTCTAACAATGTCTTTAAAAAATACAAATTGACATATCCACAGTTTTTAGTTTTAACAATCTTATGGGCTGACTCACCTGTTAATGTGAAAAAAGTCGTAACTGAATTAGCACTTGATACAGGTACTGTATCTCCATTACTAAAAAGAATGGAGCAAGTTGATTTAATTAAACGTGAACGTTCTGAAGTAGATCAACGTGAAGTGTTTATCCACTTAACAGATAAAAGTGAAGCAATTCGACCTGAATTGGACACAGCATGTCAAGATGTGGCAGTTGCATCTTCACTTAGCGCAGAAGAAAACAAAGAACTAAATCGATTACTTTCAAAAGTAATTAATGCCTTTACAGAAGAAAAAGCAAAATAATGCTAAATTCTAAATGTTAAGGTTAAACACTATGAAATTGATTAATTAAATATATTGATTTAAAGCTAGAGTCTAGGACATTATTGATTTGTCCTAGGCTCTAGTTTATTTTAAAGCCCCACTTCTCAATTTATTGAGTTAGTGGGGCTTATGCATGAGCTACAGCTCAGGTACTCCTTTATTCCACTTCCCAACTTGTTGGGTTAGTGGGGCTTATGCATGAGCTATAGCTCAGGTTTTCGCTTTAAATCTTTAACATTTTCCATTTACAAATCAAGTACTTATATTGCTGTCTTTTGTTAAAAAGTCACACTTGATTTAACGTGACCATTTGATATAAATAGCCTTTATTTGATAGTAACGATTGGTAATCTCCTTGTTCTATGATTTTACCGTCAACCATAACCACGATTTTATCAAATTTTGGTAGTAATCGTAAATCATGTGTTGCCACGATTAGTGTTTGAGATTGCTTGTGAATTTCATCCATCACATGATTCGTATGATAAATATCTAACGCTGTTGTAGGCTCGTCCAACACCCAAATCGGAGCTTCTTTCAATAATAATCTTGCAATACCTATTCGTTGAATCTCACCGCCAGACAGTGTATTACCTGAAAGTGTGATGTGTCTATCTAATTCAATGTGCGATAAACCTAGTGTATCAAAAACTTCTTTGATTACTGCATCATCTTTATCAGTAAATAAATTATCACGTACTGTACCATCAAATAACTGTTGTGACTGTAACAGAGCATTAATCGAACTGTATTTATTTGAATCTAAAAGGGTTGTAATATCTTGATTATTTATTAAAACCACACCATTTTCACTTTGATAAAGTCCCAATATTAACTGTAATAAGGTACTCTTACCTGAGCCAGAAGGTCCAATAATTGCTACATGTTCACCTTCATGCACCCGTAATTTCAATTCTTTTAAAGTGTAATTCGATTGATTCCAATATTTAAAATCAACATTTTTAACTTCTACGAAAGGTTGATGCACATCACTTTCTAGTGATAGTGGTTGATTGCCTTGTTGCATTGGGTGAGCAATAACTTCATTAATATTGCTCAATGCTTCATCCGTCTCGGCTTTATAATAAGCCACATTACTCATAGGGATTGCTTGTTCGAATAATGTTAACATCATCAAAACAATACTTGTTAAGTAAACAACATCTAATTGTTGATTTTGCACTTGTATAACACCTAAATATAAAGTTGCAAATAAAGCAATCATTGAAACCAGATTCAAACTATATTCATACAATGATAAGAATCGTTGCTCTTTTGCTTGTGCTTGTTCATACTGATTCAATTGATTTAACACCCGACGTTGATAATATGCTGTTTGGTCAAATCTTGTAAGTTCTTGATACCCTTCTTTATAATCGTAAAATTGATTTAAAAATTGCTCTTGTACACGATTAACATCTCTTTTTAATAATTGTGCTTTTTTCGCGCTTAACCAAGGGATTAAAACCAATGTTATCAACATACTTAAAAAGATGATAATTGCATGAACAAATGAAAAGTAAAACGTCACAACCATTGCAATCATCGCTGTTAAACCAATGACTACTGGCGGATAATAAACTCTTAAATAAATATTTTGTAGTGCTTCTACGCTACCAACCATGCGTCCAAGTAAATCACTTGATTTAAATTTTCTATACACATCTGGCACGACAGGTATAATATGTTTGAAGAATTGTACTCTCACATTTCTCAACATAGTAAATGTGGCTCTGTGAGACAGTAATCTTTCAATATATCTTGCAACAGCACGTATAAACCCAAACATTTTAACAGAAACAATTAAAACCATTAATGCAAACAATGGTGCCCCTAATGCACTTTGCGTCACCATATAACCACTCAAGAAAAACATGCTTAATGCAGTTAAACTGCCCAATATACCTACAATAATAGATAAAACCAAATCTTTATCTACCTTAAATTGAATATGTGGTCTCAACAAAAGTCACCACCTTTATACGCATTTTGCTCGATTACTTTTATAGCTTCAACGGAACCTTCATTAATTTTTATACGTCTATCTGCATTTTTTATTGTATGTTCTCTATGTGCGATGGTGATGATCGTCGTATTTTCAAACTTTCTGTTTATCACAGATTGAATGACATGCTCTGTTTGTACATCTAATCCCGTAGCAGGCTCATCGAATATCAGTACATCAGGTTGTAATAATAATAACCGTGACAGTTCAATTCTTCGCATCTGCCCTCCAGATAGCATCTCTCCACCTTCACCAATCCAAGTATCAATACCATTTTCTAACGCATTGACAACATGTTTTAAGTTAACATCGTCAAGCGCTTCTAAAATTTTATCTTTTTCAATTTTTTGGAACATTGTCATATTATCTCTTATAGACGCATTAAAAATATAGGGATGCTGACTCAAAAAACCAATTTTTAACTGTTGTTTATAAATAACAGAACCATATTGCGGTTTAAAATGTTGTGCTATAACTTGAGCTAAAGTAGATTTTCCAGCTCCACTTTTTCCAATTAATGCAATATGTTCCCCTTCATAAATACTAATGTTGATATCTTCCAAAGCATGTTGCTGTGCATCATTGTATTTATAATATATATGCTCAAGCTGTATTAATGGCTTTTGATAACTATTCGTTTGCACTTGTGGTTTCACATAACCTTCTTGTCGATCTAATAAATCGAAGACAACATCACTTGAGCCTTCACTTTGCTTTCCAGTATGAAAAGATTGACCTAAATCTTTAATAGCATTATAAAATTCCGGTGCTAATATAATTGCTATGGCTGCTGTTTTAAAATCTATACTATTAAATAATATTAATCCTAACCCCGCTTCTAAAGCAACAAGGCCAATTCCAAGCATACTGATAAACTCTAACATCAAACCTGATAAAAAAGCACTTCTTAAAATACGCATTGTTAAATTTCGAAAAGTCGTACTTTCTTCATATAAAGATTGTTCTGTAGCTTCTGTTTTATTAAATAGTTTGAGAGTAATCAAACCCTTTATTTTATTTAAAAATTGTTGGCTAAATTGATTTAAATAAGTCATTTTATCTTTTGACTCATCACGTGTTTTCAACCCAAAAATGATATAAAACATTGGTATAAATGGTGCTGTAACAATCATGATTAAAGCCGTGTTTAAATGTATGAAACACATTGCAATAATGATAAATAGTGGTATCATCATAGACTTAAAAACTTGAGGAAAGTAACTATTAAAGAATGGTGCTATACCATCTATATTTTCAGTCAATGTATTAATTTGAACACCAATAGGTTCTGAAGATTTATTTAAAATCAATTGACGTCGTAAATCATATTTAACGCGAGAAGACATACGATTACCTATCATTTGATTTATTGTGTTAAATGTCGCTCTTGCTAATAAAACAATTAATGTCACTAGTAGTAAAATTAACAAATCTTGATGTGTATGACGTAACATTGCATTTAAAATTTCTGCAATAGCAATGTTCTGAATGACTACAGTTATCGCTAATATTGTACTGATTACAAACATTAATATCGGATAAATTTTATATTTCATCGCTAAACTTGTTAATCTTTTCACAAATATCACCTGGTTCATATTATAAATGGAATGTATTAAAATGAAACGAATTGGCTCAAAAATTAATACATTTTTATTTACTTAATTCATATTTTTGCCATAATTATAATCAAATGATTGAATGCTTTAAATTCAAAAGTAAAAAACAAACTTTTTATAATTATATAATTAATAAATTATAAATAAAAATTTGCAAAAAGAAGTTTGACTTTCTGAATAAAATTTACAATAATTTATCTTTTATCTCATTTAACTGAAGTAAGTACTTTTTCTCTCAGTCTTTAGTCCAAAATCTTATTTATCTATGGCACTTTATAATTTTAATGTGCTATTATTATAAAATGAAAATGAATAAACTATAATCCATATTATGAAAGTAGGTTAATTATGATATTGCTTGAATTGATAAAAGGAATCATTCTAGGAATTGTCGAAGGATTAACTGAGTTTGCACCTGTATCTTCTACTGGACATATGATTCTTGTAGATGATATGTGGTTAAAATCAACTCAATTTTTAGGTTCAGAATCTGCGTTTACCTTTAAAATTGTAATTCAACTCGGTTCTGTATTCGCAGGTGCCTGGGTATTCCGTGAACGTTATTTTGAAATGTTACATATAGGGAAATATAGATCTGAACCTATCGATGGCATCGGTCAAAAACCTAAACGCTTAAACTTACTACATATTATCGTTGGTATGATTCCAGCAGGTATACTTGGTTTAATGTTTGATGATGTTATTGAAAAATATTTATTTAGTGTCCCAACAGTCATGATTGGATTATTTATCGGTGCAATATATATGATTATTGCAGATATATACAGTAAAAAAGTTACGAATCCACAAACTGTAGACCAAATTAATTATTTCCAAGCTTTTGTAATTGGTTTATCCCAAGCTATCGCTATGTGGCCTGGTTTCAGTAGATCTGGTTCTACAATTTCTACAGGTGTGCTCATGAAAATGAACCATAAATCTGCTTCTGATTTCACATTTATTATGGCAGTTCCTGTAATGTTAGCAGCAAGTGGTTTATCTCTAGTCAAAAACTTTGAATATATTCATTTAAATCACATCGGTTTTTACTTCCTAGGGTTTATCACAGCATTTATCGTTGGTTTAATTGCCATTAAAACATTCTTATTCTTAATTAGTAAAATAAAATTGATTCCATTTGCTATTTATAGAATTATATTAGTCATTATTATTGCAATCCTTTACTTTGGTTTTGGTATAGGTCAAGGAATCAGTGGACAATAAAACGGTTAGAGGCTGAGACAAGTAATTTGTCCAGCCTCTTCTTAAATTTCATGTCCAAAATTGCAGAAATAATTTCCATGAAAGTACGTGTATTTACCGTTTATTATGATGTATTATGGGGTAATAAGTAGATAGTATAAAATTATTGGAGGCAACGAGTATGGACAAAAAGCAATTAATTAAAACAATCATCACAGTAGCGCCTGTGTTTTTAGTACCGTTAATCGTTGAACGTAAACGTATTAAAGATCATCCAGATGTTAAAAAAGCTAGTGATGCAACTGCTAAAGCTTCAAAAACCGTAGCAAATAAATCTGTTCAAATTAAGGATACAGTAGTAGATAAATCTGCAAATGCAAAAGATTATGTTATTGATAAAAAACATAATATGGATCAAAAACGAGAATTAAAACGTATTGCTAAAGAACATGATCCTGCTTACATTGAGAAAAAAGGCGAAAAACTTGAAAAAGAGAATCGTAAAGAAGCAGACAAAATGAAGAAGAAATTACAAAAAAATATTGATAAACGCCACAATGAAGAAGAAAAAAAACGTCAAGATAATGAAAAACAACGCATTCAATCTATGAAAAAATCTAATAAACATATGGAAAAAGTTGGCATGACACCAGGAAAATTAGACAAAGAGACAGAACAAAAAGGCGAAAAACTTGAAAAAGAAAACCGCAAAGAAATAAATAAATTCAATAAAAAATTACAAAAAAATATTGATAAACGTCATAAAGAAGAAGACAAAGCTCGCGAAAAAAATAAAAAAGACCGTTTAGCGGAGTTCAAAAAATACAAAAATTATGTTGCTAAAAGCATTGTAAAGCAAAACAATGAAGAAAAAGGTAAATAATTATTATGACTCAAGTCATCATTGATGGAGATGCTTGTCCTGTTACCAATTCTGTTGTTGAATTGACAAAAGGGACAAGCATCTTTGTTACCATTGTCCGAAGCTTTAGTCATTTTTCTTCAAAAATGCAACCTGATCACGTCAATGTCATTTATGTTGATGATGGCCCGGATGCAGTCGACTATAAAATTGTTAAAATCACGCGATCAGAAGATATTGTAATAACACAGGATTATGGACTTGCAAGTTTATTATTAAACAAAGCTAAAGTTGTGATGCACCATAAAGGATTTATATTTGATCAAAATAATATCAACACTTTGTTAGAACAACGACATGCGAGTGCACAATTTCGAAAAAGTGGCGGGCGCACTAAAGGCCCATCTGCTTTTACAACAGATGACATTGCGATATTTGAACAAAAATTTTTGTCTATAATTAATGATGTGTCATTATTTACGGAGGAATAGAATATGAAAAAAATTGCTGTTTATTGCGGTGCTAGTAAAGGTAAAGATGAATCTTACATGAAACAAGCTTACCAATTAGGCACTTATATGGCTAAACATAACTATGAATTAGTATTTGGTGCTGGTTCTGTTGGTATTATGGGAGCTATTCAAGATGGCGTATTAGATCACGGAGGTAGTGCTATTGGCGTGATGCCAAATATGTTAAATGAACGAGAAATTACTAGTACGAGACTAAGCGAACTCATTTTAGTTGATTCTATGCATGAAAGAAAAAACAAAATGGCAGAATTAGCAGATGCGTTTGTCATGGCTCCAGGAGGCGCTGGTTCTTTAGAAGAATTCTTTGAAATGTATAGTTGGTCGCAAATCGGTATTCATGAAAAACCAATCGCTATCTATAATATCAACGGCTTTTTTGAGCCTTTGCAAACATTGATTGACCATATGATTCATGAAGGCTTTATCGATAAAAAATATCAATCGCTGGCACCGCTATGTAACAATCCTGAAGCACTGTTCGAAGCGATTCATAACTATGAACCATTAGGTATTAGAAGTTACGACTAAATTTTAAAAGCAGAGATATGTGTACTACAAATGCCACTACCTCTGCTTTTCTTATGCTTAAAATAGTATTGCCAGTAATTGTTTTAATATTATTAATGCAACAATCACAATAATTACTGCTGAAAATTTATTTAATATTAAAATATATTTGCCTCTTTTATCAATATTACCTACGACTTTACCTGAAATTGCCAAAAATATAAACCAGATCCAAGAAACAGCAATTGTCGTCATCGTAAAAACCATTTTATCCACGCCTTCATATATTGCTGCATTCGTTCCTATAACACCAATAGTATCCATAATTGCATGAGGATTTAATAATGAGACTGACATGGCAAATCCAATTTGCTTTCGCGCGGACATTGATTGATAACGTTCAAGCGTTTGTGGTTTTTCATGCCATAATGACCAAGCCATGTAACTAAGAAAGATAAAGCCGACACAATAAATTACGATTTGTAACATCGGTAGTGATAGTAATAAGACTGACACCCCTAATACAGCTAATACTATTAATAATGTATCACATAACCCTGCAGCTATAATTACTGGTATAGTCTTAATTAATTGTTTTTGGTTTGCTCCTTGGTTAAATACAAATACATTTTGTGCGCCTAAAGGTAAGATTAAACCCAAAGCTAAAAACAAACCATGAATCATTGGTTGCAACATATTATCTCCTCTTTCTTCAAAACTAAATTATCATTAAACCGTACCAGTTTTCACTCAAACTTAACTAACGCAAAAATATGATATTCATAATAAATAAGAATTATTTATCATTATGTATTTATTGACGCATGATACGTGTGCAGTCAATAAATGAATGAATCCTATGCACTAACCATAAGCATTAAATATTCAAATATGAGTTATGACCATTTTTCTATATATAATCATGATACAATATATTTAATTGATTTTTACCAACCAGTTATAATTTTAAAAACCCACCAATTACTTAAAGGAGATTTAGCATGTTCATGCCAAAATATAAAGCAATTATTGATGATATACTTTCGAAGATTAAAAATGGTGATTTAGAAGCAGGTATGAAATTACCTTCTCAGAGAAATTTGGCAGCTCAATATCGCGTCAATCGTTCAACTATTATTCAGTCCTTAGAAATACTACAAAGTTATGGAATTTTAGAAAGCAAAGCACGTAAAGGGTTATACGTTTCGAAAAGTAATTGGAATACTTATATTAATCATAATATGAATTGGCATGACTACATTAAAAATAGCGCTTCTAAAAATAATCAATACTTTATACAACGAATTAACGAATTAGAATTCGATGCGCATATCTTACGTTTAAGTACTGGTGAACTCAGTCCACAATTAATCCCAAACAAGCAATTTCAAGATATTTTTTCAAAACAAACGACTACTGCGCTTAAAACTAATTATGAACACCCCTTAGGTAATTTAAATTTAAGAAAAGCAATTGTAAATCATGTTAAAAAATTGGGGATTGAATGTGATGAAGCAAACATTTGCGTCACTTCAGGTGCATTGCAAGGATTAAAACTCATCGCTGATGGTTTACTGATTCCAAATTCAAAGATAATTATAGAAACGCCCTCATATATAAATTCTGTACATACATGGCATAACATTCGAGCAGATCTTAGGTTTTTGACAATATCTAAAATCAAACAACAAATTAACACTATTTTCAATGCTAAAACACTATATAAAAATAGCATTTTTTATTGTATACCGACTTTACATAACCCTACACAACACGCATATACGCAAACAGAAAAATATAAATTAATTCAACAATGCCAACAAACAGGAATCCCTATAGTAGAAGATGACGTTTATGGCGACTTGTGGTTCGAAGGAGATCGTCCTCAACCTTTAAAGTCATTAGAAGAAAATGATAATATCTTATACATTAGTAGTTTATCTAAAACAGTAAGCCCTGGTTTAAGGGTAGGATGGATTATAGGTAAACCATCAGTTGTTATGCACTTAGCGGATTTGAAAATGCAAAATGATTATGGTACCAGTTCATTATCACAATTTATCGCAACTGAATGGCTAAATAACCCTTTATACCATGAGCAACATTTAAATTATTTAAAACAAGCACTTATAGAGAGACGTGATAAATTTTTAGCATCTTTAAATCAACATTTTCAAGATTTAGGTACTTGGTCCATACCTAAAGGTTCTTATTATATTTGGTTCAAATTAAATGTACCAATAAACATGAAAGAACTGTTCGATTTAGCGATACAAAATCAAATTTTAATTAATCCAGGCGAAATTTATGATAAAAACGCACAATATCATATAAGATTTTCTTATTCCTATATAAACATTGAAGATATAGAATTCGCATTACAAAAATTAAGCCAACTTATTAAAAAACTAACATCAAGCAAAACACTTTAAAACACAGTCACCATACCGCTTTTATGTCATGCTGACGCCTAGGGAAATGATATGAATGAGAGACTAATGGCTTGAATCACATTCCCAGGCAGGCATGGACGATACAAAATCATAGTAAACAAAAAGACTAATCCATATATTAAAAATTGGATTAGTCTTTTTCATAAGAATAGGATTTATACCCCATTACTTATTTACAATTTTATTTTGCTTGTTTTGTTAAATCTTTATAATATCTAACATGTCTTTTAAGTGGATGATACTTACTTAATTCTGGATATTCAAAGAAATCATATAGCTTCATACCTATTTTTTCCATAACCTTACGTGAAGGTTCATTATTTTCTGAAGTAAATGCATAGACTTCGTTAATCCCCTGCTGTTTTGCATATTCGAGTACCGCTTCTGCACCTTCAGTAGCGAAACCATTCCCCCACACTTCGGGGATCAAACGCCAACCGATTTCATAGAATGGTAGCTCATCAAACGTATACTTGCTGGCTTTAGGTACATAGTTCAATCCGATAAAACCAAGCCATCCATTTGTTTCTTTTAATTCAACAGCAAAAAGGCCTATATCATGATTGATAATAATATCATTCATCTTTTTCATATCATGTTCTGAACGTCGAAAACTTAATAAACTTGGAAAATATCTACGGACTTGGTGATTCGCGTTCATCTGCTGAAATGGAAGTAAATCTTCTGCTTGCCAGTCCCGTAACCTTAAACGCTCAGTTTCTATATAAACTGTCATACTGTTACACCTCTAAACTGGAAATTAAATTTCTATAGAAAATAACGCGTTATGATTATTCTCATACCGCGCTATCACATGGATTAAACATTGCTTATGCTCTTGAAATATAGCTAATCAATTCAACGTTTACAGCTACTTCTTTCAACCGACCACGTTCACTTTTGGGCGCCGTAAATGTTGCATCTATGAAATCATTTTTATGATTTAATTTGTAAGTAGCTACAAATGTATCTGTATCAGATTCAAAATTGGGTAAATGTGCAATAACACGTTTAATTTCACCAGTCGAATCTTTGATTTCTCTACCAGTAATACTTTCAATTTCTCTACCTAATTCTGGAAGCGTAATTGAACGCCCTTCTAATAATACAAAATCTTTTTCATGCATCGTTATTCCCTCTTTCTCCTAATGAAAAATGATTATTAATAAACTGCGTATAATAAATGATTCATTATAAAGTCACACTTAATATAAAGTAATACTAAGCAACTGACTCATAATTTCAAATCTATTTTTTAGAAACTTTTTATATTCATTACGTTAATGATACCCATTATAACAATTTGTAAAACGATAGTACAATAATTTCCTGGGAAATATTGCATAAAGTCCATTTGTAACGCAATTAGTATAGAAGCCTATGTTTCAGCATTAACATCTTTTTCCAAATTCTTCGACTTATCTTTCAGTTTATCTTTCTCTTTTTCTAAGTCTTCTTTTTGTTTTTTCAAATCTTTATTTTGTTTTTCCAATTTATCAATATCTTTCTCTAACGTTGCTTTTTCATCATTTTTCCCACATGCAGTCAATAAGACAGTGGATGCTAGTATGAGTGCTAAACATTTCTTCATGTAAGAACTCCTTTTGTTAATTTCATAATAATAATATAATTTTATCATTATTTTTACTCATCTTCATTATTTATTCTTAATCTTTTATTCATAGTCACCGTACTTATATAATATCCAAGTTTAAAATTCAAATCTTTCATGGCATGGTTGTGATTGACTACCGTGCTTTCAATTTCTGAAGCACCCCTCCTATATGCCCATATTTCAACCTCTTTTTTTAATGCTTTCGCGATACCTTGATTTCGATTGTCTTCCGAAACATACATCATTTCAATAATAACCTTTTGATATTGCTTTATATATCTTGCCCAAATAAAAGCAATCATTTGTTGGTCTTGTATTTCGGTAATCACAACATCAGTATTGGCTAATAATCCATTTTCAATCATTTCTTTGCGTAATGCAACAGATATAGTAGTGTTTTGATAATGCTCATACTGTTGGTTAAGTTGTTGTTCATGAATTTCCGCAATTTCATTTAAATATTGTTGATGTGATTGTTTTAAATACTCCATTATTACTCCTTTGAAAGTGTTATTGATTTATAATACTATTTTCGTCATAATTAGCATTATAAATATATTTTATACATAAGAAGGAATGCCAAATGCCAATGAAATCTACTGATAAATTAATGCGTGAAAACAATGTGAAAGCATTACGCTTAAATAATACAGACAGAGATACGTTTGAAAACTACATGACTTATGTCAGAGCTGATTTGAGTGTCAACCCACATGATTCTGAAAAAATGTTAAACCGTGTTTTAAATCAGTTATTAGAAGCTGAAAAGGATAGCACATTAGCAATGGAATTCTTTGATCACGATCCTAAAGCCCATGCCAAAAGAGAACTTAGACGTTTACCAAATGAAACAATAAGAAACATTTTCAAATACATTATGCGTCATATTATGCTTTTTGTGGGTATTTTTTGTTTTCTCAAAGGGTTTGCTGGATTTTTTATTGGTGCAAAACGACTATATTTATATACTTTCCCGCTTACTTTAATCGTAGGTATTGCTATCATATTTTTCTTTATTTGGATGTTATTTAAAACTGTACAAATACGTTGTTTTAATACATCACACTTATCTTGGTTATTAACATATCTCGTTTTACTTTTATCTGTATGTGGAATATTTTATGTCTTTTTCATTCCACAGATGTTTTTAACTGTAGGCCCTTATTTATTAATTAGCAATTGGACTTTTATTATCATTTCATTTATATTCATTCCAATCGCATTATATATCGATCATCATTTTACTAATAAAAACACCAATGCTTCATTATAAATACTATTAAAAAACACGTTAGCACAAGCTTCTAAAATTCGAGAAGTGGCTGACGTGTTTTTAGTTTATGTTTCACCTATGTTGTTATATTTTCTTTCTTTTCTATTGCAATATTGATAAATAAGAAAATAAGACCAATCACTGTTAGTATCGGCGCAATTAAACTTAACGATGCAACTGGTAAATTTGTTACCACGACACCTCCAATAAATGCACCCAAAGCATTACCTAAATTAAATGCTGATTGGTTAAGTGTACTCGCAAGTGTAGGTGCATCTTGTGAAATTAACGTACTTTTATATTGTAGTGACGGACTCATACTGAAACCGATGAGACCGAAAAAGAAAATACCTGCTACCATTAATAATCCATTCATTTGCACAAAGTATAATAAAATGAAATATAAAATAAATACACTAAATATTATTTTTAATGCCTTATTTAAATTCCAATCTGCAAGCTTTCCACCTACAACATTACCTAATGTGACTCCAATACCAAATATAATCAATAAATATGAGATTAAATTTTCTTGTACATGTGACACATCAATGAGCACTGTTGATATATAAGTAAAGTAAGCAAATACACTACTAAATCCGAATAATGTAACAGCTAAGGTTAACCATAAACGTTTTTCTTTTAAAATTTTCAGTTCATTTAATACAGATGATTTAACTGTTTCTTTTTTCATCGGTACAAATATGATAATACCTATTAATGCTAAAGCTCCGATGACTGATATAATAATAAATGTCATTGGCCAACCAAAGTTTTGTCCGATTAAAGTTCCAAACGGCACGCCTAAAATATTACTCATGCTTAAGCCCATAAACATTAATGCCATCGCACTCGCACGCTTTTCTGGCTTAACCATACTCGCTGCTAATATTGAACCTATACCAAAAAATGAACCGTGAGCTAATGAAGTAATAATTCGACTCGTCATCATAAAGCCATAATTCGGGCTAAATGAGGCTGCAATATTTCCTACAATAAATATCGCCATTAATGCCAACAATAAATATTTTCTATTCCATTTAATTGTTAACATCACAATGATAGGCCCACCGATAGCTACACCTAAAGCATAACCTGTAATCAGTTGCCCTGCTTGGCTTACACTGACATCAAAATCTCTAGCGATGTTTGGCAATAATCCCATAATTACAAACTCTGTCATTCCGATTGCAAAAGCACCGATTGCAAGCATCCATATAGCAATTGGATATTTCATTTAAGACTCCCTTCCTTTTCCACTTTTTAACACATGTGAGTGATTATACTAAAGTAGTAATTACGAAAACAAGAAGATTGCTTAAATTTCACTTTATTTATGCTATAAGTGCGCTCACCATGATTGTACACCGTTTGTAATATCTTTCATCACATTGATTAATTGATTAATAATGCATCTATGAAAAACCAAACAACCATAATAATCATTATTATCGCTTGAGCGATGGAACTTGCTAAAAACGCTATTACTGAGCCAAAACTTGCCTTTAAAGCTTTAGAAAAATTCGGCTCTTGTATAAATTCAACTACTAACACAGCTATAAATGGAATAATAATTATTCCAAATGGTGGAAAGACAAAACAGCCTATAATAACACCAATCAACGCTGCATACTCACTTAATTTTGATCCGCCGAACTTGCTGACAAAATATTTATTCATAATGAAATCTGCAATAATGATAAATATTGTGAACAATGCCATCGATACATAAAATATCCAAGACAGATGATGATTGTCAAAGCCGAATTGATAAATTAAGAAACCAATCCATAATACAAGTACTGACGGTATGATTGGCTTTATTAAACCAATAAACGCTAAAATAAATGATGCTATAATGCATAACCATAAAATCAATGTCATTTCTATCTACTCCATACTTTCTTCTGTAAATTTTTGTTCTTTTGTAAAATATATTAAAATCATACCTAAAAATATTGAACCTGCAGAAACAAAGAACACATTACCTAAGCCTACCCAGTGACTCATTATACCACCGAGAAGATTACCACATAATTGTCCGATAACCATCGCATTCGCAAATAATGTAGATGCATAACCAGGAAAATCAGGTAAAATATCTTGGAAGTAACTAATCCCTAATCCAAGTAAAATAGCTAGAAAAATAGCTAGAAACACCTGTCCTATTATCATCATGATCAGACTATTAAATACGCCAATACTAAAATAAAATAATCCTCCGAATAATCCCCCAAGTATCAATAGCGTACGTGTCGAGAATTTAGCAGATAAAATGCCTAATATGACCATGAAAGGTACTTCAAGTCCTGCACAAATACTAGCTAGCACACCTACTCGACTTTCTGGTTCTTTCAAAAAGTTCGTCACATACAATGGCATATTCAACGTGTACATCCATTGTCCTATATGTAATAAAATAAAAGCTAAAAAGGGTACAAATAAGACCTTGTCACGCAACATATTAGGTGCCGCCGCTTCAACATGTGTACTATCTGCTACTGTATGCTTTGTTTGAATATCTTTAAAGAAAAAAACTTGTAATAATAGTGTGAATAATATGATTGTTATCGTTCCGCCAAATAAACCCGCATATCCTTTAAAACTGAGTAACAATGCACCAATAAGTGGACCGAACAAGAAACCGAATGAAAACATTGAACGTAATACAGCGTTAGCAAATTTCGCTCTGTCCTTTGATGTAGAAGTATTGATTGATTCTCTTGCTGACGCATACATTTGAGGCATGGCTGGGGCAAAACAACCTTGGAAAATGGCATACATTACTATAAAAACCCAGATTTCATGAATGTAAAAATAAATTGAAAAGCTGACTGCCCCCATAAAAAGTGCAGTAATAATAATTGTCTTTCTGTTGATACTATGTGTATCAGAAAAGCGTGCTACAATTGTATTCATTGTAAATTGGCTAATTGCAGCTAATGCTAATAGCAACCCATATTGGCTAGAAGTCATACCTAAATCATTTGTAGCAAATAATACCAGATACGGTACAGTAATGGCGATGCCCATACCTAACATCATCATATTAACGACAAATAATTTGTAATTTTTTATATGTAACAATTCACTAAACATTTAGCGTCCTCTATTCCTATTAAATTCATATAACTCTTCATAAAGTTATATTTATCAATGAACCAAAATATTCAATTATCTAAAATTGTTATTCCACGTATTCCATTATTAAATTAATAAATGAATCAACTTGCGGCAACTGTAACATGCTTGGATCATAGCTCAAATAAGTAGAACGAATCAGCGGTTTATCGTCTATATCTACGCGTTGAAACGCAAACTGTTCCCTATCTAAGTGTTTCATCATGATTTCCGGCAATATGGTCACGCCAACGCCATTTAATAACATTTCTTTACATGTCGCAACTTGATCAACCGTAATCATCGCATGATAATCTTGACCAATTTGGCTGCCATACCATTCTTTAATTTGATTAATGTATATAGGATCAGCCTGAAATTCGATAAACGGCATCTTTTCTACTTCATCATTACGATTTTTAGGATGTATAAAATAATGTTCGTCATTAAATAAATGCGTGTTGCTTAAATTCATCATTTTATTCCCACGAATAATCATCACATGGTAATCTCTATGATTAGCTTTAATTTGTTCACTCGACCCTACTTGAACTTGGATTTCTACATTTGGAAATTGTCGTGTATACAAATTCAATACTACCGGCAACAACGTTTGCCCTATTAAGGATGAACAACCAATAGAAATCGTACCATTTACTTCACCGATATGTGCTTGCATCTTATCTAAAAACAGACGCTCTCTATTCAACATATCACGTGCATGTTCAATAATCATCATGCCTTCAGTCGTCGTTATTAATTGTTTTTTTGTACGAATGAATATGTCGACGCCAAATGCATTTTCTATCGCTTTTAATCGTTGTGTTACTGCTGGTTGAGAGATGTATAAAATTTCCGCTGCTTTTCTGAGCGTTTTCGTCTCATCTAATGTAGTTAACAAGCGATAATCGTCAATCTTCATAATTATCCCCCTATTTTTTACAAATACTAAATATCTTTATTTATGGTGGCCTTACTTTTATTTACTTTGCGCTTATGAATTACTTTTAATACGCTTCAATTCTCGCAGTGTTTACTATAACATGGTTAACGCTTGACTAATATAGGGAATTTTTTATAACAATTTCAAGATTATTGAGATGCATTAGAATCTTTTATCTTACTTTGATGTGATTTGCTATTATCTTGATTAGAATGATTATGATGCTTATTGTAATTTTTTATTGGCTTATGTTTGGCCTCATTGTACACAACGTTTTTATGCTTTTTACCTTTAAATTTATGTTTATTAAAAGAGGATTGCTTTTGAGATTTCGACTTTTGTTTTATTTTATGGAAACAATACATAATTTTATTCTGCATAGTTGTAAAATCTGTATCAATTTTAATCATTAACTGATGCGCGATAATATAAGCTTCGTGATATTGCTTCTTGGTTATTTGGCCTTGGTTTAACGCGCGTAACAAATCGTCTTCATCAACAAGTTCGTATTCTCCATTAGGTAATGCTAATACGTCCAAGCATAAATCAATCGTACGTGCATTTCCTTTTTGCGTAACGTTTTTAATATTTATGTCAAAGTAATATTCTAATGGATTGCCATTGTCGTCTAACATCACTGTGATACTATAACGTTTTTTTTCAGGTAATATTTGTAACCACTGATAGTTATCATCAGCCACAACAATATTTTGTCCTACGACCGATACTTCTAGAGGTTCACGTACCTTTTTCATCGTTACTAACCCAATAATACCTTTAAATTTGTTATTATTCACTTTGACTTCCGTATATTCTCGGTCAATGATGCGACGCCAGTGACGTTTATCAATATATTTTACTTTCACTGCCACCAACTCCTTGTCATTATTATATAAAACTGAACCTTACATGTCATCTTATGTTTGTTACATTTAAATTTTTAATTAATAGCGAGTAGATAATTATGTTTATTGTACTATATTTCATAGTGTAAAAGCGAAATTGACAATTGTTGAGAAGTTTGTTAAATTTTTAATATATTTTTCAGAAAATTCTTTAAAAAGGGAGATAGCCATATGTCAACGTCACAAAGACCATTTAGAGCAGATCACGTAGGAAGTTTACTACGTCCACAACGTTTAAAAGATGCACGTAAAGATTATCAAAATAACGTTATTAATGCTCAAACATTAAAAAATATAGAAGATGAGGAAATTGAACGCATCATAGATAAACAACTAGAAATTGGCTTACATAGTATTACTGATGGTGAATTCCGCAGAAGTTGGTGGCATTTTGATTTCTTAGAAAACTTAGATGGTGTTGAAGGTTACACATCAGAGCGTGGTTTAACATTTGAAGGTGTAGAAACTAGAAATCACAACGTCAAGGTGGTTGATAAAGTTACATTTAACCCAAATCATCCCCATTTTGAACACTTTAAATTTTTATATGAAAAGGTAAATGGCCGTGCAACGGCAAAAGTTTCTATTCCAAGTCCAAATCAATTGTTCCATCCTAATATTTTAAACGAAGACATTTATCCTGATATCAATGATTTTGCGCATGATGTAGCAAAAGCTTATCACGATAGTTTACTAAAATTCTATGATCTCGGTGCACGTTATATACAACTAGATGATGTGTATTGGGCAAATTTAACATCAGGAACACAAAATACACGTGGGCGTGATAGAAGTGAATCTGAAAAAGAAGTTGCACGTCAACTCGCTTATAAAGTTATCAATGAAGCAATCAGTGGTTTACCAGAAGATTTGTTGATCACAACACATATTTGTCGTGGAAATTATCAATCTACGTGGGCTATTTCTGGTGGTTATGAACCAATCGCTCCATATCTATTTAAAGAACAATTAGATGGTTTCTTCTTAGAATATGATGATAATCGCTCAGGTGATTTCGAACCTTTAAGATTTTTCCCAGAAGATCGTTCATTTGCAGTGTTGGGATTATTCACATCAAAAAATGGTGAATTAGAAGATAAAACCACTATTTTAAAACGTATAAAAGAAGCACAAAACTATATAGATTTAGAACAAATTTGTCTAAGTCCACAATGTGGCTTTGCTTCTACTGAAGAAGGCAATAAATTAACTGAAGAAGAACAGTGGAAAAAGCTAACTTATATTGTTGAAATTGCTAATGAAGTTTTTGGTACATCAAAATAATATTTAAAAAACTCGTATTACTTTCACAACTGTTTTAACGAGAAAGTAATACGAGTTTTCCTTTATATTTAACTATTAATGTCGATTATTGATAAAGCGTAACGATCATTAATGTGTTTTAAGGCTGGATATGTTTCGTTTAGCCACTCTTTACTCAATAACTCAAAATGTTTAAATTCAAATGCTGGATGACACATGCAACCAACAAGCGCATAACCAGCACAGCCTTCAATAGACGATGCAAAAATTGTGCCCTTTGGAACAACATGTTGCAATACATCACCACTTTCGATGTTGGGGCCAACTGTTACTTTTTGATAATTGCCATCAGGGTATATCATGTGAACAGTCAAAGAATCTCCTGCATGATAATACCAGATTTCATCAGCATCTATTCGATGAAAATGTGATATATTATCGTGCGTTAAAAGAAAGTATATGCTCGAATAAGCCGATCTTTGATTTGAGCTAGTCGGTACCGCTTTGATAGTTTCTTTATAATAGCCACCTTCTGGATGCGGATATAATTGTAATTGGTCAATCCATTTTTGTACTTCTTGATTTTTATTCATGCTATTTCAAATCCACGTTATGGAATACATTCTGAACATCTTCTAATTCTTCTAATGCATCAATTAATTGTTCAAATGTTTCCTGATCTTCTGCTGATAACTCAATATCTGACTGTGGTAACATTTCAAATTCCGCTACTTTAAATGTTTCAACACCTGATGCACGTAATGCATCTTGCACTTGGGCAAATTGATCAGGCTCAGCATATACAATGGTTAAACCATCTTCATCTATGACATCTTTAACATCTATCTCTTGTTCCATTAAGCTTTCCAAGACATCATCCGCTGACTTGTCTTCAACACCAAATACTGCAGTGTGTTCAAACATATAAGCAACAGATCCAGAAACTCCCATATTACCTCCATTTTTACCAAATGCAGCACGAACATCAGATGCAGTTCTATTTACATTATCAGTAAGCGCATCTACGATTATCATAGAGCCATTCGGGCCAAACCCTTCATATCGCAACTCATCATAATTTTCTTCGCCGCCACCTTTAGCTTTTTCAATAGCTCTATCTATAATATGGTTTGGTACAGAATATGTTTTTGCTCTTTCTAAAGTTAATCTTAATGCTTGGTTTGATACTGGATCGGGTTCACCAGATTTAGCCGCTACGTAAATTTCTTTACCAAATTTAGCATAAATTCTACTCGTATTCTTATCTTTTTGGGCCTTTTTCTCTTTAATATTATTCCACTTACGTCCCATAATGTCATCTCACTTTCTAATTAAATGCGTATGTCAGTACATCATATTATACAATATTTTTATTATATCACATAGACTAACCTACTACTTTGCTTGTATTTTTTATTATGTCTCTCGAAATATCTATACCCTTTGGCAACTTATTAGTTTGTATCAAACATTGATCGTTTGTCACATAGAGTATCATCCATATAGAATGAATTAGCCTCTTTTAACGTTATACATCGGCAATTTTAAGATATGAAAACCGCTTCTTTGAGTACTTAAATACATATTAAAAGTGATTTTGAAACATATAAAGAACCACTTCCCAACTTGTTGGGTTAGTGGTTCTTATGCATGAGCTTAAGCTCAGGTAATCCTTATTAGAGGAGACGACGAAATCCAATTAATAAAATTAAATTTCTGTCCTACTTTCGTCACGAAGTATCATTATACTATTTAATATTTGTAACTGATTAAAGCTTTATTGTCATTATGTAAACATGAATTTTTAATATTTTAGTCTACCTGTGTTTCAATTTCATCTAACAAAGTGTGATACTTCCTATCATTTTCTTCAGTCATCGATAAATAAACTTTTCTCTCATCTTTTGTCGAACGTAATTTGCTTACACGATCTTGGTTAATTAATCGTCGAATTGATGCCAACACTTTTGTTCGACTCAAATCGAGTTCAGTCGTCGCAATTTTTAAAAATGGCTGCATCAGCATGTTTTGCTGTTGACAATTTTGTTGTATTATTTCCAAAATAGCAATGTCATTCATTGTTAGTTTATATTTATTTTCTATATAAGACATTACTTTATTATATTTTTTATAAATTTTTAATAACTGCGCCTTTTTTTCATCATTCATTGTTGCTACACCTCCAAATGCTAGTAAGCAATACAATTTCATTATCTCTAAAAAAAGTAACTCTGTCTTTATCATTTATTTTTATAGCTTTGTCATTATTACGAACAGCAGTAAATTAAATATCACAAAACATGTTAAATTAATTATATAATTTAGGTTTAAACATTTATTTATAAATATCAATAATGTGTACGGTATTATGATCGATTGCTACGCTTAAAGATTTGTCGTTAAATGAATGTTCGAAAACATTTATGCGTGGCTGATTATATGATTCAATTTTTTCTATAAATATATCAGACCACGGATATTTCTCGCGCAAATTGCAAGGTATCACACAATTGATATTTCCATGCGCATTATTATATGTCTCTTTAAAAATCAAATATTTTTTTCTTGACTTCAAATCTTTGAAATTGATATTAACCGACATTTTTGTTGTATAGTGCTTTGAAACTTCATTTTCCATAATTTGCCAATCACTGATATAAACGCTAATTTTATCCTCTTGATCAATAATAGTATAAAAATCATGTTCATAAACTTTATAACGTGTTTTTTCTATTAAACGATGAAACATAGTTCCTACCAATGTACGGAAACCACTTTTATCATATAAGTATAACGCCTCATTACCGTTCATTTGCTGTATCAAATCTACACCTATACCCGAAAAATGCTTTAATATTCTTTTAAACACACCGACTAACAATGGCGGACTTTCAATAATATTCATTGACTCGTCATGCAATAAAAAATTATTTCTTACATTTAATAAAAAATAATACCTATCCTCCAAACACATTTCTGCCATGATTTTCCTTATATAATTAAATTTAAAAATTTCTTTCGTCAACAGCATTTCATGTGATTCATTAAAACATGGCACTGATAACTTTTGATTATCTACAAAATAGTAATCAAAACCAATTCTCTTTAATTGTACTTCCATCATTTTAAAAGCATCTGGTTCATTAAATAAACGAGTAATATCAATACCAAATTTTACATTCTCTCTAAATTGTTTAATTTTGATAATGTTACGGTATATCTCTTTTATTGACATTGTACTTAAATCAAAACAATAGCTTATCTTTTTTAGTAAATCTTTGTTTAACTTTGTGCTAGTTTGCAAATAAGCCGCGTAGGGTTTGCAAATCTGATTCAAATATATTTCAACATCTTGACTTTCGTAGATTTGAAGTACCAAATTAGCATTGTTTGATATGATAAAGTCAAAAGCTTTATATGTTTTTTGTTCAGAAATGTATTGTTGAATATCTTTTACGTTGATATTGCAATAAATATAAATCTGTTCCTCATTTTCAAACAAATAACTCATTTTAGAATCAGTATACAATTGGTATAACTCTGCTATTGTGTAAATTTGAATAATCATGGATGAATTACGATTATCCAAAAAATGATCAGTACAAATACTAATTTCATTGTTTTGTACATAACTATCTTCTAATTTTGCAGTAAGTTGAGCCTTTACTTGATCTTTAAATGTGTCATTCAATGTTTCATAAGGAAAATATAAATACTTATTGTATTTTGAGAGTTTACGATATTGATTAGGTGTGTAACCGTAATATTGTTTGAATTTTTTACTATAAAGTGCTGCACTACTAAAACCGTATAAATCAGATATTTCTCCAATGGTATGTTGACTATCCAATAGCTCTTTCATAGATGCCGCCAATTTTAATGTATCCACATAAGTTTTAAAATTCATATCTAGCTTACTATAAAATTGACTAGATATATTTGATTGTGAAATAAATATATGGTCAGCAATTGACTTTAATGTTAATGGTTGCTTCAAATTACGATTTACATAATCAAGTATTTCTCCAGTAATACCAAAGTATGCGTGATCAGTTTGTTGGGATAAATAATCCGAATCTACTTTAGCTTCATTAGCAATAATTTCAACAATTTTGACCATGTAATTTTCATAAATATCATAACTTAAAGTATCGTTCAAATAGTGTTTCGTCAGCTCAATTAAGGATTTAGTTAATTGTGCTGTAGACTGAATCAACTTAGAGGCGTATTGATAATCAAAAAAAGGATAACCTCGTTCTAAAAACCAATCACTCGCTATATATAATAAAATGGTTGCTTCATTGCGTTTAATGCTAAAAATTTCTGTATGGTTTACGATTAACAATTCCGTTTCAACTTTTATATTAGCTGTAAATTGTTGAATTTCTAATACTTCTTTTATTGGCAGTAATACTAGTATGCCATCTGTTACACGTTTAGTAGGATAAAAATTATTAGAAATAATATTTAAACACTGTACTTCCATATTCCAACCTCTCTCATATTCTGTTATACACCATACATATAAAATCATTTTTATAAAATTGATTATTTCTTTTATATTTTCATCTTTTGAAAATAGAACATTCACTGTTTTAGTTTCAAAGTACATGTTTTACCATTACATAATTTTGAATATAATAATTTAATTTGTCAACATATTTTTTCATTCATCGTCCTTAATTCTAACTTTTTTATATTTTATTATTGATAAAATAAGTTGTTATATAACATTATTATGTAATCATAAATTAAAGTCATCGTTGCATGTCAATCTTATATTAGCTGAATATTGTGTAATGATCATTTTAAGATACTAGACAAATAAAAATTAAAAGCAAAATAATAATCTAAAAAACCGTAACTGAATTTCTGTAAAAATCCAGTTACGGCTCTCGCTTCTATTAGAATTTATAACTCATATTTTTTAATTTTAAATCTAATATTTACTTTTTAAATTTATTCGCAAGTCTTAGTACATATTTAATAATGTGTAATAAATTGATAAATAGGTTGAATCCCATTTCTCGTGGAGAATACTGACCACGTTTCATACGATTAAAATCATATATTGTATATAATAAGAATAATAGTAAGCCTACTACTGTAATGATTGTATGGAAAATTGGATTATGCACAAACATACCAATAATTCCAGCAACAATCAGAGCCACTAATGTTACAAATAAGTATTTACCCATTCCTGAAGCGTTATCGACAATGAAATAGCCAATTAAACCAAATGCGATAAAAGCACCTATTGCTAGTAACACATTCTTATAAAACACTTCTGGTCCTAAATTTTGCAAATAAGCTGTAAATGTAGCATAGGACAATAAGCCGACAATAATTGCATATATATGTGAAATTACCAATCCATATTTACGTGCACGATTCGTTAAAACTGTAAATAAAACTAAAACTAGCAAGACGATAGAGAGTGGTTTTCTCCATTCCATGGGTAAAAACTGCCCAAAATAGCAACCAATGCCAAAAATAATCCAATAATAAATAAAGAATAACCATACTTTACCATACGCATGAGAATTGGATTTATCCTGCTTTGATTTAGATTGTTTTTGATTAATTTGTTGTGTTGATTCAGCCAATCATTTCACTCCTTAGATGTTATAACATCTTACACATTAATTAGAATGTATTCCTCAACATATCTGATTAATGTGCTTAAATGTTGTTAAAGTTTTGTTTATATAAAATACATTACTTTCATTTTCACTATTCCACCTAAAATCAAACATTTTAACTATCAATTCCAAAAAGATGTTAACGTTAATTGAATTCCACACGTTTTCTAATGTTACAAAGTCATAAATTTTTAAATGAATTTCAAAACCAAAATTTCGTTTAAAGTCCATAACAAAAGTATTTATTAGGTTTACATCTCAATGTTCTAAAATGTTAATAATGTTACATCTCTATAACAATAGACACAAGTCACCTAATTTTTGTTAGTATGTAACATGAATTCAATTAAAGAAAATCAAACAGATATATTTAATTTAAAATGAGTTATTTATATAGGTGTGAGGAGGAGTTCTTTTGAAAAAGTTTGCATTTGCAGTCACTGCTGCTTCAGGTGCAGCAGCATTTATTGCTAACCATGAAGCTGAAGCATCAACACAGCATACAGTACAATCAGGTGAGTCACTATGGACAATCTCAGAACAATATGGTGTTTCAGTAGATGAGATTAAACAAAACAATAACCTCGATAACAACATGGTATTTCCGGGACAAGTTATCGAAATTGGTGGAAGTGGTCAAAGCTCAAGTTCAAACGCTCCTTCACAAACATCAGGTGGTTCTTCACATACAGTTAAATCTGGTGAATCATTAAATATCATTGCTAACAATTATGGTGTTTCAGTTGATGCATTAATGTCAGCGAACAATCTAAATGGTTATTTAATCCAACCTGGTCAATCACTTAAGATTCCAAATGGATCAAGTGTTGGTGGTTCAGGTGGTTCTGGTAACACTGCTACACAATCGCCTTCTACTGGTAATAATTCTGCTAGTGACGCTAATTTATATGATTGGGGTCAATGTACATGGCATGTATTTAACCGTAGAGCAGAAACTGGACAACCAATTAGTACATATTGGTGGAATGCTGATCACTGGGCTAACAATGCTGCAGCAGACGGCTACACAGTAAACAACACGCCAACTGCTGGTTCTATCATGCAAAATTACGAAGGTCCAATTGGTCACGTTGCATATGTTGAGCAAGTAAATCCTGATGGCAGTATTTTAATATCAGAAATGAATTATAATACACCTCCAGGTACAGTAGATTATCGTACAATTCCAGCATCTACTGCTTCTAGCTATAATTACATTCATTAAAAAGAGGAAGCATCTTAAACCTCTAACATTAATAAATAAGCGTCAATTTCTATAAGGTTTTTATAGAAATTGACGCTTTATTTTGTTTACTTTCTTTATTTATATATATTTTAATCTCGACAATCATTTATGACAACTACATAGCATTAGTCGAACACTACAAGCAAAGGCAGCGCACAGAAATGCACACACAAAAACACTACCTACTACCAATAAAGTCCCTATTATGTTGGTAGTATAAAATATTTTAGGATGATACGATATAGCATCTTGATAATTTAGTATAGTAGTGTTTATTAAATATACGTAAGTGCTTTTTTTAAGTATTTCAATATAAAATTATATATGTGTACATTATATTTTGACGAGATGCTTGAAGGAACAGGACAAGCTGAAGACTACAGGTTGAAGCTCCGTTCCTAAGAATACGAACCAACAATACGAATTATGGCATAAAACAAAGAAGCACTCAGATGAATTGAATCATCCGAGTGCTGTTTTTCTAGTATTTATGTCATAGAATCTTTATCTTGTATTTATTTTAAAGTCATTCAGCTATTTATTACTCATTTTTGTTAATATTTATAAAACAATATTAATTACAAAATATATTAAAGCAGCTAATAATGCTGAAATAGGCAATGTAATTACCCAAGTCACAATCATACGTTGTGCTGTATTCCATTTCACACCTTTAATGCGGTTAGAAGAACCCACACCTAATATAGATGAAGACACAACATGTGTCGTTGAAAGTGGGAAATGTAGTGATGACGCAACAAAAATAGTTAAAGCAGAAGATAAATCCGCTGCTGCACCATTAGCTGGACGTATTTTCATTATATTTCCACCAACTGTTTTGATAATTTTCCAACCACCAACAGCTGTACCCAACCCCATTGCAGTAGCACAGGCAATCTTAACCCATAATTGAGGCTCAGTGCTTGTACCTGTTTGGATATTCGCAACTATGAGTGCTAAAGTAATAATCCCCATTGATTTTTGTGCATCATTTGTACCATGTGAAAATGATTGTAATGAAGCTGTGAAAATTTGGAAAAATCTAAAGTTACGATTCGTTTTCGTTAGATTTGCATTTTTGAAAACTACTTTAACAATTGAATACATAATAAAACCAACACAAAACGCAATAACTGGTGATAAAAGTAATACTATGATTATTTTTGTAAAGCCTTGATAATGTAGTACAGCAAATGTACCTTGAGAAGCAATTGCTGCACCAGCAATTGATCCAATTAATGCATGTGAAGAAGAACTAGGTATTCCAAAAAACCAAGTTACTAAATTCCAAATAATTGCTGCCATAATAGCAGCTAAAACCACAACTAGACCATTTTCTAATTTAAATGGGTCTACAATATCTTTTGTTATCGTACTTGCAACTCCAGTAAATGTTAACGCACCAATAAAGTTCATAACTGACGCCAAAATAATCGCAGTTCTAGGAGTTAATGCACGTGTTGAAACAGCAGTAGCGACGGCATTGGCTGTATCATGGAAACCATTGATAAAGTCAAATATCAAAGAAAAAATAACGATAGCTACTGTGATAATCAAAATATATTCCATAAGTTAGGACTCCTTAGCTATTTTTCATTATTATTGTTTCAAAGTTATTCGCTACAGCTTGACATTTATCGGCAATTTCTTCTAAACTTTCATAAATCTCTTTGATTTTAATAAGCGTGATAGGATCAGTTTCACTGTTAAAAATATGTTTAATTGACTGACGTAATATACCATCACAGTTAGTTTCAAATTCTTTAATATTAATAGAATGAATGCGCATGTGAGATAATTTTTTATCGACAAGTAAGCCTACTGCTAATTTCATTTCAGCAATAGCTTTTTGGATATTATCAACAAATTCAGCCATATATTCATCGGTATATTCTATAGAGTACATTTCAAACATTGCTGATGTTTCTTCTATTGCATCTAAAACATCATCAATAGCGTTACATAAAGAGAGGATATCCTCACGTTCAATAGGTGTAATGAATGTTTGGTTCAAATCCGAAATCACTTGATGCATGAGCTCGTCACCATGTGATTCGTAAGTTTTAATATTATCTGAGTATGCTTTAAGGTCTAAGTGTGTATTAAAATCCATTTTACCAAATTCAATTGCTGCACGGTCTAAGTTGAAAACCATTTCTTCAAGTTTCACCATGAACTTATCTTTTTTCTTGTTAAACATTCAAAAAATCCTCCATTTACAGTGACCAATATAATCACCTTCAATAAATTTAAAAAATTACATTCTTTTCTAGACAAATTAAGATTGGCAAGATTTACAATAGACCCATTACTGTTTTAATTTTATTAAAATTATGTAAATGAGTTTTTGCTTACTAGGTTTAAAAAATCTCACAAATGTTGATTTGTCCTTATTTGAAAATAGCACAATTTTAACAATCCTACAATTAAATTTACAAATTCTTAACATTACATTTTCGTTAAATTAATAATTTTGTGTATATTGTTCTGCGAAATTTATAATTTTTCAAAAATGATTTTAAAATCTATAAATTCATATATCAAAACACACAATAGCAATATTTGCATAATTACTATTTTTAAGCAACAATTATTTTTCTATATATCAAACTTAATTTAGATACAATTAGTTCAAAAGAAAGTTGATTTTTTGAATTTGTAGATACTATCAAAAATTTCATTCTGCGCTCTATTTCATCCTAAATAAAGTTAAATGTAGATATGTTTTATTTTAATTGCATCAAAGGTTGATAATAAAAAAAGACAATTTCTCCATAAAATTAGAAATTGCCTTCTTATCGTTCATCGCATCATTTATGCGTCAAACGTCGCTTTTTTAATGGTTATAGAGTTTTTTATACAATGTACATGAGCAATATCAATAATCAGATAACATGCTAACTATTTCATTTTGGTTTGGAAAAACAAATTGCACTTTCGTTCCATTATTAACTTCAGAATTGATATGAACAGTTATCCATAATTTCTCTTTTACATTTTTCACCAAATATAAACCAATTCCAGAAGATGTCGTTTCATTGCGATTTTCCGTTGAAGTAAAACCTTTATCAAAAATTCTCGGCAAATCTTTTTTGCTGATTCCTCTACCTTCATCTTTAATTTCCAACGTCACATGGTTTTCGAGTAGTTTGCCGTTTACATGAATCGTGCTGTTTTCACTATATTTAACAGCATTGGAAAGAATTTGTCTTATCATCATGCGACACCATTTCGTATCTGTATATACTTTATAATTGTCATCAAATTCAAGTTCAAAATCTATACCTTTCGCTTGGCTAATATATCTAGTGATTTGTATTTCGTCTATAACTAAACGTTTTAAGTAAACATTTTCATAATACATATCTTTATTTTGCGACTCTAATCGAGTCAGAAATAGATGTTTATCTAGCATGTCATTGATACGTGTCCATTCAAATAAGAGTGCACGTCTTCTATTATCATCGCTTTCTTTTTCAATTAATAATTTTAAAGCAGTGACAGGCGTCTTAATATCATGCACAAAATCTGTTAACGCAGCTTCCGTAGATTTGATTTGTTGTTTTTGCTTAGTCACTAAACTTTTTTGTGTCGTAATTTGATGATATAAATATGATAACATTTCTTCTTGGAACGGCGTATCGGCCAATGATTTATGCTTTAACGCTTCGGGTTCTATATTATCATCTAAGTGCTTATAAAACTTAACTTCTTTTAAATATGTAAATAATAAGAAAATACAGCTTAACCCTATATTTAAAATAATTATATATAAAACACTATTTACATTTAAATCATAATCTAAAAAAGCAATACCTAAAAAGATAAATTGTAAAACGAGCAACCAAAATATCCAGTTTTTACGTGAACGCAGGAATAACCATACCCATTTCATACTATCCATGAGCCATATATCCCTTACCGATTTTCGTTTCAATTGCATCTTTCATATTAATATCTGCAAGCTTTTTTCTTAACCGATTCACATTGACTGTTAATGTATTATCGCTGACAAATGCTTCATCATCCCAAAGTGCAGTTATTAATGTATCTCTAGTAACAATCGTATCTTGTTTTTTCACTAACATCTCTAAAATAATCATTTCTGTTTTAGATAAATATATGACTTGATCGTCTTTATTAATACTATCCTTAGTAAGGTCGAGTGTCGCTTGTTGCCAAGTTATGACTCTTTTCTCATCTATACTAAATTGATAAACGCGTCTATAAATCGCTTGTAGTTTAGCAATTAAAATGTTTGTATTAAATGGTTTTTGAACATAGTCATCTGCGCCTAATTCCATGCTCATTACCTGATCCATTGGATTATCTCTTGAAGATAAAAATAAAATTGGTGTGTTTGATATTTCGCGAATCTTTCTCGTCCAGTAAAATCCATCATATTTGGGTAGCTTAACATCCATAATAACTATTGCCGGATCAACCGCTTTAAACTTCTCTATTACAAGATTAAAATCATCGATACCATTAACATTAAAGTCCCACTGTTCCAACTCTTCACTAAGTTCCTTAAATAAAGTCATATCATCTTCCACTAATAAAATTTCCATAAGCTCACCTCAATTATTTTGTATATTTTATATTTTCCCCGGAGTTAATTCGACCTTGGTAATGTTTAATGCGGCAATCAATTTCAAATCCTCGCATCATTAAATCTTGGAAAGGTGATTGCATTAAGTAATAAACAGGCCAAGTTAATTTAGGAATATAATCAAACAAATGAACGATGACTTGTTGTGTGTCTTTTAATTTGCGAAATTCTAATTTCCCTTGCTTTTTTAAATTAGGTTTTACAATTCTACCACTCACAAGATGCAACGTAATGATGTCTTTTTCAGTGTTCTCTTTGCGCAGTACTAGTATAGGTTTGCGTTTGTTTTTCATGTACACAATGAAATTATCCCCTTGTTTTGCTGTATGCAACAATGTTCCTTTCGTTTCATCTAGCCACTTAAAATAATATGTTACCATTTGGCTTAATGTCCAATTCATCGGTAGTTGTATACTTAACGCACTTCTGACATCATCATATTTCGAAGTCTGTAACTCAACTGCTACGTGAGGGCGAGCGACTTCTGCCGTCGTTTCTTCTACTTCAGTACCGTATGCTGATAAACGCTGCTTCGTTTCAACATCGAAGCGACTACCACTAATATATATTATCTTACTCACACCTTGTTTGGCAGCAGCTCTCCCAAAATTATCTGCAGCTATCAAATTGATATCTCTAGCAGTTGCATGCGTCAGCTTAGCAGAATGCTTGGTTGGATCTAAATAAAATATTGCAATATCTATACCGTCCATAGCAGTTAAAACATCATTATAGTTATAAATATCTTTTTCAAGCCAAATAATTTCTTGATATTCTTTTTCTTTTGGATACTTAGACAATGTATATAAGATTCCTTCATCTTTAATGGATTCAATTAGATATTTTCCTATATAACCTGTAACACCCGCAAGCAATATATTTGGTTTCATTATACGACATCCTTTATCATATATTTTTCTTGTTTTAAATATTCCCTAGTAAATTCATGTTAATGATGTTAAGTTATACTATAACTGAGTTTTAAAAATTAGAAATGAGGAGTGGACATATATGGTTCATCAAATTCGAGAAATTGGTATCAACGATATAGAACCTTTTATAAAACTATTAAGTACAATCTATGATGAATCTGATTATTTGATATACAATCCTGGTGAGTATGCGCCCTCTAATACGGATGCTATTGCAACCTTAGAACATTATATAACTTCTCCTTCTAATGCAATTTATATTGCAGAAAACAATGGCGAACTCGTAGGATTTGCAATTGTCACTACCGAAAGTTTCGAACGTACACGACATGAAGCACACTTTTCTATGGGAGTTATAAGGCATTATCGTGAAAAAGGATTAGGACAATCATTAATTAATTCCATAGAAGCTTGGTGCTTAAACCATGACATTCACCGTATTGAAGTTGAAGTAGTTCCCGAAAATACGACCGCTGTTGATTTATTTAAAAGTGCAAACTATCAAGTCGAAGGAGAACTTAAAGATAAATTGTTTATTGATCATCGATATTATAATAAATATATCATGGCAAAATTACTAATTTAATGATTTTAATGTAATAAATTAGTAAATAGTTCCTTATTTGCAGTTTAATCGTTTTTGGATAAATATCCAAATGACAACTTCGTCTTCATCTATATTTTAACAATTAAACCATTATTGAAGTGTAGAAGATACCAACCAAACCTAGCTTGCTTACACCATTAGGTTATCACTTCCATATGTTCTGTATATCCTACTATTTCAATTTCAATCGTTGAGACAAAAGAACGACTAAATTAAATCGAGTATATACATTATTAATAAAAAACACTTCCGTATGAATACATCTCATTTGCATTCAACGAAAGTGTTTTTTAATTTCCTTAAAACATTGATGTTATTTAAATCAAACATAGTTACATCATCGATATCTAATATGGGTTTAATTCAACTCCATTTGGATTCGCTTCTTCAGATTGATATTCCGTTTCAACGCCTGAAGAAGTTGTATTTCTGCTTAAAAACCTTAAGACGTCTTTCATATTTTGCTGTGATTCTGGCAATTCCATATGAAATTGATACTGATGTCTCAATTTATGAGAACCATCATAAAATAATGTATCCACCGGTACGTCTGTTGACTTTAATTTTTTATAGAATTCAATATTCTGACTATAAAATGGGTCGGCATCGCCCACTGATAAAAATGTTGGCGGATAATCTTCTGTAACTTGATTGATGGTAGACATCTCACTTATATACTTAAATTGTTGTTCCCAATCTCGTTTTCCAGTATAGCTTTCCATAAAGAGCTGAATTCTTGGGAATTCTGTCGCTCTAACTGTCTTCATGTCATAAAAGCCACCAAAAAAGATAGCTGCTTTAAGCTGATCTGCTTCAAATTGTTGCTTAAAGTTCATATCCTCTCTTAAAGATTTATTCGTTTGTATTGCTGTATATTGGCTTGATAACTGCGCACCTGCGGAATCACCGCCAAAAATAACTTGATTGAAATCAATTGGTAACTCATGTTTATTTCTCTTAATAAAACTTACCGCTTGATCAATCTGTTGTAACTGGGTAGGATATTTAAAATCTGGTGCAAGTGCATAATTAATATTCACCACAATATATCCTTGTTCAGCAATTTTAGATAATAATGGGTTTTTATATTGTTTATCTCCCGCAATAAATCCTCCGCCATGCATCCAAAAAATGACTGGAAGTTTGTTATCTTGATCTAATTCATTTGGCGTTAATATATCAAGTCGACTATTGGGTGCCCCTTTTCCATATGTGATATTTGTAAAAGCATTCACATTTTTATTATTAATTTGAACTTTTTCGTTTACTCTACTCGAGTTTTGTCTATCATACTGTAGTTTTAAAAGTACTGCCATAACTACTACAACCGTGACTATGATAAACGTTGTGATAAGGGTCCATTTATGTTTTTTCTTCATAGATTACCTTTCCTTTCGGAAGCATTGTACCATAATAAATAAATTCACAATAGTATTACAAGGATAATAAACTAGAAAACTCAGCTTGCATACGTTAGCAAGCTGAGTTATATCATATATCAATTTACAATTTTTCACTTTTAAAAGTTAAGCAATAAATTTCTTGTTTTGTCGTTTTCTACTGTAATACTTAATAAGTACTCCAATAACAACAATAAGACCAACATATCCCATTATTGGATATAAATAGTTGATTAAACCTGCGAAACCTACAAAGCTTAAACCATAAGCCACAAGTACCATAATTATGATAAAGATATGATATTTTTTACTATACGGTTCTGTAAATCTCGCTGCAAATGAATACATTAAACCAAGAATTGTATTATACATTACTGCTAACATAATTACTGATAACACTAGTGCTATCCAAGGATTAATTGCATTTGCTAATGTTAACATCGGAATATCTGCATCTTTGATTTTTGGAAATTCAGACTGTAATGCAAAGTTAATTAACGCTAATAACACGGTATAAATAATACCACCAAATAGCGCACCAGCGCCTGAAACACGACGTCTTGAAGCATCGCCGCCTATAGCGACAATAGTACTGAATCCTACCGCAAATGCAAGACCACCATAGTTAATACCTTTAAGTATACCTAACCATAAGCTGTCACTTGGTACAGTTTCGTTAACTTTACCTAATGAAATACTACCATTGAAAAGATAGTAAGCAGCAATAATAACTACTAATATAATTAAGAATGGCGTAACAATACCTAAAGCTCGTACGATTTTATTAAAGTCCATCAATAGTGTGATATATATTGCAATTACCATTATCAATGCACCTAACCACGTTGGTACACCGAAACTTTCTTGAAATGTTGATCCTGCTCCAGCAATCATAGTAACTGAAATACCAAATAAGAAAAAGATTAGTAAGTAATCTACGATTTTACTGAACGCATTTCCAAATAAGTAGTCCAAAGTTGATTCATGGTTTTGTGCGTCAAACGCAGTACCAATTTTCGCAACTTGTCTACCAATAAATCCTAAAATTAGCCCAGAAAGTAAAACACCAATATATGACCATAAGCCATATGGCGAGAAGAATTGCATAACTTCCTGTCCTGTTGAAAAGCCAGCACCTACTACGATACCGACGTAAGCGAAACCAATTTTTATAGCTTCTTTATTCAACCCCATGTGATAAATAACCTCCTCATAGTTAACACATTTTGTAATTATAACGTACTGACTGTAATTTGCAACATGAGAAAATTAAGATTTGCACAATTCATTAAAATTAAACATAATAGTTAAGCAATATATTTCTTTTTAATCATTCATTTTATCTTTTAAAAATAAATCGTCAATTCCAAGATACACTATAAATATGAATAAATTCCAATAACTTTTTGCAAATTTATACATTTCTAAATTTCATAATAATTCAAAAATTATAATGAAAAATTTTTTGAAAAAATTTTCATTGCATCATCATCCACTATACCAAACAAATATAAAAAATAAATTTAAGTCTTATTTTGATTAATGTTATAACAATAATGAAAAGAAAAACGAAGCAGAAACTTTACTGATTTAAAATAAATATCTGAACTATGCTCATGAAAAAGGCTGAGACAATCAATTTGTCTCAGCCTCAAAAAGTCATTTTCATATACAATTGTTTTCACATCAGAATTAAACACTATTCTATGATTTAACTGTCACTTACTCAAGTTAATGTGCATTTTTAAAACGATTAAGTTCATTGAAATCAACGACAACATTATCTAAACGTTTTGCTGTTTCTTTTAGTACATTACGCGCAACGCTATTTGTTGGATCTAGTTTAAGTATTTGACGAGAAATCTCTAATGCTTTTTTATCAGAAATGACTGGTTCAGGAACTGCATGTAATAACAACATCTGTAATAAGCTTTTTACTTCTTTGCCGTCAGTAAGTTTTATGGATGACTCTGCATGATAATATGCAGAATCTAAAGCACCTTGTAGTTCACTTAATGGATAAACGAGTAGTAGAAAAGCTAAGTCATGCATTTCTGCTGTTTCTTCAGTTTTCATCATATCTAAAATACATGTATAAAACATGATACTTTCCACTTCATGAGCGCTTGAGATATAAGCTTCTTCAAATTCCATAAAATCTGTCTGGGACATAAGACGGTATACTGATTCAAATTCGCCGTTTAAGACATGCTTTTGTATCAATTCTTTCATTGCAATGTCCTCCTAGATATCCAGAGTTCTTTAACAGTTAAGTCTCATTTTACCATATCTTAATTATATATTCATATAAAAAAGAATATTTTTGTCAAGTTAATTGAAGCAGTTAGAACGACATACGCTATATATATCATTATAACTACTTGAAAGAGATCATTGATTAATACGTTGACTTAGCCAAATTTCGTATTCAACTCATCTAACACTTCATCTATCGTTTTTCCTACAGAAAGATTTACTGCTGCAGTAAAAGTACCTTCAACAATCGGGGCATCTATTTTTTCTAAACGATGCTCTCCCTCATACATCTCAATCGCTAAATCTGTATTCATTTCAGCAGAACCTATGTCATAAAAACATAATGCGTCGTCATCTACTTGATTCACCATTGTTTGGATATCATCATATGATGTGCCAATTTCACCATGCACACCACCTTGTGCAGTAATCTTAATATTCTCTCCTACCATTTGATTTACCAAAGCTTTTGTACCATCTGCTATCTCTTTACTATGGCTTACAATAATAATTTGTGTCATATTAATCAGCTCCTATTAATGCGTTTAAAATATATACACTGCTTTGTGCACCCGGGTCCACATGCCCTTTTGACGCTTCTTTAAAATAGGCTGCTCTACCTTTCGTTGCTTCTATATCCCTAGTTGCTTCTGCCAAAGATTGTAAATCTTCAAATGATAAAGTTTCACCATTATTTATCGCTTTGTTGGTACGTTCAATAACGTCATACATTGTCTTTTCATTTAACTCTACTTTCCCACGTTGCGCAACTGCCTCCGAAAATGTGTTAAGCATTGTTTTTAAATTCTCTTTATCAATTTCATCACCAACAACTTGAGACATTTTCACAAAACTAAATCCATAAAGTGGACCAGAAGCACCACCAATATTAGACATTAAAGCCATACCAGTAGATTTTAATAATGTAGACACAGAGCTATCATCTAGCTGTTCGGGCAAGGCTTTAAACCCTCTTAACATATTTACGCCATGATCACCGTCACCAATTGCTCTATCTAATTCTGTTAATAATGATTCTTTCTCTTCAAAGACATCAACTAAATTAAGCAATCTCTCTTTTAACTCTGACACATTCATTCCGCTTCACTTCCTAACCTATATTTTTTATTTAAGCATTAAAATACGGGCTACTTGTCGGTGCAATCAATGCTTCATAAACTTGTTCCGTATATGGTAAAAATGTTATTGATAAACCTTCCATATCTAATGAAGTCATATAGTCTCCAACTAACCATAATTTCACATCTTTTTGTTTATCTTCGAGTTGTTGTGCCACGTATTTTGTTGCAATATTTAGTTCAGATAAAGGTGTAGCTCCCATACCGTTTATCATCACAATAAGTCGTTCATCATCTATCTCTTTCAATAGTTCGGCAATCAATCGTTCAACGACTAAATCTACACTTTCAACTTTTTGGCGTGAGAGACCTTTTTCACCATGTATGCCGATACCAATCTCCATAGATTCATCATCTATATCAAAGCCATATTGACCTGTTGTCGGAACCAATGGTGGCGTTAAAGCCATACCTATTGATTTGATAGTTGGTAATAATTCATTTAATTTTTCTTTAATTTGCGATAGTGAGGCTCCGTTTTCTGCTAAATATCCAGCTATTTTATGCACAAATACTGTTCCAGCAACGCCTCTACGTTGTGCTTCATCACTAACAGCAACATCGTCTTTGACCACAACGGTTTCTACTTGGATATCTTCCATTTCTGCCATTTCTTGTGCCATTTCAAAATTCATGACATCACCTGCATAGTTTTTAACAACAAGCAGTACACCATCTCCATTGTCCACAGCTTTAATCGCACTTAAAATTTTATCTGGCGTTGGAGATGTAAATACCTCACCACACACTGCAGCATCTAACATACCTTGCGCTACGTAACCTGCATGTGCTGGCTCATGACCACTGCCACCACCAGATACAATCGCTACGCCTTTTTCTTTTTTATGTTTACGTACAACCACCGTATCAGCAATTACTTCGACATTTTTATTTGAAATCGAAAGACCATCTAACATATCTGGTAAAAATTGTGATTTATCTTTAATGAGCTTTTTCATATTGAGGACCTCCTGTTTTCACTATTCACTTATAGTATACCCTACACACAAATGTAAACGCTAACAACTCAAAGGGTTTATTTTTAAAAAAAGAGCGGGTTCTCAATCAATCTTTTTCAAAATTGATTCTAAAACCCGCCCATCTGTAAAGTTTTTCTTAAATGACTATCTAGTTATAACGAAATTTTATTGCATACTTATTTATTACACACAAACATTTAATGATTTCTATTTTCATATTTAAACTGATTTTGTTTTATACATTAAATATAAAAAATAAGGTGCGCCTATAATTGATACAACAATACCAGCTGGCATACCAGAAGGCTGTAATATCACTTGTCCGACAGTGTCTGCCAACACAAGTAAAAAGGCACCAATAAATATGGAAATTGGTAGAAACATTTGATGTCTCGGACCAACAATTGATTTAGCAATATGTGGACCTAACAAACCTATAAAACCAATAGCTCCTGCCACGGATACTGCAGCTGACGACAGAACTACTGCTATTAACAATAATACAATTCGTTCTCTACCAATTTTCACACCTACACCTTGAGCAATATGTTGATGCGTATTTAATAAATTTAAAACATTCGCTTTTAATAATAAAAACGGTATCAGTACAATGACCCAAGGTAAAAAGGCAATTACAAACGCCCATTCATCGCCCCAAATATTACCCGCAAGCCATGAAGCAATAAACTCTGATTGATCTTCGTCAAATGTTGACATTAACGTCAAGGACCCACCACTTAAAGCAGTAGCCATACCCACGCCTACTAACACCATACTTGCTGGTGTAATACCTTCTCCTTTATTATAACTAAATGAAAAAATAACTAGCGCAGTCAGTATACCACCGATCATACTTATAATTGGTAATACATATACAAAATTATCTGCATTCACTTGACCAACTACAATAAATAGTGCTATAGCAAACCCACTTCCTGCATTTATACCTAAAATACCAGGTTCCGCTAAAGGGTTTTTAGTTACACTTTGTATGATAGCTCCGCTCATTGCTAAAGCAGCACCAGCTAAAATAGTAATAACCATTCTCGGAAATCTAAATTCCATAAGTATGAGTGTGTCGGTATATTCACCTTGACCTATAAGCGTTTTAAAAAAAGTACCTATAGACATCTTATATTCACCTGAAGTCATACTCCAAGCACATGCGAATACCACCAATATTATAAGAATAATCATGGTAATGAACTGTTTATATCTTAATTTTGGGTCTATCATGAAAAGCGTCCTCCTCGTTTAACCAAATACAAGAAGTAAGGTACGCCAATAAATGAAATGATTGCACCTACTGGAGCTTCACCTAACATGCGCGCTACCGTATCAGCAACGAGTAGCAATAACCCGCCAATAACAGCAGTTAATGGCAGAACACGAGCGTAGTCTGTACCAACTAAATAACGTACAATATGTGGAACCATTAGTCCTACAAATGCTATTTGACCCACCATTGCTACGGCAATACCTGCCATAACCATGGATATAATCAAAGCAATTGCACGTGTTAAAGCAACATTTTGTCCCAATCCAATTGCTAAAGTTTCACCTAAATTTAAAATAGTTAGATGTTTACTCATCGCAATAATGATAACTAATGCAATAATAATAAATGGTGCTGCCCAAACAAGCTGCCCCCAAGTCGTACCAGAAACTCCACCAGCGCTCCAAAACGTTAAACTTTGATTTAATCTAAACAATAACGCTACACCTTGACTCAAGGCTGTTAGCAAAGCACTTACGGCAGCTCCAGCCAGTATAATTCTCATCGGATTAAAGCCATCACTTCTTGACCTGCCAATCATCAATACAATAAATCCACCCATGATTGCTCCGATAAATCCTGCAATCATAAGCACTATAAATGGTGCTGTTGGATAAAATGCAAAAGTTAGCGCTAACATAAATGAAGCGCCTGAATTTAATCCGATTAAACTCGGATCTGCTAAACCATTTTTAGTAACGCCTTGAATGACTGCACCTGAAGTCGCTAATGCTACACCTACAAGCATTGCTCCTATATCTCTTGGTATACGTATTTCACTAATAATATTATGTTGTTGATTCTTATTATCATAATTAAATATCGCATCAAATATTGTAGAAATGTGAATTTTAGCATCTCCAATCAATATTGATACCGTCAAAGCAATGACTAATAGAACCAAACTAATTATTAATGTTGTTGTGAAGCTTAATTTTCCCTTTTTTTGCGTAGCCATGATTACACCTAAATTTCTGAATAGCTTTTTCTACATAAATCATAGGTAACTAGCATAGGTTTCCCTGTTCTAGGGTCTGTACTAATCTCTACATCTATATTGAATACTTTTTCTAAGTTTTCTTTGGTTAAAACATCTTCTGTACCTCCAGCAGCAACAATGTCTCCTTGTTTCATCGTAATCAGATGATCTGAGAATCGAACTGCTTGATTAATATCATGCAACACCATAATAATAGTACAACCTTGTTCTTGATTTAATTGGGTAATTAATTCTAAAATTTCTAATTGATGTGAAATATCTAAATATGTTGTAGGCTCATCCAAGAAAATAATATCCGTTCTTTGAGCCAATGCCATCGCAATCCATACTCTTTGACGTTGACCACCACTCAAATCGTTGATAGAACGTAATCGGAATTCATAAGTACCTGTTACATTCATGGCCCAATCAATTTCCTTTTTATCTTCCGCAGAAAGTCTCCCAAATCCTTTTTGATGTGGAAAGCGACCATATGAAACAAGCTCTCCAACCGTAAGTCCATCGGCCACTTCTGGTGATTGTGGTAAAATCGCAATTTTTTTGGCAACTTCTTTTGTTGATTGTGTATGCAGATTTTCACCATCTAATTTAATTTCGCCATCTTTAATCGGTAAAAGACGTGACAATGCTTTTAGTAATGTAGACTTTCCACAACCATTGGGTCCTATAATAGATGTGATTTTACCAGTCGGAATATGAACATCTAAATTATCTACAATAACATTATCCCCATAACCTATCGTAACTTGTTCTCCTTCTAATCGAGTCATAATTTCCCTTCTTCCTAATACAAAATGTACCAAAAACAATCTATATCTATGTCATTTTTATTCTAATTTGTCCTTTAAATGATAATCATTATCACAGATGATATTATATCATTTTTTAGATATGATGACTAATAAATGTTTTATGATAGCAAGCAAAATGTATGGTTTATGAATATATTTTAAATTGCCATACAGTTTTTTTAGCAATATAAGAAAATTCTTAGTTATCGGATTATTGTAGCGATACTCAAATTAAAACCTTGATGTAGGATCTAATCCATACACCAAGGTTTTAATTAGCATTTTTTCATTTTTAATGTTCATCAATTAAGAAACCATTACCATAAACATCACGAACATCATGAATCACTAAGAATGCTTCGTTATCAATGCGTTTGATTAAACGTTTCGCTTTACTAACTTGCGTTTTAGTAATAACAACATACAATATGTCTTTTTCTTGTTTAGAGAAATAGCCTCTCCCATTTAAAATTGTCAACCCACGTCCTACCTGTTCATCAATCACTTTAGCTATTTCATCTGGTTTACTAGAAATAATCGTCATTGCTTTTTTCGTATTTAAACCTTCTATGACATAATCCATTACTTTTGTACCGATATAAAGTGAGATTACTGTAACCAACGCACTCGGAACAGGAATTACTGTTAATGAAATTGCAACAACAATTAAATCAAAGAACAACAGTGCATAAGGTGTACTAACATCTAAATATTTATTAGCAATTCTAGCTAAAATCGTTGTTCCTGCAGTTGTCCCTCCAGCAAGTACGATAATACCAATACCTAGACCTACAGACATGCCACCAAATACTGCATTAACTAAAATATTACCTGTCTCAATTTTCCAACTCACTGTTAATTCTAAAAATAGTGAGATTAATATTGTCGCTATTATCGTTAAATACATACTTCTCTTACTTAGAAACTTGTAACCTATAGCGATAAGTACTGCATTAAATACAAAGTTTGTTACACCAGGAGATATGTGAAAGGCATAATAAAGTACGATAGCTATACCGGTCACGCCTCCCTCGCCTAAATCAGCAGATATGATAAAAGTATTAACGCCTGCTGAAAATATAAATGACCCAATTATAACGAATAACAAATCTCGTACTGTTTTATTCACCCACATGACCCCCTCATATTAACTTCAATCAATTGAATATTAGCAAACTATCGAACATACCACAACAATATTTGAAAAAAATTCTGAATCACTTACTTGTAAAACCTTGATATTATAACATTTCTTTTTATTACACTTTTAAAAGTTCAAAAATTCTGAATTTTCGGTTTACTTATACACTTTCCTTTGCTATAATAAAATTTATCTTCTTATTGATTGCCAATAAGAAGCCATCTCCTTTGTGTTGTTTATAGTAACATACAAAACAATTTTTGCTCGAGTATATTTTTAGTACCTAGTCCTTACTATTAATATACAATTAATTCATTTCCCGTAAAAGCCAAGTAATATTGCATGTGTCTCCTCACGTCAATTACTTGGCTTTATTTTTTATTTTAAAATCATCATAATACATATACGAACAAGCATTAATATAAAAAAGGAGCGTTATTGATATCAATAATCAATTGATTTCACACGCTCCTTTTTTACCGTCTATTGATATCAACTAAGTAATTAATACAACTTTTACTTCAAGACGATCGATTATAAATTCACTGTATTTAATTTTCTTACATGATTGATAGACCTAGACAATTATTTCGACATATATCATCTTTAAGCGAGTCATTGACTTACAACCCATCATTACCAAGCAAACAAACCAACAAATCCAGCTGTCATTAACGATACTAGAATTCCTGCAAGCAACATCATTGGAACATATTGCGAAACAAAATCAGATGTTTTCTTATCTACAATGCCTTTCAATGTTCCAATAATCATCCCTATTGTTGAGAAGTTCGCAAACGATACTAAAAATGTTGCAATAACTGCACGTCTGTGTGGTGAGTATGAATCAATAACATCTTTAATTTGACCCATCACCACAAATTCGTTTGTCACAATTTTTTTCGCCATTTGTTGTGCCACTATCCATGCCTCATCAAACGGTAATCCTAGTAATAAAGCAAATGGATACATAAAAGTACCGAGAATTTGATCTAGGCCAAAACTTCCTTTTATACCAGCCCAACCACCGATAATACCTGTGATTAAATTAATAAAACGGTCAATTAAATCAGAAAGTGCAACAAAACTGATAACAAAAGCAATGATGATTAAAATCAATTTACCTGCATTTAATACTGAATCTCCTAAAAATGAGAAAAACGGCTGTTTTTCAATTTCTTCATTACGGATACTATAAATAATATCTTCTTTTTCTTCCACAGAAACAGGATTTAAAATAGAAGAAACTATAATTGCATTAATGATATTTAATGGAATAGCAGTTAGCACTAAGTCACCTGGTATCATCGATACATACGCGCCAACAATTGCACCAGATATCGAACTCATGGACATCATTGCCACTGTTAACACACGTGTTTCTTTCATGCGTTTCAATTGTTCATTTGAAACTGCTAATGCTTCTGTATTACCTAAAAACATCATTTCTATACCAAAGAAAGATTCGAATTTTGGCTGACGTGTAATTTTAGCTAAAGCCCAACCAATACCACCTATAACTTTGGGTAAAATATTAAAATACATCAAAATATCAAAAAGTGGTACTACTAATAGAATTGGAAATAGCGCACTCACAGCCATATCCATCATTTCTGTATTTGTCCAACTGGCAAAAGCAAATCCCGTACCTACATGTGCAGAATCAATAACCCATGATATACCATTTGCCAATAATTGAACCGCTGACTTCCCCCAAGGGAAATACATAAAGAACCATGCTAAGAATAAGTTGATTACGACTAAAATGCCAATAGATTTCCACTGGATATCTGATTTCTTTCTGGAAAAAAGTACAGCAATACCTAAAAACACAATTAACCCAATAATATTAATAAGTAAAAACATCATACACCCACCATTTCTTATTGAATAAATAACTACTTGAATATTTAAAAGCAACACTCGATTATGTATAAGAATTATTAAGATGAGTATATCTGCTCTCGCTCATTAAGTTAATTATCAATTTTAATTATATAGCAGCGAATATACTCATCTTAAATTTTGTAATCCATTTATTTAATTTCATTCTTGATAAAAATCTATCATTCCCCAAATGATTGTCACTTATGAATTCACAATAATTATACCATGTATGTACATTATATAAAATAAAAAATTTATGGTTCGTTTATAGTCAAAAAATATATTTGTCCAGTATCCAATCATACGTGTTTTCAATATTACTTCGTTAAATTTTGTGTATGAACAAATTGTTGATATTTTTCATGATTACCAATCAAATCCTGATGAGTGCCTATGCCTGTCACACTACCGTTATCAATAAAAATAATTTGTTCAGCTTTTTTAATTGTAGATAGTCTGTGGGCAATCACGATTGTTGTTCTGTTTTCCATCAATTCTTCTAAAGCATCTTGAATCTTTCGCTCACTTTCGCTGTCTAAGTTAGCGGTTGCCTCATCCAATAATAAGATATCTGGATTTTTAACAAAACTTCTGGCAATATCTATACGTTGACGTTGGCCACCTGACAATTTCAAACCTCGCTCGCCAACAATTGTGTCATATCCATCTTCAAACGCTATAATAAATTCGTGACAATTTGCTAATTTTGCATAGTAAATTAATTCTTCGTTTGAGACTTCACGATTAATGCCATATAAAATGTTGTCTCTGATTGAGCCATTCATCATTGAATTAGATTGCATGACATAACCTATTTTCTCACGCCAATGACCTAGATCTATATCATAAATCGATTGGTCGCCATAAGTGATATCACCTTGTTCTATGTCATACATTCGTTCAATAATATTGAAAATTGTACTCTTACCTGAACCAGAAGGTCCTACAAAAGCAGTAATACTACCAGATGGTATATCAAAACTCACATTTGTAAGAATTGGTTTATTACCGTATTTAAAATGTACATTTTCAAATGTTAAATTACCATCAATCATTGGTTTTGCTTGTTCTATTTCAAAAACTTCAGTAGGTTCTTCCATGATTTCATATATACGACTACTTGCCCCTACAGCTTTTTTATAATCTGTAACCAAAGTTGATAAATTAATGATAGGTTGCGTAAGTTGAATAACATAAAAAATCATTGCAATTAAGGTTCCTGCTGTGATTGCTCCAGTAGAAATTCGAATTGCACCAAAACCTAAGATAACTGCAATCGTTAAAAGCATAATTACACCAGATATAGGTTGTATAATAGCTGTAATCTTAGCTTGCTTTAGTCCTAAAAAGTATATTTCTTGTAAATTCTTATGCGCATTATTTAACTCAATTTTTTCAGTACGTGAAACTTTAACTAAGCGCATTTCTGTTAATACACGACCTAGTAAGCCACTGAAATTCGCAATCTCTGCCTGTGTTTTTTTAGAAATATTTTGCATAATTTTACCTAATGGAATCATAATTAATACAAATATAGGTATCGTGATAAAAGTCAGCAAAGTCATTTGCCAATCCATCACAAATAACATTATTAAAGAGCCGATAATAGTCAATACTGAAGGCAATAAGTTGGGCAATTTTTGTGAAATAAATTCATTGATTACTTTTGTATCGTCTGTCAAACGACTCATCAATTGTCCACTTTCATTTTTATCAAAAAAGGGCATTTTTAAGTGAATGATGTGTTTCCATAAAACGGATCGAATTGCATAAATGATTTTCTCACCAATTTTACTCAATAAATACAGTCCTATACCGCTAAGCAACGCATTCATAATAAATATAGAAATAAATGCTATGATAAACATCCAATTAATATTTTTAAAAGAAAATTTATCTACGAGCTTACCTGTAAAAAAAGGAACTACTAGTCCTGTAATACTACCTAATGAAGAAATTAAAACAGCTATGATAATCAGTCCAACAGGCCATGATAATTTTTTAAATAAGTAGAATAATGGATTCTCTTGATTCATATCTAAATTACCTCTTCTAAAAATATTTTAAATTACCTCTTACTTACATTAATTTTGAGCAGATTAATTTTAAAGTATTAAGTTAAATTAATTTCAATTTATTTTATCATGTTTTACACAATAATTTTCAATAAATTAGTTATAAAAAATATTCTTCTGTTTAATATTTTATAAACTACATACAATATGCTAAAATACCTCTATTGCAATAAAACAGAACATATTAAGAGGGAATGTAATTATGAGAAAGTTAATTCTGGCAATTGTAACTGTACTCTTCGTCGGTTCAATTATAACACCTTTTGCCAACGCTGAAACAGTCACACCTACACAGGCGGCAAATCAATATGGTTATAATGTTACTGATAATTATCAACCTGAAGGTGCAGTAAATATTGCCCAAACCGGTCAAATTCTTTACCAATATAACGCTGATAAAGATTGGTATCCTGCTTCGATGAGCAAATTGATGACCATGTATTTAACACTCGAAGCCGTTAATCGTGGGGATTTATCTTTAGATGATAAAGTTAAAATCACAGACAAACATTACAGCATGTCTACCTTGCCTGAATTAAGTAATACCAAGCTTTATCCTGGAGAGACTTACACGATTAAAGAGTTACTCCAAATCACTGTTTCAAATTCAAGTAATGCCGCAGCGCTTATATTAGGTCAAGAAGTATCTGGAAACCTTTCAGATTTTACAGATGCAATGAACAAAAAAGCAAAATCAATAGGTATGAAAGATACACATTTTGTTAATCCAACAGGTGCTGAAAATAAACAATTAAAAGACTTTGCACCAAAAAAATATAAAAATGAAGAGAATAATACATCAACCGCTAAAGATTTTGCAATTTTAGCTCAACGTACCATTCAAGATACACCAAAAATCATTTATTTCACTAAACAATTAGCTCCAACGCAACACGGTGTTACATATTACACGTTCAATCACTCTTTAGAGGGTGCGGATATGAGTTTAGAGGGGACAGATGGTTTAAAAACTGGCTCTAGTGACATTGCAGATTACAATCACACTATCACTACAAAAAGAGATAAATTTAGAATTAATCAAACAATAATGGGTGCTGGTAACTACGACAACTTAGGTGGCGAGAAACAACGTAATATGATGGGCAATGCCTTAATGAATATGTCTTTTGATCAATATAAATATAAAAAAATTATTTCAAAAGGCAATCACAAAATTAATGGAAAAACATATTATGTAGAAAAAGACTTATACGATGTACTTCCAAATGATTTCGATAAAAATGATTATAACTATGTAATTGAAGATGGTAAATTGCATATTGAATATGATCGAAAATTTATTTCCGATAAATACGGCCCACCAACTGTTAAAGTAAGCAAACCAATTCTGCATCAAACTACGACAGTTGTGAAAACGACGTGGGATGAACATCCAATCCTCACTTTATTAGGAACGATATTAATCATAGCTGCAATCGCAATTATTATTTATCTTATTATCGAAACTTTCAAAAACAGAAAAAATCATAAATAAAGTCATGAATTATCAATGCCAAAATGATACCCCGAAAAGATGCTTTAACTTAGAAATCTTCTCGGGGTTTTTCATAGCTTGATCGTTCGATGACAAAACAAGTTGAGGCTGAGACATTACGATGTCCCAGCCTCACTTAATATATTTATTTAACATATGATTTATTAAAATTATAATTCAATATCAACAAATGACTGCTGATTTATTTTTCAGCATCACCATAAAGTTCTTTCTTGATTTTAGTAGTAGAAATACCTTCTGTACGGTTAAGGTAAATCACTTCACATTTATCTTTCAAGAAGTCAAACTCACCTTCCCAGTCGTGCCCCATTACAAAAGTATCTATTTCATAGCGATCGACGTCGATTTCTTTTTGTCCCCAGCCACTTTCAGGGATTACAAGATCAACATAACGAATAGACTCTAGCATCATCTTTCGTTGTTCATAATTATAATAAGACTTTTTATTTTTAATGCGATTAAATTCATCTGTAGATAGTGCAACTACTAAATAATCGCCCATTTCTCTAGCTCTTCTTAATAATTCAATGTGACCATAATGTAATAAATCATACGTTCCATAAGTAATAACACGTTTCATACGCTCATACTCCTTAACAAAATTTAATTAAAATTTACATTTTTTAAAAGTATAGCACACTGATTTGAAGTTTACGAACTATACCCAAAATTCATTTTTTTAATATTTGTTTTAATTTCATTTTACCTCTGAATTTTACACGTTTCGGTAACACTTCCATTTGAAAGCGGTAATAATTCGGTCTACCAATGCCTACATTAAGTAATGCTTCTCGCCATTTTTTATATAACGCTTTATTCCAATTTTTTCCACATTGTTCAACAACCCTAATTATTCTAAACATTGCTTCTCCTGAATAATCTGCTTCTTGCATATTATTCATATAAGACGTTACGACATCTAAAAATGGTTCTGTTAATTTTTTATTATTTGTGAGAAATGCTTGCAACAAGTAACTGACAATGAGTTCATCCATACGATAACTGTAATAAATCCGTTCTTCTCTTAATAACAATGTGTGCATCACTCTATGTCTTACTTTAATCGCATCGCTCATATAATTTACAAAGCGATCTGCTCTTTGATCTGTCACCGACCCTTTTTCTTCATGATAACCATACACAATAAAAGGTAATAATTGCACATCTCGTGCTTTCTTATAAGCTGATATCATAAATGTATGCTCTTCACAAAACACTACATCTTCATCGAAGCGTAAATCTTTGAATGTCGCACTAAATAACTTGCCTCCTGGACCAATAGATTGCATCATTTCAGGACATTGTGCTAAGTTCACTTTATCAAATTTTTGTATGGGTTGGTGTGTATAAAAACTTTGCCATGCACCTTTATTTAGTCTTCCAATTTGTCCTAGTACAATATCTACATGTTCATCCTGTTGAAAGTAATCTGCCATAGCATCGATACTATTTGGCAAAAATTCATCGTCTGCATCTAAAAACATAAAAGCATCACCAGTAACATACTCCAATGCCTTATTTCTGCTCACAGCTGCACCTTGATTTGCTTGATTAATAATACGAATGTTTTTGTATGCTTTTTGTAGTCTTTCTAAAACTTGTTTACTTTCATCTGTTGATCCATCATTGATACAAATAATTTCATAATCTTGCTTTGTATCCACAGAGCTTATTGCTCTTTGAAGTGTATTTGCTGCATTATAGACAGGTATGATAATTGATATTTTCATGTTTTCACCATTTTCTCTATATGATTTATAACCTGAGTTAAGCTATTTGGAACATTATAGTCATGCCAATTTTTGAACAATGGCATTAATGCACTTGCATGTGTTTGAAGTATATGAACGATGTCTTCTTCGCTATATGCTTTGTAAAATTCCGGAATTTCATAATAATATGAATTTAGCCCCCGTACTTTTTCATAATTTGCTTCATCATAGACATAAAAAAGCGTCGGCTTATTTAACAAACTTGCTTCTATTGCTAATGAGCTATAATCTGTGATGATAACGTCCGCCATAACCATAAGCGATTGTAGACTAATATTGTGTTGCTCATCTTGAGGTAGTGATGGATGTAACTTACTCATCAATGTGTATGAAGGCAATGCTGTTTCAAAACGCGCCTTATCAATAATCTGATTGGCTTGGTGATGCTCGCGATACGTTGGCACATAAAGCGCTAATTTATCATTGATACCATATTGTAACTTTAAAGCTTGCTGCTTTTGTTTGATATCTAAATTTACATATGGAACAAGACGAGGCAATCCAGTTCTTAAAAATTGATCATCTTTCGCACCAAACGCGGATTTAAAACAATTCACCATTGGTTCGCCCCCTACTAAATATTTATCAGTAGCGCGATAAACATTTTTATATTGGTTCACCATTTTTTTATTATTTAAATCTACTTGGTGGTCAGTAAGTCCAAAATTTTTCAGTGCACCAACTGCGTGCCAAGTTTGAATGATTGTCTGTTGCGATTTCTTTTTGAAACCGCCAAACAATAAATAATATGTATCTATCACAATAATTTTTGCCGTACTCAAGGCCTTTATATGTTTAAAGACTTTTTTATTGCCCGCAGGTATAAATGTCACATTGTCTAATTGTTCAACATATTTTCTATTACTTTCCTTGGCAATCACTGTCACTTCATAAGATTTTCGATTTAATGCTTCGATGATTGGAAGTACATCTTCAACAAATGTCATCATGACGACAATATGATGATGATTTATTTTTTTCTTTATATATATCAAATTTAAAAAACTAATGATTGTCATATAAAGTTTTTTTATTAACTGTCTCAAATTTCCACCGCCGGTAATTATTTATTCTCTTTTATTATAGCTATTTTATATTTAAAATTATAGAAAAATCCTTTAATGACTTTTAAGCCACCAAAGGATTAAATATAAATCGTCTTTGTCTGAATTCCATTACATAAAGTCTGCAAAATGATCTCTATAACGCATATGCAATATAGATCCTATGACAAATAAAAATACAATGATAAAGAAGTTATAAAATGTTAATTCCCAATGTGTAACAAAATACCATTCGTTATATAGAACCGATGCACGATACGCCTCAGCAAGATAATAAATTGGATTCAGTTGCATAACATCTTTAACAATACCTTCTGGCGGTACAATTAAAATAGATGAAGCAAAGAATACCATTCTCATCAATGCTTGAATTGCTGGTTGAGTATCTTTTACTAATACACCTAACGTAGAAGTAAACAATGCTACTGTTGTAGTAAAAATTAATGCAAATGGTACATATAAAAATAATTGTAATGTATAAATAGATGGATAATAACCACCTAACATACATAATAAAATAACAGCAACTAATAGTGCGATATGACCATAGAACCTACTCATCACTATATATGATGGTATAATTGATAACGGAAAATTCATCTTAGCGACATGGTTATATTTACTTGCGATTGATTTCGTACCTTCTAAAATACCTTGGTTCACAAAGAACCACATACTAATACCAACGAGTAACCAATAAATAAATGGGACACCCTCGATTGGATTATTAGTTCTAATTCCTAGACCAAATACAAACCAATAAACCATAATTTGCATTGCTGGATTAATTAATTCCCAAGCCATACCAAGGTAATTATTGGTGTTAGTAATTTTAACTTGGAATTGTGCTAACCTTTGAATTAGATAGAAATTTTTAAAATGCTCTTTTAAGACTACCCACACTGCACTCATTTAAATAAACCACACTTTCAATCAATTTGCTAATCATAATTATGCTATAAAAAGTCTACATTCAAATCTAATATACGCTTTGTTATTCATCTTAACAACCTATATTTAATTGGGTAAATTAAATATTTTATGTAATAAAAGCGGATGTGCTTACTCATATGATTGTTGTATAATAGAAAAACAACGAAGCTAAAATAACCTCATTTTAGTTGATTTTATAACTTAAATTCAGTAAACTTTAACAATTGTATAAGAACGTTATCTTAAAATTTGTACTCACTTACTTTACAATAGGTTAATAAATTTAACAACTCATATATAATATAATATACTATATACTATCTGCAAATAAGGAAGGTAAAATTATGAATGTATCGGTTAACATTGAACATGTAACTAAAGAATACCGCATCTATCGCAATAATAAAGAGCGTTTAAAAGATGCCTTAGTCCCTTTTAATAAAAACAAGACATTTTATGCGCTGAATGATTTGTCATTAACAGCATACGAAGGTGATGTTATAGGCCTTGTAGGCATCAATGGGTCAGGTAAATCTACGCTTAGTAATATTATTGGTGGTTCCCTATCTCCTACTGCTGGAGATGTGAATCGCCACGGTGAAGTTAGTGTGATTGCAATTAATGCTGGTTTAAATGGACAGTTAACAGGTATTGAAAACATAGAATTTAAAATGTTATGCATGGGATTCACAAGAAAACAGATTAAAGCCTTAACACCTGATATTATTGAATTCAGTGAACTAGGAGAATTCATTTATCAACCTGTTAAAAAATATTCTAGTGGTATGCGAGCCAAGTTAGGTTTCTCAATTAATATCACGACAAATCCAGACATTCTTGTCATTGACGAAGCATTATCAGTTGGAGACCAAACTTTTGCACAAAAATGTTTAGATAAAATTTACGAGTATAAAAAGCAAGGTAAAACTATTTTCTTCGTAAGCCATAATATGAAACAAGTGCGTGAATTTTGTACTAAAATCGCGTGGATAGAAGCTGGTAAATTAAAAAAATTCGGTGAACTAGACGAGGTTTTACCCGAATATGAAAAATTCTTAAACGGTTTTAAAAAATATTCCAAAGAGGAACAAAAAGCCTTTAGAAGTAAATTGGATAACTCAAGATTTGAAGTGAAATAATTTTATTGACTGTTAAATATCATAGATAACGACTGCACAATTGCATGACAATTTTAATAAATAAATCATAACTAAAATAAACTTATATTTGCTAAATATATCAAAGTCATTGTAGTAAAAAAAATCGGCTATAGCTTAACAATGCTATAGCCGATTTTTTATTGCTTTGCTTTTTGCTTAATCACTTTAAATACAAACTTCGGTATGGCTTTCATTCTACCAAACCGTTTCCAATCAATGATAAAACGATAAATCCATTCGATATTTAATTTACGAAATATTTTGGGCGCTCTTTTTTTCGTTCCACTAAAAACTTCAATAGATCCGCCTACACCCATTAGTAATGTCTGTTTAAAATAATGATCATGACGTTCAATCCATTGTTCTTGCTTAGGATAACCCATACCAACGAAAACATAATCTGGATTAAATGAACTCACGTGTTTCAATACCGTTTCATCTTCTAAATTAAAATAGCCATGGTGATAATCAAAATGAATATTAGGGTATTTTTCACTTAATTTCTTCACAGCTTGAACGACAACCTCATCTTTTGCACCTAATAAAAAGACTTTTTGATAATTAGCATTAGCAATTTTCAAACATGCTTCCATTAATTCTATACCTGGAACACGTTCTTTCAAAGGGGTTTTAAGCAGTTTTGAAGCCATAACTACACCTGTACCATCAGGAATGACATAGTCTCCTTTGTTAATTAACTTACGATATGCTTCATTTTCAGTAGAAAAGTCAACTATTTCAGGATTAGCAGTTACAATAAATAAATTCTTTTCAGATTGTGATTCAAAAAAAAGCTTTATACGGTCACGCATTTCTGTCAGCGTTACATTATCGAATAAAACAGATAATACGTTTACCTTTTCTAATTTATTAGCTCTTGTCATAATTGGTTATCTCCTAACTCAATTCTTTTTCTCGTTACCCTATAATACATTACTTGTAATATGAATACCGTTACTCTCGCATATATTACAATATTAATAAAACCTAGGTCAAACCGCTTTAAAATATAATATACATCAAAAGTCCAAATGATTTATGGATGATCTTACTTTATACTATTATATGTGAGATACTATTTGATTATTATCGTATCTCGTAAAATATTAAATTTTCGTATTCTAAAAATGAGGTATTTCATGTCTAAGCTAAATGCGTTTTTCAGTTCTTCTATTCAATTACATCTTTATTGGATTGTTTTAGTGGCTATAATCTATATCATCATACATACTTATCGAAATAAACCTATCAACCAATTTTTAGATATCTATTTTAACTATATCCCTGTATTAACACATGAGTTTGGACATATATTATTTAATAAATTGAGCGGTGGACGAGCGAGAGACTTAGTGATTGTGGCAAGGCCAGCTGAGCGTCTAGCAACATCTCAACAAGGCTACGCCATAACACAATCAAAAAATAGTATTGGTCAGTCCATCACTACATTCGGTGGCTACGTTATGCCGCCATTGATGTTATATATAGGATTTCTATCTACGCAATATCAATATCCAAGCTTGTTTATCACTGCTTACCTATTAATATTTATATATTTTGTATGCTTAACATCTAGAAAGCTATTACCAATGTTCATAGTAATACTTTTAATTTTTTTATTATATTGCTTATTTAAAAGTGATAATCAATTAGCGATACTTTATGTTATATCCATTACACAACATTTTATCTTAGGTGTTTTATTAGGAGAAGTTCTTCAATCATCTTGGACAATATTCAAATTGACTTTCTCATCAAATGACATCACTTGGGATGGTAGCACTTTAAAAGCATTGACTCGTGTTCCAACCTTTCTCTATAGCTTCATTTGGATAGCGATCAATTTATTTACTGTATATCAATTATTCCGAGTTTACTTTATTCCTTAGACCTCTTCAAAAAGAGTCTAGGACATAAAATTATTGGGTAAGTGAAAAAGCCAATATCCATTGAAATAATATAAAAATCGGCTTTAATAGGTTGTATTTTGATAAGACGCTTGAGACAACAGGACAAACTGAAGACGACGGGCAGAAGCTGTCCTCTAAGAAAGCGAGCCAACAATACGCCGCAGCATTGAATAACAAGAAGCACACAGATAGATTGAATTAAATCATCTGTGTGCTATTTTTTAGGATTTATGACTCAGACTTTTTTCCTTTCAATATCACTATTAACTATTAAATATGACTACAATGTCCTTTTCAAGCTTTGTCTTATGCTTATTAGCTAGACGATTTCAATTTTTTAAATCCTTCTAAGTTGCATATAAAAAACTTCAGTATGCAAATTCTTATTTTTCTGCATAAATATGTTCTGCATTATCATAACTCAGTACTGTCACTTTTTCTTCTTTCTGCACCATTACCACTTTATTGGTATCATCTTTATCTAATATTTTTATTTGTTCCCCAATCAATATGGATTTACTTGTTAAATAAACTAACAATTCTGTTCTATCTCGCACACGTTTTATCGTCACTATATCACCAGCTTCAAACGACAATAAATTTGTAGTATATATCTCTTTATATTTATTATCTCTAGGGATAATACCACCGTGCGGACAAGTGATTGGGTAATCTAATAATTTATCTAAACGTTCTACAAATAAGTGTGAAACTTTGTGTTCTAGCACCTCAGCTTCCTGATGTACCTCTTCCCAATTATATTCTAATATCTTAATTAAAAATAATTCTAATAATCGATGTCTTTTAATGATATCTAAGGTATATGTCAAACCTTCTTCTGACAATTGCACACCTTTATATGGCTTCGTTTCTACAAATCCCGATTTTTCTAAACGATTCACCATTTCACTTACAGATGGTGGTTTGATATTTAAATACTGGGATAACGTCTTGTTTGAAACGAAAGAATGATCGCCATTATGAGTCAAAATTGCTTTTAAATAATCTTCTTTTTCTTCAGTTAGCATGGTTTCACCTCTCAAGTCATTCACTTTATTGTATCACGAATCTACTTGACACGCTAAAAGTTAATGTTATATTATAAATTAAATTAGGTTAGCCTAAAATTTAATTTAAGGAGGTAGAAAAATGTTAGAAATTAATAACTTAAATCTCACTTTAGGGAATAAACATGTCTTGGAAAACATTAATTTAGAAATTCCCGTAAAAGGTGAAATTATAGGTATTATGGGACCCAATGGAGCAGGAAAATCTTCCTTACTCAAATCAATTATTGGTGAATTTAAGTCAACAGGTATCGCTAATTTACATAACATTGCTATACAACAAACACTTAAAAATGTTACATACATCCCACAAAAAGCACATATTGACTTAGACTTTCCAATTAAGGTAGAAGATGTTGTACTCTCAGGTGCCTATAAAGATATTGGTTGGTTTAGGTTTGTTACCCCTAAAACAAGAGCTAGACTTAATCAACTACTATCAACATTAGAATTACAAGATTTAAGAAATCGACAAATTTCTGCACTCAGTGGAGGTCAATTACAAAGAGTTTTAGTAGCTAGAGCACTCATGACAGAAAGTACACTCTATCTTTTAGATGAACCATTTGTAGGTATCGATTTCCATAGTGAACAAATCATAATGACTCAATTAAATGAGCTTAAAGAAGCTGGGAAATTAATTTTAATTGTACACCATGATTTATCTAAAGCAGAAAAGTATTTTAATCGTGTTATTCTTTTAAACAAAACAATTCGTTTCTTTGGAGAAAGTCATTTTGCGATGCAACCTGACCATTTAAACGAAACTTTCTTAAACCCCACACAGGAAGAGCAACAAAAGTCAGAATCGGCATAAATAGAAAGGAAGTAACACGATATGGAATTTTTTCAACACCTATTTGAATACAAATTTTTAAGCAATGCATTGATTATTTCAATTGTTGTAGGAATCGTTTGTGGTACAGTAGGTTGCCTCATTGTATTAAGAGGCCTGTCCCTTATGGGAGACGCAATGAGTCACGCAGTTTTACCTGGGGTCGCATTATCATTTTTATTCGGCGTTCCTATGTTTGTTGGAGCGTTAGTGACAGGTATGATTGCTAGTATCTTTATCGGATTCATTACCAAAAGTAGTAAGACCAAACCTGATGCTGCGATAGGTATTAGTTTCACAGCATTTTTAGCTACCGGGGTCATTTTAATTAGTCTCATTAATAGTACCACCGACTTATATCATATTCTTTTCGGTAACCTATTAGCAGTGACACACGCTACATTTTGGTCAACAGTCGTAGTTGGTTTAATCGTTATGATTTTAATTATAACTTTCTACAGACCATTAATGATATCCACATTCGACCCGATTTTTAGTAGAATGAGTGGTTTAAACACTACATTTTTACACTATTTCGTTATGCTATTGCTCTCACTCGTTACGGTAGCAAGCATACAAACAGTAGGTATTATATTAGTTGTCGCTTTATTGATTACGCCTGCTTCAGCTGCATTTTTAATCGCTAAAAAATTACATACGATGATGATCATTTCTAGTCTTATTAGTGTTATAAGTTCAATTGTCGGTATGTATTTTAGTTATATTTATAATATTCCAAGTGGTGCAACTATCGTCTTATGTGCGTTTATCATTTATATCATTATTTTCACTTGTAATAAAATGCAATTTTTCACAAAAAAAGGAGCAATTTAATGAAAAAACTATTAACAATTACAATGATTCTTTTATTATTTTTAAGTGCATGTGGTAAAGGAAACAACGATTCTAATTCTCAATCACATGAAAAAATAAAAGTTGTAACAACAAACTCAATCCTTTATGACATGGTCAAAAATGTTGGAGGCGATAACGTAGATATTCATAGTATCGTCCCAATCGGTCAAGATCCACATGAATATGAAGTAAAACCAAAAGATATTAAAGCATTGACAGATGCTGACGTTGTGTTTTATAACGGGCTAAACTTAGAAACAGGTAATGGTTGGTTTAAAAACGCATTATCACAAGCTAATAAGTCATATGAAGATGGTTCTGTTGTTAAAGTTTCAAAAAATGTTAAACCTTTATACTTAAACGGTGCTAAAGAAGGCGATGAATCAAAACAAGATCCACACGCTTGGTTAAGTTTAGATAATGGTATTAAATATGTAGAAGAAATAAGCAAAGCCTTGATTAAGAAAAATGACAAGTATAAAGATGATATTCAAAGTAATACCAAAGATTATATCGCTAAGTTAGAAGATTTGAAAAAAGAAAGTCATGATAAATTCAACGATATACCTAAAGAACAACGTGCAATGATCACAAGTGAAGGTGCTTTTAAATATTTCTCAAAACAGTTTGATATTAAACCTGGTTATATTTGGGAAATCAATACCGAAAAACAAGGTACCCCTGAACAGATGAAGCAAGCTGTAAAATTTGTTCAAGACAATAACCTTAAACATTTACTTGTAGAAACGAGTGTAGATAAGAAAAGTATGCAAAGTCTAAGTGAAGAAACAAACTTAGATATTTATGGAGAAGTATATACAGATTCTATAGGTAAAAAAGGCACTAAAGGAGATTCATATTTTAATATGATGCAAGAAAATATCAATACTGTTCACGGTAGTATGGAATAAAATAAGGCTATTTAACCTACATTGTAGGTGAATAGCCCCATACCGTACGTTTCCCTCCTAATGACGTACGGTATGGTGGTATTCAAGCCTTAAATCATCTATCTCCCTTAACTCCATCAATGGTTGGCTCCTCCCCCCATTGATGGAGATTTTTTTTAGTCTTACTTTCAGCTTTGCTGAATTAGTAAGACTTATGCATGCGCAGCAGCTCAGGAGTTCCTCTTTATACTTTCAGCTATAGCTGAATTAGTAAGACTTATGCATGAGCATTAGCTCAGGCGTTCCTCTTTATACTTTCAGCTTTGCTGAATTAGTAAGACTTATGCATGAGCAGCAGCTCAGGCGTTCCTCTTTATACTTTCAGCTTTGCTGAATTAGTAAGACTTATGCATGAGTAGCAGCTCAGGCGTTCCTCTTTATACTTTCAGCTATAGCTGAATTAGTAAGACTTATGCATGTGCATTAGCTCAGGCGTTCCTCTTTATACTTTCAGCTATAGCTGTATTAGTAAGACTTATGCATGAGCAGCAGCTCAGGCGTTCCTCTTTATACTTTCAGCTTTGCTGAATTAGTAAGACTTATGCATGAGCATAAAAAAGAAGCTGGTACATAATCAATGCGTACCAACCTCATTTCATATTGACAGTAGATGATGAACTAAAAATTTAAAGTCCCACTTCCCAACTTGTTGGGTTAGTGGGACTTATGCATGAGCAGAAGCTCAGGTAATCCTTAAAACCACTTCCCAACTTGTTGGGTTAGTGGGGCTTATGCATGAGCAACAGCTCAGGTAATCCTTAATACCATCGTTGTCGGGTTAAACGACGACATCTGTTTAATAAAATTAGATATCGTCGCTCATTCCCTTAAAACTTGAAAAGAAGAGGTAACTCATGACTTCTTTTATTTAAGCATGAATTAAACTTGCTAATTTATGCGCTTTAATCTGTTAAACTATCTACGATAATCATTTCATCATAATTAATCGCTTCACGTAATTTTAGCGCAGTAACTTCACTAATTTCTTCATCTTCAGAAAGTTCATTCAAAACACGACGCTGTTCTCTAAGTGCACCCAATTTAATTTTAGTAATTGAAGTTTCACTTTTTGGATTAAAGAAATTAGAAGGCGTTAAGTTTTCTATTCTCATTAAATAACTATCACAAATCATACCAACTTCTAATTTATTTGCTTCAGTTGTTTCCTTACCTAAACGACTGACTACACGATAATGCACTGTTCTCATAACATTAGAAATTTCTCTCAAGTTTTCAATCACTGATAATGAGGAAGCTGCATTTGTTCTCACTTTTGTTTTAATTCTACTTTTTAAGACAAACGTTTTCACTTCAACTTTAATACGTTGAATGAGAGATGATTGTTTATAAACCTGAGTACGTTCCGCATAGCGCATATAGTTATCTAGGATATTTGTTGTTATATCGCCATTAGATACCAAACTATTCAACGTATTATTTTCAACATCAAAAGCAATTTTTTGTAATCGTTCTAACTCTTTAGTATTTTCATCTTCGTTCTCAACAGTTTTAAGAAATGCTAATTTGTCATGGTATTCTTTGATAACATTTCCATATAAATAACTTGATTCTTCAGAGGATAATTTATTTAAGTGTTCTATAACTTTTTCTAAAATATACACCCGTGCTTGTTTAAAGTTCATACCGTGTTGCTTTGGTTGAACCGCATTAGGTGTCACAATAGGTAATAAAACCTGTGCAATAATTAAACTCATAATGACCATACCGGATGCGATAAATAATAAGTCATCTCTAAATACGAAAGAATGATGATCAGCCAACATATAAGGTAATGTCAAAGCAATCGCTAAAGATATTGTCCCGTGTACGCCACACAATGTCATAATAAAAGCATACATACCACGTTTCGGTGGTTTCTCTGTGACTTTCGTATTATCTTCATAATTCGTTAGTATTTTTTGGAATGGGCTAATTGGTAAATAAAAATAAGGATATAAAACAAACACCCATAAAAATCTAAATAAATAAATTGCTAAAGCAATTAAAACTGTGACTACAATTAGAAAAATAAAATTATGGGGTTCATTTTCTATAATTCTGCCAACAAGTTCTGGAACTAAAAATCCTAAAATGGAAAAAACAAAACCGTTTAATGCATAACCCAATATATTCCAAGTATGGTTATAACTCATTTGTAATCTAGTACGTGCCTGTGCAATACGGTCACGTTCAAACCCATGAACCAAGCCTGCTACTACAGCTGCAATAATGCCTGATGCATGAAACATTTCAGCAACGAGATATGTAATAAAAGGCGTCACAAGTTGTATAAACGTAAACATATTTATATTTTCTATACCTCTTCTAGAAAGTGATACTCTAAACCTAACAAGTGCCACGCCAATAATTAAACCTACAATAAATCCACCAATAGAAGATATTAAAAACTGTTCAACAGCATTCACCATTGAAAAGCCACCCGTAATCAATGCAGCTACAGCAATTTTAAAAGATATGATACCAGCAGCATCATTTAATAATGACTCACCCTCTAAAATTGTCATAGAGCCTTTAGGGAGTACTTTACCATTCGTAATTGCTTGAACAGCAACGGCATCAGTTGGACATAAGATTGCGGCTAGCGCAAACGCAGCAGCTAACGGTAACTCGGGCCAAATCCAATGCACAAATAAACCAACTACGATTACTGTGGTTACTACAAGACCTAATGCCATCATTAAAACAGGTTTGATATAACGTCTTAAATGTACACGAGAAACTTTTACACCTTCAACAAATAATAGCGGTGCTATCAGAGCAACCATAAATAATTCTGAATCAAAATGGAATTCGACGGGAACTGGGGTAATATACAGTAACATACCGAGTATAATTTGTATAAAAGCTAAAGGGATTTTAGGTAATAAAATATGAACTAAAGAACTTGCGATTACTACAGCTAAAAATATAAGTATTGTTTCAAATATTTGCATGGTTTCACCTCTTTTCAACATTTAAACTTTCATAATTGCTGAGGTTGAAACAAAAATACAATCGTTTTATTTATGAACATATTGTGTCTCAAACTCTTTCATATCTTTGTTTGTATGAACAATGATATTTGTCAGATATGTACTTTTTAACATTAACACAATTACAAATATATATAATTTTATCATTTTTTTAGCAGACGCTAAAATGTATTGCACTTCAACAATGATAAAATTTTGTTATTCTACAAACACCACGATGCCAATCAAATAACATCATATATAGAAACAACAGCGGGTTGGAAATCAAACTTAACTTTGATTTCCAACCCGCTTAGTCAAATACATAATTTCCAAATAAGTTATTTTCAAGCAAATAAATAGATGCTTAAATAACTGATTTATTTAATTTAATACATATCCTGATCTTTTTCATTCATTTTACGTCTACGCTCTTCCCGTATTTGAGCACGCTTTTTCAATTGTTCAAATGTATCATTTTCTGAAGCGCTTAATAAGATACTTGTTTGTTTAGGTGCATCACTTTTCCTGTACATATAAGCGCCCGTTCGGTATGCCGCTCTTGATATCAAGTGTCCACCTACTGGAGATGTTAAATTGATAAATACCAATGCCAAAATCATCCGAACACTTAAATAACCTTGTGAAGAAATAAAATAAATGACAACACCTACAAGTGTTAACAATACTGATAATGTTGAACTTTTCGTAGAGGCATGACTTCTTAAAAAGACATCTTGGAACTTAATCAGACCGATCGCACTAATTAAAGCGATAATACTACCCAAAAACATCATAAAAGCTGCAATTAAATTAACGATTTCGCTTGTTATTTGCATTAAAGACATGCCCCCCTTCTATAAATCTTGAAATAGAAACGGTGCTTACAAACGAAATGATCGCAATCAATAAGATAGAATCTAAGAAAGAAAATGTACCAAAGACAACACTTAACACACCGACAGTTGACATTAATATAGCACTAGCAGTATCAAATGCAACCACCCTATCAGCTGTCGTCGGTCCTTTTACTAACCGAAACAACGTTAAGATAAGTGCTATCCCAAATAAAATAATTGAACTTGTAATAAAGAAATTTATCAGTGATTCGATCATTCTGCCACCTCCAATATGAGTCCTTCATATTGTCTTATACTTTTAAGCAGTTTCTGTTTTTCTTTTTCAGAGATATCAATTGCATGTATAAAAATCTTTTTTCTCTCTTTTGAAATTCTAATAACCGTTGAACCCGGTGTAATGATAATTAGAATAGTCAAAAATGAAACTTCCCAATCAGTTTCTAAAGTCGTTTCATACCTAACTAAACCAGGATTTAAGTCTTTCGTTTTAAATAAAATGTAGTTGATTGTTGTCATACTTGATGTAATTAACTGATATAAGTATACCGTTAAAAATTTAAATGCTACCCAAACCTTTTTCAAATAAAATTGTTGGCCAAAAAAACGATGTAGGATATAAATAACGACTAAACCAATAAGATAACCTGAGAAGAAGGTAGAAGCTTTAAATGATTCTTCATCTTGAAATAACACCCATAAAAATGCAATGACCATATTAAGTAAGACTTGTCTCATTATTTCTCCTCCTTCACTAAATGAGGATTGACCATTTTTTCATATAATCCATCATCCATGTTTAAATGGGTAGCATTGTCAGTTACTTTGAAAATCAGTGGAGCTGCCAGCCCCATACCAATAATTGCGGCTACAAGGATACCAATCAAACCTTTACGATATTTAGGAATTGGTTTGAAGTCTATATGTTCACCTTTATCAGCATTACCTAAATACATTGTGAAGAAAATTCTAAACAAGCTAAACATACCAATCAGGCTAGTTAAAATCATCAAAGTTAAACCTATATAATTACCATTTTCAACAGCACCTTTAAAAATAAACACTTTTCCTGGGAAACCGCTAAATGGAGGAACACCGCCAATGGCCAAAATCATTACCACAAATGCCACACCGAAGAATGGTTCTCTTTTAGCTAAACCATATAAATTTTTATATTGTCGATAACCAGTAATATATACTAAGCTACCAATAATAAAGAATAGTAAAGTTTTCACAACAATGTCATTTGTAAGATAAAAAATAGCACCATTGACACCTGAAATTGTATTTGAACCTAGACCTAAAATAATAAAACCGATAGAAAGAATCACTTGATATGCCGCAATTTTTTTAATATCTCGATAAGCTAAGACACCAAATGCGCCAATCAACATCGTGATACAAGACAAGACAACCAATAGTGGATGTGTAATACCACTATAATCATCAAATAACAATGTGAAAAAACGAATCAAGGCATAAGCGCCGACTTTTGTCATTAATGCCGCAAATAATGCTGCTAATTCAGTATTTAAAACAGCATATGCTTTTGGAAGCCACATGAATAATACAAGCGCAGCTTTTGCACCAAATGCAATTAAAAATACCATTGAAATAATTACTACTGAACTTTCACCCTGCATCTCAGTTAATCTTTGCGCTACTAAAGCAAAGTTTAAGCTGCCAGTAAGTTTATATAGTAAGCCGATACCTAATAATAATAACCAAGAACCTAAAATATTAAGTACAACGTAAATAATCGCTGCACGTAATTGTTCTACTGATTGTCCTAACGTAATTAACACAAACGACGCGAGCAACATTACTTCAAACATAACATATATATTAAATAAATCTGCAGTTAAAAATGAACCAATAACGCCTACTGTTAAAAACAGAATAAAACTCGGTAAGTAATAGCGAATTGCTCTTTTTTCTCTGCTACCAAAACCATACGCCATAATTAACGTAACGACAAAACTAGATGTCGTGACCATGAGTAAACTCAATGAGTCACCAACAAATTGAATACCATAAGGCGCTTTCCAACCACCAAAATCTAAAGCAATTGGCTTATGTTGCATAACATAAATCAACAACAATAAAGATATGATTGTCGTAATAGACATTGTGCCGATTGAAAAAATTCTTGATAATCTGCTATGTGTACGGATAAATACGAGTACAAGTGCACAAATTGCTGGAAGAAGTAATGGCAGAATTAACAAATTACTCATCATTATCGTCATCACCTCTTAACACATCAATTTCATCTTCTTTAGTTACTCGATACGTTCTATATACGAGTACAAGTAAAAATGCAGTCATAGCAAAACCTATCACAATAGCAGTCAATACAATAGCTTGTAATAACGGATCTACGAAGTTTTTACTCCCTTCACCAATAAGCGGTTCTACCATATTCTTACCATAGCGTCCCATGCTCATGATAATTAAATTTCCTGCGTGTGTATAAATTGAAATACCTATAACGATACGGATTAAATTGACTGATAATATCATATACGTTCCTATAAATATTAAAAAGCCAATCACCATTAACAATATCAAATTCATGAGCGACCACCACTTATGGATAGCATCACTGTTACAACAACGCCTACGACCGCTAATACAATACCCGCTTCAAAAAGTGTCACAGTCGTTAAATGTACTTCACCTAATATCGGCAATTGGACATATGCATCGGTTTGGTAAAGGAACGGTTTACCAAAAAACATTGGTATCACAGCAGTAGCAAATGATACTAATGAACCGATAATCATTAATATCCTAAAATCAAGTGGTAAGGCGACTAATACTTGTTTAACGTCGAAGGCCAAGAACATAAGTAAAAATGCAGAACTGAATACAAGTCCACCGATAAATCCACCACCAGGATTATTATGTCCTGCTAAAAATAAGTAGAACCCGAACGTTAACAATATAAATACAACAATTTTAGTAATTGTTCGTAAGACTACATCATTCTCTTTCATCTTGACCCCTCCGTTCTTTAAAGTTAAGTAATGTATAGATACCCAATCCAGCGATGATTAATACCATACCTTCAAATAAAGTATCCATAGCACGAAAATCACCAAGAATCGCATTTACAATATTTTTACCGCCTGCCAGTTTATATGCATCATGATAAAAAGTTGAAATCGTTGGCATCGTTTCACCCTGTTGTGCAATGAAGACAAGCGTGACTACAGTAACTGCCATCATCAATGAAACGATAATTTTAACAGCTTCTCGTTTCTTATGAACTTTTGAGCGTGGTACGTTTGGTAAGCGTGAAAAACTAACAATAAACAATATTGTAGTTATTGTTTCTACCACTAATTGTGTCAATGCTAAGTCTGGTGCTTTCATTAAAATGAAGAATATCGTTACACAATAACCAATAATACCGTTTAATATTACCATCGTTAAACGTTGACGAATAAACGTTAAAGCAATACCTAAAATAAAAACAACAATTAACGTGATGATTTCTAACGGCCCGAATTCACTGACATGTATCTGTTTAACATCAGGAAAACCAGCTTGGATGATGCCATAAACAACAACTATAATGAAAACAGCTAACGTTAATATAATATAATGATTCAAACGGTTATTCATCAATGTACGAATACTGTACCCTGAATAATTTTCAAATTGCTTATATGAGTCTAAATAAACATCTGTTATAGATTTGACTCTAATTTTTTCAGATTGTTTTTTCCAATCAATTTTAAGCGCCGCTATAAAACCTACAACAATAACAATAAAACTTAACAATAGCGGTAAATTAAATCCGTGCCATTGTGAAATATGCGGTGCAATAGCATCTACTTTTTCTCCAATTGTGATACTTCGTAATGCCGGTAAAATAATATGATGTCCAAATAAATTTGGCACAAAAAACACTATCGGCAACAAAATCATCATAATTGCAGAAGGTAGCGTAAATAGAAATGGTTCATGAGGATTTTGTACTGGTGAATCATTATGTTTAATGTCTCCCCAAAAAACTTCCTTAATCATGTAAACTGCATAAATGAGCGTGAAAATACTAGCAACCACGCCTATTACTGCAATAATAATTGTTAAAATGATATTAAATTGTGGTAATTGATATGAACTTACTAAACCATCAAAAAACATTTCTTTACTTAAAAAGCCATTAAGAAATGGAATACCAGCCATAGATAAAGCTGAAAGTAACATAACTACATGCGTAATTGGCAGTACTTTTCTTAATCCAGATAATCGACGTATATCCCTTGTACCAGTTTCATGATCAATGATGCCGACGCCCATAAACAAGGCACCTTTGAATAATGCGTGATTCATTAAATGGAAAAGTCCAGCGAAGAGAATAAGGCTATATACTTTAGACAGTTCACCTGTCGTATGTTGTGCAAAGCCACCACCGAGACCGACCATAGAAACAATCATACCTAGTTGACTGATTGTAGAATAAGCTAAAATACCTTTTAAATCATATTGTCGCGTAGCATTAACTGCCCCAAAAATCATCGTTATCAAACCAACAAAAGTAACACAATAAATATAAAAGTCACTTAGCCCTAAAACAGGTGTGAATCTAAATAGTAAAAATATACCTGCTTTTACCATTGTGGCAGAGTGTAGATAAGCACTCACGGGTGTCGGTGCTTCCATAGCTTTTGGCAACCAAATATGGAACGGGAATTGTGCTGATTTCGTAAATGCACCTAAAAGCAACAAGATAATAATCGGTATAAACAACTGACTATCCGCTATTTTATCGCTTTGTGCGATTATCGATGTAATAGAATTTGTACCCGTAACAATATAAATCATGATAAAACCTGTTAATAGTGCAAGACCACCAAAAACTGTAATCATAAATGATTGGATAGCGCCAAATTGACTTGCACCTTTCCCGTACCAATAGGCAATGAGTAAGAAAGATGATACACTCGTCAATTCCCAAAATACATACATCAAAATTGTATTATTTGCTGTAACAATACCCAGCATGCTGAACATAAATAACAAGATATATATATAAAAACGTGGTAAATGATCATGTTCTTTTGATAAGTATTGTGTAGCATAATAAAATACTGCTAGACCAATGAGTGATATTAACAAACTAAAAAATAAACTTAATCCATCTAATCTAAAATCTATATTAATATCCAATAATGTAAGCCAAGGGATTTTAATTGCTACAAATTGCCCTTTCATTACTTGTGGCAATTGCCATAGAAAGTAAACAGAAGAAATGATCGGAGCTATTAAAGCGATTGGCCCAGCAAATTTATGAAAACTTCGTTTCGTCATTGTGAGCAAAAGTACCATCATAATTAAAACAATAGCACTCATTAAATAAACTAAACTCATCCTATACCCCCTTTAACTATAATTTACAAATTTAAAGCAATCGTTGTTTTGCTAGCTTTTGTAGAAATACCTATAAACTTCATCGTTTCAAAAGTTGTTTGATGTCCTAAGTACTTTTGAATAATCGATATTGAAATACCCGATTGATAAGCATGATATGCAAATGTTTTACGCAACGTCGTCAAACCAATATGTAACATCCCTAAATCTTCTGCAGCAAGATGAATAATGCGATAAGCTTGCTGTCGCGATAGACCTTTCAATGTCCTATTAGACTGAAATAATAACTCATCATTCTTCAATTGTTGTTCTGATATATATGTCATTAATTCATTTCTCAAAGTTTCTGGTAACCTAATTTGAATTTTAGGTGCATGCATCTCTACCCAATAGTGTTTGATATCATCATCCTCTATTTTTACATCACTTACATTTAAATTTAATAATGAGGAAAGTTTCACACCAGTATGTATCGCAAACTTAAACAATAGATAATCACGCATGGATTTGGCTTTTAAAACCTCATACATCGCTTTTATCTCATTAGTATTCCTAATAGGATCTACTTGATTCATAAATTCACCTCTGAATTAATTAATGTTGCATATTTAATGATATAGCATGTTTTTGTCACATGAAAGTATTTTGTCTAATTTTTTCAAATTTTTTTAACCTATTTAAACTTAAACAACGATATATATAGTGAAAGGAGGTTGGACAAATGAATCAAATCAGTCACTTAGCCGTCACTATGTCGCGTCTAACATATGACAAAGATGGAAAAGCCACACAGTTTAAACGTCACTTCGCAAATCTGAATACGCAAGCAACAACGGAACAAATTAAAAGTTTTAAATCTATTATCGAACAAATCACTGGCGAAAAATTTGAAACAGTAGAAATCATCAAAACTGAAACAGTTAATTAAGGAGGTTAAACACTATGAGTCAAACGTTAGAACTTATATTCAATGATGCTGTTAACAAAGACATTAAATTACAATTACCCAAAATAGAGCATTTCATCAATGAAAGTACGGTTAAAGATGGGATGAATAAATTAATTGCTCTAGATATCTTACGCCCCAAGGCGGGAATCCCTACAACAGTACGAGCTGCACAAATCATAGATAAATCTACAAAATTAATTTTTGAAAACTAAATCAATTATTTTTGAAACATATACAATTTTCTAGTGAAGTAGAATAGTCACAAAAAGTTGATGTAAGCAAATTACACAAGCAATAGCAGCAGCCCTATGTACCTATACATGAGGCTGCTCGTTTGTTTTAAATAAAAAAAGTGACAAAACAACGAATCAAATTGTATTCGCTGTTTGCCACATATACTATATTATCGATGATTACTTTTGTTTCTAAGCGGTCTTAGCCTAATAGTATCACCGAAAAAAATTTTACTTTTCCCTAATTTTTTACACATTGCGTACTGACCAAAAACTTCTGTCACTTGAGCAAGATTCTTATATGATTTTCTAGGATTTAATACTTCAATAAATTGTTCTTTTTGAATACCTTCATTACTTCCCGCACCTATAAAAAAAGTCTCTTCATCTAATAAGCGTATGATCGAAAGTTGTTTCAATGTAAATTGTCACCACTTCTATATATTTTTAAACCATCAAAAATTCATCTAACTAATTTTTATAGGTCTTGATGTTTAATTTCAATTTAATAATTTTCTTTTTATTATAACATCAACATAAGCATTTTATTATATTTCATTAATTGTGTACATTATTTTATACTTTCCTTCTCTTCGATAAATAGAAATGAGCATAGGAAAATCCACACCTTTCCTATATAATATAATTATCTTAGGAGAAAGCGTGATTTAATGATTTTTTTATATTTAGTGGGAATTGTAGCTGGGATGGTTGTTCCTTTTCAAACGTCGATTAATTCAAGATTAAGTCTTTATACGAAATCTTCATTCTATGCATCTACAATTTCGTTTGCTACTGGAACCATCTTTTTAATCTTAATCAATTTAGTTACCAATCCACATGTCTTTACTACTAACTTTTATACGAATCAGTCATTGAGTTACATATGGTTTGTCGGAGGTATATTAGGCGTTATTTTTCTTACAGGAAATTTATTATTGTTGCCAAGATTAGGTGCCTCTTTAACCGTCGTAATGACAGTTGCTGGTCAAATTATTATGGGCGTTACAATTGATACTTTTGGTTGGTTTAGCGCAGATGTTGAACCTTTTACTATTTTTAAAGTACTTGGCATTCTCTTTTTAATGCTCGGAATTATACTTATGAATTATGTGCGTAGCAACCCGAAAGATAAAAACATGAATACGCAAGTATACATTTGGCTAATTATCGGTTTCATATTCGGTTTTTGTCCACCAATACAGACCGCAATTAACAGCGCATTAGGTCAACAGTTACATTCATCGATTTTAGCATCTTTAATTTCATTTGCGATTGGTACCATAACATTATTCATTTTAACTTTGCTCTTTAATAGAACGCTTAAAATGACGGCGTACAATCAGCACAAAGGTAAATTAAAACCAATTTATTTCATTGGTGGTGTTCTTGGCGTGATTTTTGTCACTACTAATATTATATTGATGCCACATCTCGGTGCTGCCTTAACAACAATTATTGTGATGTTAGGTCAAATGTTAATGGGCATAATTATTGATCACTTTGGATTATTAGGCACATATGTGAATAAAATTACGAAACGAAAAGTCGTTGGAATTATCGCCATGATGATTGGCATAGTGCTTTTAAGATTATTTTAAGTCATAACAGCTTAAGATGAAGGATAGTAGTTAATTTAGTTTAAAATGATTATGTCGTGCCACCTGCAATAATAGCAATGGTTCGGTGAACTTAATAATGAGAGGCTAAAACAATTAATTTGTTGTAGCCTCTTTTTTCTGTGGCGCAATCATTATAAACGCAGTATAATCAGTACAATAATACATCTAGAGGTGACCAATCTTTGAAACGTATCTTTATCATATTAGCCACATTATTAACCCTTTTTAGCACAATCGCCCTGTCCCTATGGTTTTATTTAAAATCACAAAGTAATAACTTTGAAAAACAAATTGAAACAATAAAAGTGACTTATAAAAAATCACCACTTCTTATCGGAAGACAAGAACCTTCTCAGTTAGTATCAATCAATTATAATCCTTCTCAAGGCGCTATCCACGACTGGTTCGTAAAAACCGAATCAAAAGTAGCACAAAACCAACCACTTTTTGAGTATTATAACCCTCACATTGAACAACTCATTACACAAAAACAAAAACTATTAGCTCAACTCACTAAGACGAGTAAACCTACTTCAACAGAACTTATTAACTTAAAAACTGAAATTTCCCACTTACAATCTAAATTGCGCACTACAATTTTTTCGCCGATTTCTGGCACCATTATTATAAATCCATCGCGCATGTTTACACAAAATCTTCCCTTTATTCAAATCTATGATCCTAAGCCTGTCATAAGAGCAGAAATTTCTGAGACAGAAAAAAATGTCTTACATATCAAAGACAAAGTAAAGATAACAAGTGATTTTACAAATAATAGTTTTGGTACAATTACACATATTGCTAAACTTCCAATCAATCAAAAGAATTTATCTAAACCATCTAAATATTCGCTTGAAATTTCACCAAATTCTGACCACTTTTTTGGTAAACATGTAAAAATCGAAAAATCAACTACACAGATAGAAATACCAAGTACTGCAATAGGTAATGGACAATTTGTTTATTTACTAAGCAATAAAAAATTTATTAAAAGAGTTATTAAATCAGAAAAATCGGGTAATAAAAAAACTATGCTTATCATTGAAGGTTTAAAACCTGGAGATATCATAGCTAAAAATGTTGATACTGTGCGGCCCAAAAATTAGATGTACACAGTATAAACACATTAAATCTTTAAAATATAATTTGTTTTTTACAGTTTTTATCAAATAGTGGTAAATTGTAAATGTATAGCAATTATTATAATTAAATGATTGGTATTTAAATAATTGAATTAATAAATTTAAACATTACCGTACCGTTTAATCAGTTTTTTGTTTACTTGCTATTTTAATTTAGTTATAATAAACTAAATAATGCTAGTTTTAATATATTTTACCCAAATATATTAGAGCTGTAAATTATGACAAAAACTTTGTATTCAACTTTGAATTAAGACAAATTATTATACAAAAACATTTTTAATATGTATATTAGATTGGGCATATAAATTAGGGAGGAATTAAGAATGGCTATCACCAAAATTAACGATTGTTTTGAACTATTAGCAATGGTAACGTACGCTGATAAATTAAAAAGTATTATCAAAAAAGAGTTTTCAGTAAGTTTCGAAGAATTCGCTGTATTAACATATATTAGTGAACACGAAAGTGAAGAATATTATCTAAAAGATATTATTAACCACTTAAATTATAAACAACCTCAAGTTGTTAAAGCAGTTAAAAATTTATCTCAAGAAGATTATTTTGATAAGAAACGTAATGAACATGATGAAAGAACAGTTTTAATATTAGTTGATTCTAAACAACGCAAAAAAATCAATGAATTATTATCACGTGTTAATAAGCGTATTCAAGAAGCAAATGACGAAAAAGAAGTATAACTAACTTTAGCTTCCCACATATCATACCTATCAACACCAAAAACCACTTCGCTGAACGAATTCAGTGAAGTGGTTTTATATATGTTTTGAAAAATTTTTAATGTTTCATCCTACCTGATTTGTGCACTTTTATGTTATTGAATGTATTAGACTTTTTAACGCTAAATATTTATCGTTTGAAATCAAAAAATAAACATCGCATTGCTTCATCAATATCAGCGTTCTGAATATTCATTTGTTTTTACAAACGCTAAAAATACCTCTAGAAAGTGAATGGGTTCTTCTATATGAGGTGCATGTCCTGACTGGTTAAATTCAACCATTTCTAAATTGTGAAACACTTGATCGTATTTGCGTTTCATTTCTTGAGTGATCAATGGATCATAAATTCCATTTACAATTAATGTGGGAATATTGGTTTGTTCAAGTACAATATTTTGATTAAATACAGGGAATTCCATTAATGCTCTTGTTGCTACTGCACTTTCTTCAGCTGACTGTCTATTATAAATCAACTGGGACTGAAACCATTTTTTAGCTTTTTCTTGATCTTTATACATATAAGGTAATAATAAGATTAAAGATTCAGATTTATCAAAGCCTTCTATTTCATCTTCATGTTCAATCATTAATTTATTTAACTCTAATACACTATCAATAAGATTACATGCAATTAACGTTAATGATTCAACCTTCGATTCATATTTATCGACAAAATGTTTAGCTATCAGTCCACCCATATCATGACCTACTAAATGGGCTTTTTCAATATTTAGCTGTTTCATTAATAATTTCAAATCTTCTACGTGGTCTTTTAAATGATATGCATTCGATTTTGATGATTTACCATGTCCTCTAACATCATAAGTAATAACATCATAATTTTCTTTTAATTCATCTTTCAAAGTACATAGGGAAGCTAGATTACCATCTAAACCATGAATTAAAATTACAGGAAAGCCTAGACCCTCACGGATGTATGCCAATTCAGTGTTACAACTAATCTGTACTTTTTCCATTGTGGGCCACCTCCTTATATGATTTATATACCCTCGTTTTATAACGCATATGCTCAATTTCAAATATTTAACGGCAATCTTTAGCTTCACTCTGACCTTATAATCTCGCCTTTTAAAACTAAAAAATACTCAACTCACAATTAATGTTTTTGACACATTAAATGCAAGTTGAGTATATACAACTGATTACACAATAATATCAGAAACCCATAAAGTAACTTTAATTTCTGGAAGATATTCTAATTGTGTAATAAATGATAACAATTAATAACAATACCCAAATGACAATAGACGCAATTTGTGTAATCACAGGATTACTAATCATCGCATCTATTGTTTTTTGACAAAACAACAACCCAATACCAGTAAACTCTAATCTTTTAAAATAGATGCCAGAAATACTAAATATGATACCTACAAAAAAGATAAATTGATGTGCATATAATGATACAGCGACAATGCCTAAATTAAACCCAAAAGCGTGTGCAAATACTAAGATAAGCGCTGCTGCTGCAACACTCAGCCCTATCACTCTTTCAAATTTATTACTATAGAGATAATTTTTCCAATCAATTCTCAAATAAATGAAGATTGAAATCGGTAAAATAATTAAACAATAAAAAATTGATAATCCAGTCGCTGCTTGGAACGGTACATACTGTTTATCATATAGATAGGATAATAAAATAAAATTGATAATAAAAAATACAATTGGGTTTAATTGTAAAGTAAATAAATTGCGTTGAATCGTTAAAATTATTTCAGCTGGTGATTTCTTTCTGTATTCGATATAATCCAAATCTTGTGCTTCTGATTTCTTTAACTCTTTTTTTAATTTTCCTTTAATATCATCGATAAGATTGGGAGAAAGACCTTTATGAGTGAAATAATCATTGATATTTTCTATTAATACTTTGTCATTAACTCTCATGATAGGCTCCTTTTTGTTAAATAAGTGCTTTATTCATTAATAAAATTAGACTTTCGCTTATTGTAACAATAAAATAACCGACAAGTATATAGCTTTAAACTTGTCGGTTTTGATTCATTTTAATAATTACAAGTGAAGATTATTTACTAATATCAATGCGATAAAGTTTAATATTTTTATCATTAGGTGATGGCGAACTAAATTGATAAGATACTTGATTATCTTGAACATATCCAAAGTTGCCTGTTACTTTATTATAATGTTCACGTGCAACTGCTTGGTTGCTTACAGCATTTTTCACTTCTTTATATGATGGTCCATTTGTATCGTTGTAACTCATTGATACACGTGTGATTTTACCATTATTTTTCTTACCATCTGCAGTTACCACTAGCACACCATTATCTTTTTTAAATTCATAATAATGTTCTGTGCCATCAGGTTTATATGAATAAATTGGTTTTTTATTATTTTTTAATACTGATTGAATAGAACTTCCTAATTTCGCACCTTCTAATGATCGATCTCCATGTTGCAATTCATTAACACTTTGGATAGAGTTCCCTGATGCTGCTTCAACATTTCCTGCCGAAATACCAGAAAATGCCAAACCTGTAACTAAAACTGCTGCACATAATTTTTTCATAAGCACTCTCTCCTTTATATTTAACTTACCTTCATTGTGCTTATTCACATTGTACTATAAATATTACTAAAATAACAGTGATGTTACAAAAAGATTACAAAACAGTGTATTGCTGTAATCTTTTCTAGACATCTATCAAAGCTGAATAATTTAAGATGCTAATTGAAGATGTTGTTCTATAAACTTTCTTACTTCATTGATAAATTTATCTTTTTCTTCTACGAATGGATATAATCCTGATTCTTCAAAAACTTCAAATTGGGTATTTCCGATATAATCCGCAACTTCTTTTGCTTCGAATACTGTAGTTCTTTCTCCATGCTGTCCAACAATAATTAATGTAGGTAAATCTAAAGCTTTTAAATAATGCATGACATTATTGTCAATAAATGATTGTTTTACCGCTTCTATTTCTGCTTTCGTAGACATGTTGTTCGTATTTTCAATTTGCTTTAAGAATTTTTTAGCTTTTCTTTTGGAATAATATAATTGTTTATCAAGGAATTTTTGTTGTGTCTCATCATCCCAATTTCTAATTTTATCTGAATACTTTCTATATAATCGCTCTTCAGGCGTGATGTCATTCAATAGTGTAGGATTCACCATCGTTAATGATGACACTAATTCTGGGTATTGTGTAGCAAATAATGCGGCAATAGAACCACCTAATTCGTGAGCTATGATAGAGCATTCATTAATATATAAATAATCTAATAATTCCTTAATATCTTTCGCATATGTTCTAAATTTGATGTCATTCGGTTTGTCAGAATAGCCATGTCCTCTTAGATCAATGAGCACTACCTGATATGCTTTATTAAATTTAGTTTCTAAATCATTAAATACTGAAAAGTTATCAAAAGCAGTATGAATCATGACTATTGCTTTACCTTCACCACTCGTCTTGTAATTTAAAGCAACACCATCACTTGTTGTAAATAGGTTCATCATTTATCTCCCTTTCTTATTAATTGATAAAATGGAAAGTAATTCTTCCGTAGTTTTAATCGTAAAATCTACTTCTTCTGGTAAAGGTGTTAGATCATTTTCATTATCTTCATTAAACCAAACACTAATCATACCCATGGCCCTTGCAGGTGCTACATCATTGAGTGGATCATCACCAACATATATTGTTTCTTCAGGTTTGGTACCTAATTGCGACAACATATCTTCAAAAATTTTAGGATGGGGCTTGCGGTAACCTACAGTTTCAGATGTAGATAAATAATTGATACTATCTTCGATACCTAAAGCGTGCAGACGAAATTGTTTGATTTTTGACTTACCATTTGCAATCACACCAGTCAAATAACCATTCTCTGTTAATTTTTCTAAAGTATACTGTGTATCATAATATGGAAATACATATCTGTAAAAATGCATTTCAAAATCACTAAACAAATCTTTCCAAGTTAGTCGATCTACATGAAAATCTTTAATGAGCGCCTTATATAATTCAGGTTTATCGTGATCTTCATCATCATCTAGTGCTATAAATTTACGTTTGAAGTCTTCCAATTGTATGCGTACAAAATAGTCATGAAACCTTTCAAACTGCTCTTCTATAAATTTTTCTCGAGATTTCTTTCTGTCTAATAATGTCCCTTCTAAATCAAATACAATCGCTTTTACCTGAGTTAAATCCATAATCATAACCTCTTCAATCTTAGGTTTACCTTTTACTTAACCTTAATTAATAAATATCATTATATCGTATAAACCATCTCGAGACGATAGTAATCCTTAAGTTTATTCTATGCTCCGTGGTTGAGTGATCATGATGTAAAATAGTACTGGTATGCCTAATAATGCTAAAATAATACTAGCAGGAATTTCAAATGGGCTTAACAATATACTTCCTAACCAATCCGACATTACCATCACTATACCACCTATAAACATATTTAGTACCATTTGTTGTCCAAGATTGAACTGCTGACCCTGGCGTCGTACAAGCTGTGGAATAATCATGCCTATAAAACCAATGATGCCTACATATGCGACAATTACTGCAGTAATCAATGAAGCAATTAATAACACGCAATATGTTAATGATTGTACATTTAAACCTAAAGATGTTCCTTTCAAATGGCCTAGCTGTAATATCTTAATTTTTGGTATTAAACTACATAATACAATAATACCGATGAATAACGTAATACCTATATATATTACCTCGTTATACTCTGCAGATGAGAAACCGCCAAACATATAATTCACAATATTATTCATCTTCTGTTGATTAAAAATAATCAATACATAAAGAAATGCATTAAACAATGCACCTATCATAATACCGGATAAGATGAGTGTCCTTATCGGATAGCCTTTAGACATAGCAGTAGTAAGTGAGATCACTGTAATTAATGTGATAACACTAAAAATTACAGAAAAAACTGGTAACCATAAAAACGATAACCCTAATACTACAGCTATACCAGAACCAAAAGTTGCCCCACTTGCTAAACCTAATGTAAAGCTGTCGGCTAATGGGTTATTTAATAGCGTTTGAAACATATGACCTGCTAATGTTAAACCAATACCTGCTAATAATGCTTGAAGTGTTCTTGGCACTCTAACTTGAAATAATATAGATTGTGACAATGCTTCATTAATATTACCGATATTCCAAAGCATGCTTAGTAGCATACTGATAATGAGTAGGACGATACAAATAATAAGTGCTTTATTATATTTCATGTCTTTGCCACGCTTTCAATAAAATCGTTCAGTTATATTGAATGATAAAAATATTTATTGTTCGTTATTAAAATGGTATATATTTTTATGCTAAAAGTAAATATCACATGATAAGAAATTCATAAAGAAAACGTCAATTCTATATCATTTCTATAGCAATTGACGTTTATTTGTTAGCGAAAGCTATTTAGTTCCTAGGCTAATCTATCTTTGTGTTTTAGTAAATTACTATTCATAAATAGCTTCTTTCAATTTTTTCAATCCATCATCTATACGTGGACCTGGTCTTGATATTTCATCACCATTAACAGCTTTAACTTTATTGTGCTGTACCGCTTTAATTTGATTAAAACCACCACGTTTGTTAATCATTTTTTGATATTCAGATGATGAAATACCCATTGTTGATATCATCAAATCTGGATTTTGCTTAATAATATCTTCTTTACTCACCTTCTGCCAACCTTTTAAATTAGAAAAACTGTTTTCTGCTTTTAATTGTGTCAGCATATCATCAAAAAATGTTTCTTTACCTGCAGTGTATATTTCTGGTTCAGATGAAATTTCCATGAAAACTTTTTGCCCTTTTACATCATTAGGCACTGATTTTTTTACGTTTTCGATATTTTGTTTTGTTTCTTTAACGAGTTTTTTGGCTGCTTTTTCTTTATGCGTTACCTTACCAATTTGCATAAATGATTCATACATTTCATCAATAGATTGTGCATCTTTCACATAAACAACTTTCACACCACTATCTTTTAATCCTTTAAGTACTTTATCATTCGTCGCTTTTTGAGATTCATGTGCCAATATTAAATCTGGTTTGGCTTTCATCAATGATTCTTTATTAAGTTTCATCGCATCAAATTGTTTCTTATCTTTTACTTCTTTAGGATAATCATCTACAGTTGATACGCCTATCACATCGTCACCCAAACCGAGTTCATATAAAATTTCCGTATTACTAGGCATTAGAGAAATAATACGTTTATAAGTGTGACCCTCAGATTGCCCTTCATCATGCTTTTGGTCTGACTTCGTACCACAAGCAGTTAAGACTACTACAAAAACAAGTAACAAACATAATAATTTATTCCATTTCTTCATACCTTAATCTCCTAATAGTTATTTTATTCTATATTACCAAACTCTCATCTCAATCGTTAAGTCTATTTTATGAAATTTAATTTTCAAAATAAGGATCTAAAAATGTATACTTGTTTTCATTTTTTCCATTAAAGTAATTTTTCCCAAAATTATCTAACAACGCATGAAATTCATTAGCATCTGCATTAGTAAATGTTTCAGGAAGTTCAATATGTCGCTTCAATTTCTCATAACTTTCTGTGTTGGTATAGCCTAGTTTTTTAAAAATTCTTCTAGTATAACTATCTGGAATAAAGACAACTTCTTCAAAAATATAAACTAAACACACATCTGCCGTTTCACTACCAATACCTTTGATTTCTAATAAAGCATTACGCAATTGAAGTTGATAATATGATCTTACAGCTTGATAATCAAAATCAAAACGTTTCAACCAGGCAAGTATATTCAAAATCGTTTTAGCTTTATTTTTATAAAATCCGCTTGATTTTATAAGCATTTGCAAAGATTCCAAATTCAAATTTAGCATCTGCTCTGGATCAAATTCAGTCTTAACCTTTAATTGTTCAAGCGCATAAGCAGCATTTCTCCAATTGGTATTTTGTACTAAAATCGCTCCTAATATCACTTCGATTTTAGACTCAGCAGGCCACCAATGTTGTGACCCCATATGTGAAGATAATAATTTATATAGCGACTGAATATCTAACATGTTAGCATTACCCTCCCAGTGATCACGATGAAGTAACCAATATCAAAAAAGAGCAAGTAAGGTTTGGTGATAGTACTGACGGAAATGCATCAAACTATGATTAACAAACCTAAACTTGCTCTTAAATAAAGGACTACTTTAATTACATAATAATTACATTGACTCTGGCGCTGTTACGCCAACAAGGTTTAATGCATTATGTAATGTAATTCTCACTGCATCAATTAATGCAATCAACGCTTTTGTTTTTTCTAAATCATCTGTTAAAACTTTTTCATCATTGTAAAACTTATGGAAATGTGCTGCCAAATCTTGAATATAGTTTGTAATTCTATGTGGTGCTCTGTGTGTTGCGGCACTTTCAATCGTTGGTTCAAATTCAGCAATTTTTTTCATAAGCTCAATCGCTTTATCGTTTGTGATAAACGAATAGTCTGCGTCAGTTGAAGGTTCAATACCTTTTTGTTTAGCTTGTTTTAAAATTGAACAAATACGTGCATGTGCATATTGTGCATAATATACCGGATTATCTTGTGATTCTTGCTTTGCTAATTCCATATCAAAATCAAAATGTGTATCAGGACTGCGCATCGTTAAGAAATATCTCGCGGCATCCACGCCTACTTCATCCATAATTTCACGTAAAGTAATTGCATTTCCAGTACGTTTACTCATTTTCACTTCTTGACCGTCCTGCATTAAGCGGACCATTTGCATAATTTGAATTTCAAGACGCTCGCTATCAACACCAAATGTTTCCATTGATGCTTTCAAACGCTGAATATAGCCATGGTGATCTGCACCAAATAAGTTTATTAATATATCGTTACCACGTTCAATTTTATCGAAATGGTATGCAATATCTGGTAAAAAGTAAGTATAATTACCATCTTTTTTAATCAATACACGATCTTTGTCATCCGAGAAATCGGTTGTGCGTAACCATGTTGCACCATCTTCTTCATAAGTGTAACCAAGTTCAGTCATTTTATTAAGTACTTGTTTGATTTCACCAGATTCATAAAGCGTTGTTTCGCTAAACCAATTATCATAATGTGTATTAAAATCAGCTAAGTCTTTTCTTAGTTTTTGCATTTCGTAATCGACGCCAAGTTGTCTGAATGTTTTAATACGTGCTTCTTCGTCTAAATCCTTTATTTCCGGTTGTTTCTCTGCCAAATCTTTACCAATATTGATGATATCTTTTCCGTGATAGCCACCTTCTGGCATTTCAAAAGAATCATCACCAAGCGCTTCAAAATAACGTGCTTCTATTGAACGAGCTAAATTGGTAATTTGATTACCAGCATCATTAATATAATATTCTCTTGTGACATTATAACCAGCCGCTTCTAATATATTGGCCAACGTATCGCCAACTGCAGCATTACGGGCATGACCTATATGTAAATCACCTGTAGGATTAGCCGATACATATTCTAATAAAATATTTTCACCATTTTTAACTTTTTTATGACCAAATTGATCACCATTATTGATTGCTTCAGTAATAATCGCAGTCAAATAAGCACTATCTAAATAAAAATTGATAAAACCAGGTCCTGCGATATCAACTTTTTCAACTTGTGCAGCCGTTGTATCCAAATTTTCAACAATTGCTGTTGCGATTTCGCGTGGATTACGTTTCGCTATTTTTGTTAAGACCATTGCTATATTTGTTGAATAGTCACCATTTTTATTATCTTTTGGTATTTCGATTTTAATTTCAGGTATTTCATTCACGTCGGCAAGTTGTGCTTGTTGAATACTTTTCTTAATTTCTTCAACCAACTTTTGTTTGACTTGTTCGATTATGTTCATTTACGGCATCTCCTTGTAAGTAATTTCATATTGATAAGATCCCATCTTCTCTTCATCTTGAATTAAATCATAATGCACTTTCAATTTTCCACCATTATCATTTACAAAATGTAAAATAGAATGTGTATAAACGGTCAATGGTATGCGACCGCCACTAATTTCATACAAAGTAATCGTTTCCTCACCTTCTACAAAATGAAGGTTTAACTTAATATCACCATTGCGGATAATCTTTACTCCTGAACTTTCAATTTTAACTGTCACATTAACGATTGCTCCGTCTATCTTTTCTTGATAACGAATAAAATCGGCTTTACGTTTTTGCCAAGATCCTGTAGTAGACAATGAGAATTTTTCCTTATTATCGAATTGTTTAACCACTTGTTTCGTTTGGATTGCAACATTGTTCTCCAATGTAAGTTTCACCCTAATCTTTAAAATAATACAAACCATTATAGCATACTTGAAATATGCAAAACAGTTGCTAAATTAATTTAAATTCAATAATCTCCATTTTCAAAGTTCGTTTACAACACCTTCACAATATTCAAAAACCACACATAAAAAAAGTAGAAAAAACAAAATCAAAATCTGATTTCGTATTTCTACTCTTTTCAAATGACGCAAATATCTCAATGCATACGTTACATGCATTTAAATACCGATGTTCTTATGTTCTTCGTTTAATATCGTTGAACTCTTAAAAACCAATGATATTAAACTGTTTCTAAAGCTTCATGCAATGAAGCATCAGAGTTATTCCACATATCTATATCATGCGATTTAAGAAACGCTGCTAATATTTTTTTATTTTGGTCACCTATTTGATCGATTTCAATATTATGTTTCATTGATTTATCCATCATATTTACATGTTCAGGCATACTTTTGTAACCTCTACGAATACTTCTATTTACTAATAAATAGCATGCTGTTAGTCCGGCATAGTAAGGTCCATTTTCACCACGTTCTGTTGTAACCCAACACAACCAATATTCTTTCGCCTCTTCACCTTCAACGGTCGCCTTATCTTTAATCCATTTGACACCTTTTTCAACACTAGAACGCGCATGCATGCCTGCAATATCAATAAATGCCTCTTCGTTTGCAACATCGATAAACACTGGTGCTACGTTATCTAAACTTATAGAACCAATATTGGTACCTTTGTGACCATCCAACGGATCATTTTTAATAATATTGAATTTAAATCCCTTATTTTCAGCCATCAGCTTCCACCTCCATTATTAAAACAAGTAGCGCTGCAATTGTTAAATTACAATCCTACATAAGTTGTCTATATTAAAATTTTGCCATATTTAACAAAGTGATAAAAGTCATCAATTTTTAAGTGCTTAATTTAATTCATCTAATATACTATTAATTGCATTTCTAACTTGGTCATCTTCTATATCAGAAATAAATTCTTTTGGATAATATAATTTATAATCTTGTCTGTTAATGCCAGTTATACTATGAATAACTAAGGATTGACTACTAATTTCTCTTATTTTACCATTACGTCTCAACAAATGAATCGGCTGTCTGTCTGATCCTGGACGGTCATAATCATAAGGTAAATCAGAAAAGGATTCACTTACAAAGTAATAATTCGGATCTATACCTGCCTGTATAAACAAATCTGTTAATTCTGTAATTGTAATAATAGAACCATCAAATGGCATATATTTAAACAAATCCCGATTAATAAATCTACGAGACAAATCACTTAATATAGCGTCATCTTCATTAATCCATGCTTTTAAGTAATAAACTACAACCGCTTCATCTAAATCTACATACTGTTCAATCGTCATAGATTCTTCAAAGAACGGTATAAAATCGGCAGGATATTTTTTAAAAGTGTACCCTTCATTATAAAGTTGCTTTGCTCGTTTCAAACAATTATTAAGCAACACTTCTCCACCTCGACTAACTGGATGGAAGTAAACTTGCCAATACATTTGGTAACGGCTCATAATGAAGTTCTCTACTGCATGCATACCACTTTCTTTAATAAGTACTTCATCTTTTGAAGGTCGCATCAATCTCAAAATACGTTCCATATCAAATTGCCCATACGTAACACCCGTAAAATATGCATCACGTTGCAAGTAATCCATTCTATCAGCATCTATTTGTGAAGAAATCATAGAGATGACCAATTTATTTTCATGTGTTTTATTAATAACATCAGCTACTTGCTGTGGAAAATCTTCAGAAACACGTCGTAATACACGATTTACTTCTGTCGGGCCAGTAATAATTTTTTGCGTAAATTGTTCATGATCTGTATTAAAAATCTTCTCGAAGCTATGTGAAAATGGTCCATGACCTAAGTCGTGTAATAATGCGGCACATAGTGCAAGTGGACGATCATCATTATTCCATGCTTCACGACCGTCAAACGAATCATCAATTAATCTTCGAACAATCTCATATACACCTAATGAATGTCCAAATCTACTGTGTTCAGCGGTATGAAATGATAAGTATAATGTACCCAATTGCTTTATACGACGTAAACGTTGAAATTCTTTCGTTTTAATCAAATCCCAAATCACTTGGTCTCTTACATGAATATATCTATGAATGGGGTCTTTAAATACTTTTTCTTCAGGTAACTTTTGTGTAGCATAAGTTGTAAAAGTCAATGTCGTCCTCCTATTCATACCTTGTTAATGTGCATCTATGATAAAGTTTTACGCATCAATGCTAAATCCATTTCTTCCCCATACATCACGTGCATATACGAGCGCACACGCTCAAACCCTTTTTGTTCATAAAAAGCTACCGCTTCATCATTCTTATTATCCACTTCTAAAAATACTTCATCATATTCATTTTGGAAATATGCCAAGCCTTCTTTCAGTAAATCAGAACCATATCCATGATGTTGCCACGAAGGTCTCACGTAATGGGCTGATAAGAATAATTCAGTGCCATATATAAAGTTAGCAAAACCAATGATCTGATCATCCTCTTCGATGACTAAAAATAATTGTTCTTCTAACCTTTTTAGTAAATGTTGTTCATTATATGAAGCAGCCAATAATTCATTTACAGTTTTAGCTGCATAGATATTTAAATAAGTATTATACCAAGCTTTTGTTGCTACATCTCTGATGCCTACAACATCTTCTGGCGCTGCTTTCCTAACTTTGTGCATGTTGGTTCCCCCTATTTATAGTAGGTAATAATACTCATATTATAACATAATTTTAGTGTTCAAAATACTTAATCTATTCATATGAAAATAGCTTGGACAATAGATAACATTGCCCAAACTATCTCTAAATATTACTTATTTAATGTATCTTGCCATTCTCGTGCGCGGTTTAATGCATACGAATCTTTATCAATATCTCCTGGTTTTTCAGCAGTTCCAATAATATAACCAGATAGCGTAGCACCTAAAAACTCTAAGCTATACTTGATTTGAGTGATACATGGCTTCGCTTTTACTTTTGGAAAATCTCCGCCGACAATAATGAGTCTAAAATCTTTTTCAGCCATTTTTGCCTTAAAATCCTTATAATTAGGATCCATTAAAGTTTCAGACCAATGATCAATGAATGCTTTCAAAGAGGCTGATATACTATACCAATACACGGGTGATGCAAAAACAATTGTATCACTGGCTAACACTTGATCTATCATTTTTTTATAATCATCTTCATAAGTATCAATCGTTGTCCCATCATGTCTCACATCTCTCACTGGATTCAATTGGTACTGAGTTAAATCAAACCATTTGTAGTCATGTCCTGATAAGGCCATTTTAGTCAATCGAGCAGTGTTTCCCTCCGGACGACTGCCCCCGAACAAAACTGTTATCATAATAATCTCCTTTTTATATATTAAAATATTCCATTAGAGATATCTTAATAATTTTACACAAAAGTTCATAAATATAACATGTGTTTACAATAGTATATTATAGCATTAAATGATTTGTAGGAAAATTTATATATATTTATATATTTCAACTAAAATTTAAAAACTTTATAAAATGGGCATAGGATAGAAACTTAATTTTCTTTTAAAAATTTCGTCATCTCAACCTGGAAATAATAACTAGAATGAGTAAAAGTACACAGTGATGCCTGAGCTAAAACTTATACATAAGTCCACTCACTTATTTATTATTTTCTAGGAAATAGTTGATTTATTTTTTCAATCTCTTCTTGAGTTAAATTAACCTCTAAAGTTGTTAAATTGTCCACGACTTGATGTGGTTGCTTTGCGCCTGGAATCACGACATCCAATGAAGGTTGAGTTAAATAGAATGCAAGCACAATATGTGCAACATCTACATTATGATTATCTGCAATACCTCTCAACTCATCAATTTTCTCTAAATTTTCTTTGAATTTTTCACCTTGGAATTCTGGATTCTTAGCACGAATATCATCAAATTTTGTATTTTCAGTGTATTTGCCAGCTAAAAGACCTGAAACTAAAGGGAAATATGGAATAAATGTAATTTGATTTTCTTTTGTATATTCAAACACATCTTCATTTTCGCGATTTAATAAATTGTATTCCATTTGCACAACATCAACATAGCCGTCTTTATTCGCTTCTTTTAGTTGATCTAATGTAAAATTAGAAACTCCTATTGCTTTAATCTTACCTTCATCTTTTAAATCTTTTAATGCAGCAACTGCTTGATCTTTAGGCGTAGTATCATCTGGAAAATGAATATAATACAAATCAATATAATCTACTTGAAGACGTTTTAAGCTTTTTTCTACTTGATCTTTAAGAAATGCTGGATCATTAGACATTTTCACATTACCATCTTCATCAAAATAATGAGCACCCTTTGTGGCAATTGCAAACTCGTCTCTAGCAAATTCTTTAACCGCTTCTCCTACTAATTCTTCCGAACGTTCTGGACCATAAATATAGGCTGTATCTAACAATGTAATACCATTTCTAACAGCAGTGCGAACCGTTTCTTTACCTTTTTCTTCGTCTAAATCATTATAAAAATTATGTCCACCAACAGCATTTGTACCTAAAGCAATCGGTGATACCGTTACATTTGATTTTCCTAATTGAACTTTTTCCGTCAAAACAATCCAACTCCTTATATATTAATTTTGATATATTTATAGAATCTCTGGCTCAAATTGTTTTTGTATCCCTTCATTACGAAAGATACTTTGACAATGCCATCAACAAACGCATGAACTGCTGAATACTATATAATATATCTCTACCCTTTTTCACTCAGTTTAATAATATGTTATACATATCGTATTTATGCACATAACAAAAATTACTTAACTTCATTAGTAATCATCGCTATTTTAAATATCTTGTCTCTCTAAAAAAGTATTGCCATGTAATTCAATTGTTTCAACTATTGTTAGCACAATTCGTTCGAAACACATATGATTTAACACGTAATGTTGAGACATAACAATATTAAGTTGCTGAATAACTTTTCTACCACTACTCAAAATTTAGCATGTTTTTGATGAGACCTTGAAGTAAAATGCTTAAAAATTACGTTTCAAAAATTTAGACATAATGGGACGTAGGACAGAATTCTAATTTTATTAAAATTATTTCGTCATCCACCTTTGCAAAGATGACTTGATTTGAAAAACATAAAATGATTTACCTAAGTTCAATCATCTACCTACAATATAAATGCACTGGGACAAATCAATTACAGAGATATACACATAAAAAAGTAGGATGCAATGCGTGTTACACCCTACTTACGAATCATTTTTATTTAATTATTGTAATATATTTTTAAAGTGTCCATTTAATTAATGTAGACGCATATGACAAGCCGCCACCAAACCCAACTAATAGCATGAGGTCACCTTTTTTAAGTTGATGCGCTTGGACAGCTAAGTCAATCGATAATGGAATCGTAGCCGATGACGTATTACCATAATATTTAAGACTCATTAGCGCTTTATCTTTAGAGAGGTTAGCCTTTTCACATATTGATTCTATCATTCTGGCATTAGCACTATGTGGCGCAAACCAATCTATGTCCTCTTTTTTATAATTCGTGTTACGTAACGTATTGTCAATAATATTCGGAACATTGCCGACAGCCCATTTATATACGCCACGACCATTTTGAACAATATAACCAGGATTTTGTAAATCTTCGCCAAACATAGTATGAGAAAGTTCTGAACAATATAAATGATGTCCTTTGTCACCGTCTGAGCCAGAACTACTAGATATAAAGCTCGTTTCATCTTCACTGTATTCTACTAAAAATACGCCTGCTCCATCACCAAACAAAATACATGTATTGCGGTCTGTGTAATCTGTAATTCGTGATAGTGTTTCCGCGCCAATAACTAGCACTTTTTTATTTTGACCAGATGTAATCAGACCATTAGCTATATTCAAACCATAGGCAAAACCTGCACAAGCTGCATTAATATCAATGGCCCCTGCATTTTTCAATCCAAGTTTCGCTTGCACATAAGATGCGACACTTGGGGTTTTATAATCTGGAGTCAATGTAGCATTGATAATCATATCAACATCATTTAATTCCACTTGATATTTCTCTTGCAAATCCAGCACTGCTTTATAACTGATATCACTCGTATATTCATCTTCAGCTACAATTCTTCTTTCAACAATCCCAGTTCTTTGTTGGATCCATTCATCAGAAGTATCAACAATCTTCTCGAAATCATGGTTATCCATTCTTTTTTCCGGTACATAAGCACCTTGTGCAGTAATTTTAGCAAATGAATTCATATCATAACTCCTTTTATCAATCTATAACTTTAAAATTTCAAATTCTTATTATTTATCATACGCTTCATACTAATGAATGATAACACAATCAATGCAACACCTATAACATAAATAATAATTTCTAACTATAAATAAATATAAATAAATATAAATAATATTATTAATTTATAGTTATAATTTATCATATGAACTAAATGTATAATAATCTTTAATTGACTTTTCATAATTTTTAAATTAATATTCATTTTTGATAACGTTTACATTATTTTTTAAGTAAAGGAGCAACAAAATGGAAAGTGATGATATCAAGCACTTGGTTGAATCAGGTCAACTATCTGTAGGCATTGAATTAGGCTCTACGCGTATAAAGACCATTGCTATCGCACCTAATTGCGAAACAATTGCAACAGGTTCTTTTGAATGGGAGAACAAATATGAAAATGGTTATTGGACTTATTCCATTAATGATGTATGGGTAGGCATTCAAAAAAGTTATGCTGAAATGTCACAATCAATTAAGGATAACTATCATGTTCAAATTAAATCCTTAGCTTCTCTAGGAATTAGTGGTATGATGCATGGTTACTTAGCATTTGATGACAATGATGATTTATTAGTACCTTTCAGAACTTGGCGCAATAACAATGCGAATAAAGCAGCAAAATTGTTACGCGAAGATTTTAAAGTAAATATACCAGAACGCTGGAGCATCGCTCAGCTGTTCCAATCAGCAATAGATGACGAAGCACATGTCAAACAAGTTAGTTATCTAACTACACTAGCTGGATATGTTCATTGGTATTTAACAGATAAAAAGGTATTAGGTATTGGAGACGCATCTGGTATGTTCCCAGTTGACAGCGAACGTGAGCAATTCCGTCAAGATCTATTAAAACGTTTTAATACATTATTTCAAAATTTAGGTTACTCGCAAGATATTAACGATATGTTACCAAATGTCATTGTAGCTGGAGAAATTGCTGGTTACTTAACAAAAACAGGCGCTAAACTCATCGACCCAAATGGTGAACTGGAACCAGGGTGTCCAATGTGTGCACCAGAATCAGATGCTGCAACAGGCATGGTGGCAACGAATAGCGTAGCACCAAAAACCGGAAATGTTTCTGCAGGAACTAGTATATTTTCAATGATTGTACTAGAGAAACCGATTACTTATGTTTATCCTGAAGTAGACATTGTAACTACACCTGATGGTTATGATGTTGCGATGATACATGCTAATAATTGTACATCTGATATCAATGCTTGGGTTCATTTGTTTGAAGAAGTCTTCCAACTCATGAATGTAAAATATGATAAAAATGAACTTTTTACCAAGTTATTTGAAAGCGCTTTTAATGGAGATGAAGACTTAGGAAAATTATTATCTTATGGCTATATCTCCGGAGAATTCATAACGGATGTCAATCAAGGTTATCCGATGTTCCTACGTCACGTTGATAGTGAATTCAATATTGAAAACTTTATGAAAACACATATTTTTAGTGCCTTTAGTACTTTGAAAATTGGTATTGATTTATTAAAAGAAAATGAAGATATTCAAATTGATAGCATGCTAGGCCACGGTGGTATTTTTAAAACAGACAAAGTTGCACAATCCTATTTAGCTGCAGCATTAGAAACACCAGTCAGTGTTATGAAAACTGCTAGTGAAGGTGGCGCATGGGGTATCGCAATATTATCCCGTTATTTACTAGAAAATCAGTATACAAATTTGGCCAATTACTTAAACGTTAAAGCTTTTGATAACACTGACCAAATCACTTTAAACCCTAAATCTCAAGATGTTGAAAGTTTTAGAAATTATATTCAAAAATTTAAAACATTATTACCTCTCCAACGACAGATAGATGAGTATATTTAAAGTCGATTAACATTTTAGAAATCATATTTAAAGATTAGGAGAGATTTTGGTGAATACACTAAGTACAGATAGCTCTAAGCAATTTTTAGGCTTACCGTTAACTTTAATTTGGGGTTATATCGCAGTAGCTATTTTCATGACTGGTGATGGTATTGAACAAGCTTTTTTATCAAAATATATTGTTAGTCTTGGGTTTGAAGCACATCAAGCATCCGCAGTCTTAACACTTTATGGTCTTATTGTAGCAGTTGCATCTTGGCTTTCCGGTATTTTGGCTGAAATTTTTAGCCCGAGAAAAATAATGGCATTTGCGTTTATCATTTGGATTATTTTTCATATCGGTTTTTTAACTTTAGGGTTAGAGCAACATAGCTATCCAATGATGTTAATTATGTATGGTATTAGAGGCTTTGCCTATCCGATGTTTATCTATAGCTTCGTCGTCTGGATTACATATTCAGCTCCAAAACATCGTCTAGCTTCAGCTATGGGCTGGTTCTGGGCAATGTATTCCGTGGGTATCGGGTTTTTAGGAACCTATCTACCTAGTTTTACAATACCTTGGATTGGATTTATGGGAACATTATGGTCTTCCATAATATTCATTTTAATCGGTGGTTTAATGGCCATGTTTTTAGTTAAAGATAGAAAAGGCTCTGAGAAAGAATCCGATAGATTAACGCCCAAAGAGATATTACTTGAATTCGCTAAAGGTATAACCATTTTAAAAAATCCTCAAGTTGCTATTGCTTGCGTAGTTAGAATCATTAACCAATTAGCCTTGTTTGGTCTTGTCGTTATCATGCCAATCGTATTCACTGATACCGTAGGATTTACTACATCAGAATGGTTGAGAATTTGGGGATTAATGTATATTGTAACTATTTTTACTAACCTATTTTGGGGTGTGGTTGGCGATAAAATTGGATGGGTACGACAAGTGCGGTGGTTTGGCTGTATGGGAATGGTGATTTCTACATTAGCCTTTTACTATTTACCAATCTCGACTGGACCCAACATTTGGGTTGCTGGTGCAGTAGCGATTGTATTTGGTTTTGCTGTCGCGGCATTTGTACCGATGTCAGCCATTTTCCCCATTTTAGAACCAAATCATAAAGGGGCAGCGGTTTCTATTCATAATTTATCTGCTGGCTTAAGCAACTTTGTCGGACCAGCTATCGCAACGTTAACCGTACCGATAGGAGGTCCTGTATTAACTATTTGGACATATGCAATTATTTATTTCATAGGATTTATACTAACTTTCTTTATGAAAGTTAACCAACCAAATCATTAAAAAGGACAGGAGTTTTAACATGACAAATATATTAGAACAATTTAAATTAGATGGAAAAGTAGCAATTGTAACAGGGGGTGCGATGGGCTTAGGCAAAGCCATGGCTACTGCATTAGCACAAGCTGGTGCTAACATCGTTATCGCTGACATTAATGAAGCGGTAGCTAATGATACTGCACAAGAAATTCGTGAAACTGAAAGCGTAGAAGCGATCGCTCTAAAAGTAGATGTTACAAATCCAGATGCTGTAAATCAAATGGTCGAAGAAGTTACAAAACAATTTAATAAAATTGATATTTTAGTTAATAATGCTGGCATGACGATTAATGCAAAAGCTGAAGAAATGTCATTTGAAGATTGGAATAAAGTTATAAATTTAAATCTGAACGGCATTTTCTTAGTTGCACAATCCGTTGGACGTGTAATGATTAAACAAGGCTATGGTTCTATCATTAATACATCCTCTATGTCAGGACTAATTGCTAATAAACCTCAAGAACAATGTTCGTACAATGCTTCCAAAGCTGGTGTCATCATGTTGACGAAAAGTTTAGCTATGGAATGGTCAAAATACAATATTAAAGTAAACACAATTGCCCCGGGTTATATGAAAACAGAACTTACGAAACCTTTCTTTGATCAAGGTGGAGCAATGATTGAAGACTGGATGGGATTCACACCTATGGGCAGACCAGGCACACCAAATGAACTCGGTGGTATCGTTGTATATCTTGCATCTGATGCATCTTCATTTGCACAAGGTAGTGTCTTCACAATTGATGGTGGTTACACAGCACTATAAACATTAATAACATATAATGGTCTAGTTTCAATAATATATTAAATTAAAAAACACTTTTGCTCAATGCACATACAATATGTCGACATGAACAAAAGTGTTTTTTTATATTCATTAGTACAAAAATGATTAAACTGCATTGTGCAATTCAATCATTTCATATGTGTCACCTTGAGTGTCTTTCACTTACTTTTCTTCTTAGCTAATTTTTCTTTCAGTTTGCGATCTTGTTCTTCTTTACGTCGTTTACGTTCCTCATTGCGTTTTCTAAGGCGCTCTTCCTCTTCAGGATCTCTAGGTTTTTGCAACTGTTTTTCAATTTTTTCCATAAGCTCATCTTCAGTTAAGGCTGCTAATGGGCGATTATTAACAAATGCAAAAGTTTTACGTCGACCAGGACCACAATACGATTGACAACCTATTTCTATTTCTGCATAAGGATCTAATTTTGTCAGTTTTTTCTGTAAAGATTTACAATTAACGCCCTGACAATCATCGCAGATTAAAAATTTATTTTGCAAAATCAATCCCCTCATCTTTCCAAACGTGAATGATTCACTCATTTTACTGATAAATTATGTGAAATATGCGCTCAATTTCCTATCAAAGCCACATCAATATATTTATAACGATAAATTACAACTCTAATTATTTTACTCTATTTTAAATTTTTTTCAAGTTATGCCCATTAGATCTAAAAGTTGTGTATGAAAACATAGCATTACACGTTCATGATACTACTTTTTTCTATATACTTTTCTGTCTGATTTTTATAATTCAATCAAAAATCGGCTGGACAAATCAATTGTCACAGCCGTGTCGCTTCTCAATTTATTATTACGATAGTATAACTTATATATGAGTTTCAACTCAACTAAAGCATTATCCCTGCTCATCCTTGCTAGGATTAGACAACACAACATTTAAAAATTATTTTTCCTAAGCTTATTGTCCATGATAGATACTAAACTCTAACGGTTTCACTTCATTTTCTAGCCATTCTTTATAAATTGATTGTTTATCAACTTCATTATTAATGATTGTGATACCACAGTCACCGCCACCAGCGCCTGATGTTTTAGCAGCACCACCATATTTTTCAGCTACAGAGCATAACACTTTCAAATGTGCAGTTTCAATATCAATCGTAGCCTCATTATCCATGGATTGAATAATTTCACGATTCATCCGGATCATTTGCTGTACACCTTTGATATGATTCGTTTTAAAGGCATGAATTAATTTTTCTACGCAAGCATGTGAACGTTCTAAAAATTTCCCGTAAAATGTAGGGTCAGATTTCAAACGTTTCACTTCACTCACTAAGTGATGTGAAGACGCAGGCGATCCTGTCCAACCAATTAAGACTTCCATATTTTCTGGTGGTTGTAGTGGCTCAATATGTAAACCTGGCCAGTTTTTATTTAGTACTTCGTTGACAGAGGTATCTTCAATTTGTTGTGAAACCCACTCATGATCAAATGTACTATAAGCAAGCCACCCTGTGTATACACTAACTGCGATATCTCCACAAGAACTCAAACTTTGCAATTTCATATTTGCAATCACTGCAAGTTTATAAATATAAAGATTTGATAAATGCATCTCATAAAATTCATTTAAAGCTTTTACTACAGATACAAGTACCGCTGCACTTGAGCCTAAACCGTATTTATGACCATTTGCATCATCTAAATTACTATCTATCGTTAAATTAAAATGCTTTAGGTCAATGTGATTACTACTCACAAATTGCTCAAAAACTTCTATAGCTGTGATGACGTATTTTAATTGCTTTGCTGCATATAAATCAGATAAGACTATCTTATCTTCTTCTCTTTGAAATGTAACTGGTTCATGATGTAATGTCTTTGAGTGGATTGTACCTTCTGAAGCATTAGAGTCTTCAATTGAAGCCGTTACAAATCTATTAACAGCTATTAACACAGATTTATACCCAGGTTCAGTAACAGCATATTCACCTGCAATATAGAGCTTACCTGGCGCTTTTACTTGAATCATGTTATCTCTTCCTTACTCAATAATTTCAACACCTGTACGTGTAATGTCACTTGCAATAATTTGATCATCATTAAATGATTTTTTCAGTGCATCAATGACTGCCTGTTGATTTTTCTTTTCTACTAAAATTTTAACGTTGGGTCCTGCATCCATTGTGAAATAACAAGGGTAACCAGCTTCGCGACATTGATGTACAATATCCATAGCTAAATAACTATCTTCTACCATATATGTAAAAGGAGGCTGTGAACCTAAATTTGTTGCATGCATCCTCAAGCCATTCTCTTCAATAACTTCTCCTAAATACTTAAAATCTTTGTCTTTAATCGCATGCTTAACTGACGCTATGTCTTCATCTACATGATCTAACCAGTATTGGTAAAAACGAGATGTATCACGCGTATGTGACATACCAGCACGACTAGAAACTTTTTTTGTTTGATTATTGATCACGACAAATATCATTGACAAATCATCTTCCCAGTGATCTGCATCAATCGGGAAACTATATGATGATGCATCATCATGACCTTTTTCCCACTCTACAAAACCGCCATAGATACTTCTAGAAGCTGATCCTGATCCTCTTCGAGCAAGTCTAGATAATGCTTTACCCGTTAATCCAAGTTTTAAAGCTTCATTACATGCTGCTGCTAATGCGGCATAAGCACTTGCTGATGAGGCTAAACCTGCAGCTGTTGGTACGAAATTATCACTTTCGATATGCGCATACATAGATGTTTTACCCAGTTCTCTAACAATATCCATAAAACGACGAATTTTAGTTGCTTCAGCATCATCTACTGTTTGTCCATTTAAAATCAATAAATCTTTAGTATATTGTTCAGAAAAAGTTACTTTAGTCTCTGTATAAAACCGATCTAATGTTACCGACAAGCTATTATTCATTGGAATAATATAGGCTTCATCAGCTTTCCCCCAATATTTAATCAGTGCAATATTTGTATGTGCACGTGCTTTGCCACTACTAACCACCTTACTAACCTCCTAAATATTCAATCCATGTATGATGTGCACCTAACGATTGTGCACTTTCCACAATTTTTTCAGCCGTTTCTAAAGTAGAAGCTAGAACAATCATACTTCCGCCTCTACCTCCTCCAGTTAATTTACCAGCTATAGCACCTTGCTCTTTACTAACCTCTAACAATTGCTCAATTTTTTCATGACTAACAGTGAGTGTTCTTAAATTCTCTTGACACAAATTAAATACCGTAGCAAGTTGTTCAAAGTTATGGTGTTCGATAGAATCTCGCGCCTCATGTACCAATTTGCCGATATGTTCGACAAAGCTAAGGTATCCACTATCTGCTTTACATAAATTATGTACGTCTTCTACTGCTTGTTTTGTTGAACCACGAATACCAGTGTCTATCACAACCATATACCCATTTAAATCTAAAGGCTTTAATGTAGTAACCTTTCCTTTTTGAAACCAAACTGGCTTGTTAGATACTATGGTTTGTGTATCTATCCCACTGGGTTTGCCATGCGCAATACGTTCTGCCCAATTCGCTTCTTCTATCAAAACCGCATCTGTTAAGGGTTTATTTATATAATCGAAACTCGCACGTACAAATGCGACTGCCATTGCAGCACTTGATCCTAGGCCTCTTGATGGTGGTAAGTTCGTATCTATAGAAACTTTGATGGGTGTTACAATATCATATTTATCAATAAACCTCGTTATTACTGATTTTAAGTGTTCAGGTGCGTAAACCAATTCACCATCATACACTTCACTTTTAATATAGGAAGACTCTGATGCATTTAAAGACTCAATTAATGCACTCACTCTCCCTGTCGTAAATGGAATCGCAATTGCAGGCTCTCCAAATGTCACCGCGTGCTCACCTATTAAAATCACCTTGCCATTCGCTTCCCCATAACCTTGTTGTGCCATATTTTCAATCACCTTTAGTATTTTCTTTAAATTTAAATAATATATGCTTTGCACCGCGATTTTTATTAATCTCAATTTCATTCCTAGTTATCTTAACATTTCCCGGGAAATTTTGTGTTTAATAGCATTTCGCTATAGTATTCATGCTTTTCATTTTTAATCAAGCAACCATTACGTGCATTTTTACACAACTCAATCGATTTTCACACAAATCAAAGTATATTATCTCACAAATTTCATATATTGGCATACGTCTCGAGACATAGTTTTTTAATTTGTATCAAAATTGAACGAAATGAGCAAAAAGTTAATACCTGCTACTAATTATAAACAATACTTATTTATTATAAAACGCGATGACCTATTATTCAAAAACTTCACTTTATTTTATTAATTTATTTTTGATTTTTAACGTATACTTTCACTATATTACTTATTTAATTACTATAATTCAACAAATTATAGTCATCTTTCCATTATGCAATTATAAATAAAAAGACTAAAAACGAATACATTATATTGTATCGTTTCTAGTCTTTGTCTCATTCGTCCATTTTTTGATTAACTTTAGCATTTCGTTCAATCATCTTGTCAAAATAACCTTCATATCGTTGCCACTCATCATCCGTAATGTCTTCCATCGTCAAATTGGCGCCTAAATCTTTTAACGCATATAGTAACTGGAACATCACATCTTGAACTGTTAATGTTCTGCCTAATAATTGCGATAAAGATGCCATGCATTGAGGGTCAATATCGGGGTATTCAAATTTAGTACGCTCGCCTTGTAATGCGCGTTCATAAAATGCTTTCATCAATGCAGCGCGTTCGCTGCCATCGCCTTCTACGCATAGATATACTTGGACAGCTATGCCACCTCGAACACGTCTTTGCGAAATACCGGCAAATTTCTTCCCATTAATACTTAAATCAAATTTCCCTGGACAATATGATTGTTCAATCTCATAGGTCTCAATTTCAACATCATCGTCTTCAAACATTTTCGACACTAATAAGTACATGACTGAAAATGCTTCATCAATTGTAATATCATGCTTGCCTTTAAAAATAAGTGAAATATTGAGTACACCTTGGTCTAATACAACACCTAGACCACCCGAGTTTCTCACAATCGCATTATACCCTCGTTCTTCAGTTAAATAGCGAATACCATCTTGCAAGTGCGGTAATCTTGAATCGTGGATACCTAAAATAATTGTATGTTGATGTATCCAAGTACGTACCACACTGCTTGATAAATTTTTGCCTACACTTTCTGACAAAGTATCGTCAAATGCAAATGACTGCATCGGTGCTAAACCAGAAGAATGATCTACATAACGCCAAGTGGCACTATTAAAGTACTTACTTGCTAAATCCATTATTGTAATGTTTGTGCAGCAGTGATGATTGATAAATTATACACGTCTTCTATTGAACATCCACGAGATAAATCATTTACTGGTGAATTAAGACCTTGTAATACCGGGCCTACCGCATCATAACCACCAAGGCGTTGTGCGATTTTATATCCAATATTACCCGCTTCTAAACTTGGGAAAATAAATACATTTGCATCGCCTTGAATTTGTGCATCCGGTGCCTTTTTCTTAGCAACTTCAGGTACAATTGCTGCATCAAATTGGAATTCTCCATCAATAACCACATCTTTAAGTTGATCAGTTTCAACCTTTTCTTGTGCTAACGCTACCGCATTGGAAACTTTTTCAACATCATCCGATTTTGCAGAACCTTTTGTTGAAAAACTTAACATTGCTACACGTGGAGACATGCCAAAACTTTGAGCAGATTTTGCACTTTCTACCGCAATTTCCGCTAAATCTTGTGCTTCTAATGTAGGATTAATCGCACAATCACCAAAGATATATTGTTCTTCACCTTTGATCATAAAGAATATACCTGATGTTTTAGTTACACCTGGTTTTGTTTTTATAATTTGTAGGGCTGGACGAACGGTATCACCTGTAGAGTGCGCAGCACCACTTACTAAACCTTCAGCTTTACCAGTATATACTAGCATCGTACCAAAGTAATTTACGTCTTTTAACATTTCTTGAGCTTGGGCTTCAGTTGCTTTCCCTTTACGACGTTCAACAAAAGCTGTCACTAACTCTTGTTTCAAATCACTCGTTTCAGGATCGATAATTTCTAAGTTTGAAATATCTAAACCTTTGTCTTTAGCTAACGCATTAACATTTGCTTCATTACCTAATAAAACTGGTGTTACATAATCTGTACTTTGTAATTGTGTTGCCGCAGTTAATACGCGTTCATCTTCTCCTTCAGGTAAAACAATTTTCACATTTTTTCCTGACAATTTCTCTTGTAATACATCTAATAAAGACATATGGGCCTCCTCAAATTTTTAATACTATTATTTTTTCCATTACTATTATACGTCATTTTTTTATAGAATTCCATGTCACCAATTTGTAATCATTTACTTATGTTTTACAGTTACCTTTATGATAGAATTTTCAGTGTAGATATAGAATTATTTATAAAGGAGCGATTCAATATGCCACAAGCGCCAGAAACTTTAGATGGTTGGTATAGTTTACATTTATTATATGCTATAGATTGGGCTAGTTTACGTCTAGTCCCAGAAAATGAACGTCAAACGTTAGTTGAAGAGTTGCAATCATTTTTAGATAAACACAAAGAAGCACGTACGAACCATGTCGGCGATCACGCATTTTATAATATTACTGGTCAAAAAGCAGATATTCTTTTATGGGCATTACGTCCTGAATTAAAAGATTTAAATGCTTTTGAAAATGAATTTAACAAATTGAAAATCACTGACTTTTTAATTCCGACATACTCATATGTTTCGATTATTGAACTCGGCAATTATTTAGCAGGAAAATCTGACGAAGATCCATACGAAAATCCACATATCAAACCAAGATTATATCCAGAATTACCTCAATCCGAATATATTTGTTTCTATCCTATGGACAAACGTCGTAATGAAACTTATAACTGGTATATGTTGCCATTAGAAGAAAGACAAGAACTAATGTACAATCACGGTAAAATCGGTCGTCAATATGCTGGTAAAATCAAACAATTTATCACAGGCTCTATGGGCTTTGATGATTTCGAATGGGGTGTCACGCTATTTGCAGATGACCCACTTCAATTTAAAAAAATTGTTTCTGAAATGAGATTTGACGAAACGACGGCACGTTACGGTGATTTTGGCAGTTTCTATGTGGGTAACATTATCACCAAAGATAGTTTACCAACGCTTTTTGAAATATAATTTATCACTATATTTTAACTAATGTTATTTTTAATACAAATTACAATCTTTCTTGTTTTAGAGTATAACTTTATTTTTTATAAACTATGATCAACCCCTTCATTTAATAATGGAGGGGCTTTTATATATCATTTTTTTGCATTCATATATAACTACAATTACGTCTCAAACGTACATATTTTAGGCGCACTGCCATTATATTTTGCCTTTTTAGGTACAATTACAATAAATCATTCAATACCTATGTTTGAATTTGACTACTAAATCTCAAAAGATAGCTATTGTCATAAGTTACATGTATTAGTCGCTCTTGCTTTCTACTTCGTTTGATTTGACGGTTCGCATGCTCCTCGCATGCATAAGTCGCTCTAACTTTCTACTTCGTTTGATTTGACGGTTCGCATGCTCCTCGCATGCATAAGTCGCTCTAACTTTCTACTTCGTAGAAAGTAGAGCGACTAAAAAAAGGCACACTTGAAATAAAACAAGTGTGCCTGTCTGAATGTAGTGTGTTTGGGAGAACTTTAATCACTACTTAATTTAAGGGTCAACTGTTAAATATTGTCGCTACTCAATATTTTGTAACAGTCAACTAATACTATTTTAACCTATTTGAAATATTTGAAACATATTTGCATTACTAAAGTTGTATAAAACTCATTTTTTTAAAACACAATATGTGTCTTTTTACCTAACATATCATTTGAATAAAGTGTTACAATAAAAAATATTAACTTACTTATATATCCCATGAAAATACAGTTACGAATAGTTTAGTTAAATAAAATATAATTGGTGATTAAATGACAAGAAATGTTCAATACTCAGAAAATTATGAAGAAAAAATAGCAAAAGATGTCATAATCCTCGCTGGCAGAATCTTACTTGAGTCTGGGGCAGAAGGTTCGCGTGTAGAAGATACAATGACGCGTATTGCTTTCACGTTAGGTTATACAGAAAGTAATAGTTTTGTTACAAATACAGTCATTAATTTTATGTTACATAATGAATCTTATCCAAGGATTTATAGAATACGAACTAGAGACACCAATCTACATCGTATATCAAGAACCAATCGCGTTTCTAGACAACTTTCCGAGGGGACGCTATCAGTTGAAGATGCATATCAAGAATTACAAAAAATATATCATGAACAGAGCATTAATCATGATTTATTTTTAAAATTTATTGCCGCTGCGATTATCTCAATCAGTTTTCTATATTTACAAGGTGGTTATTTAGTGGATGTATTCACTGCACTCGTTGCAGGTGCTTTAGGGTATCTAGTTGTCGAACTTTTGAATAGAAATTTACACACTAAATTCATTCCAGAATTTATGGGGGCTCTCGTTATTGGAGCAGTGGCAGTGTTTGGAAATGCCATCATACAAGGTGGCTCTATTTCAACAATTATTATATCAGCTGTGATGCCAATCGTACCTGGTGTTTTAATTACAAATGCAATTCAAGATTTATTTAGCGGGCACATGTTAATGTTTACTACTAAATCATTAGAAGCCCTAGTAACTGCCTTTGGTATTGGTGCAGGTGTCGGTACAATACTTATTATTTCTTAGGAGCAATGCTTATGTTTTGGATTTTAAATTTAATATTTAGTTATACCGCTTCACTCTTCTTCGGTATTATATTTGATGTTCCAAAATATTTATATAATGCTGTTGGAATTGTTGGTGCATGTGGTTGGATGGTTTATACATTGATTTATGATGGTCTTGAACTTCATACAATTTATTCAAGCTTCTTTGGAAGTCTAGCATTGGGTTTACTTAGTCATGTAATGGCTCGCTATAAAAAAGAACCAGTGATTCTATTTATGGTACCAGGTATTATACCATTGGTGCCTGGAGGATTAGCCTTTGACGCTACTAAAAATCTTATTTTGTTAGACTTTAGTAAAGCTATTAACACGATGCTAGAAGTAACGCTAATTGCCGGCGCAATCGCTTTAGGCTTATTATTTGCTGATCAAATATCTAAACTCATCGTTTCTGGCACAAAATTTAGCAAAAAACACATATGAGCATTGAACATAAAAAATCTGAGGATCTTTAAAGTCCTCAGATTTTTTATATTAGACATCATTATTTGATTTTAAAAACTCCTATCAATATGAACTTAAAGTCCACTGCTATTGATAGGAGTCGTTTCATATTCAAAATTTTTCAGAAAATCCGTTTCCAATGATTTATATGTTTATTTCATAAATAATCAATGATTAACTTCTATTTATGTGTTTGGTTCGTCACTTTATTCTCATTAATCAGATTCACTACTTCATCTTCAGAACGATTTAATATCAATTTACTTAGTTTATCATTATCCATTTGTTTTAATTTAGGATAACGAATTACGAAAAAGATTAATCCTATAATTAACCAACCAAATAATGCAATATAAGATGGCATTGATAGTCCAGCTGGTGAAACAGGAATTAATAATAGTAATAAGAAAACAAATGATACTACTGTACCTATAATCGCAAATGTCTTATATACAGGACCATAAGTGTTACTTGTTTTGTCATAGCTAAATAAACGCGCTGCTGATAAACATGTAATAAAGTAAGCGATTGAAACACCTGTAGATGACATATCAACGATCCATGTCAATGCTGTACGACCTAACCAAGGTGCAATCAATGTGATAGCTACAAGGAATATGATTGCGACATATGGTGTTTTATATTTATTATGCAGTTTACTAAATACTGAAGGCATAATACCTGAACGTCCCATTGAGAATAATAGACGACTTGAACTCATTAAAAATCCATTTAAACCAGTAAAAATACCCATGATAATAGCAATCGCTAAAATTGCTAAACCTATATAGCCGAATGCACCACTCGTGACGGCACCTGTTAACCATAATTGCCCGTTCAAACTCGTTTCTGAGCTACTTAGCCAGCCTGTATATAAAATCATTAACACATATGTGAATGCTGCTGCTAACAAACTATACACAATCAGTTTAAACGTTTTATTTGGAGAAAAATCAAATTCTTCGGCAGTTTGTGGGATATTATCAAAACCTACATAAGCCCACGGTGCTACTGCAACTATCATTACAATTGATGTAAGCCAGCCTTTTTCTTTGTTCGCTAATGGTTGTAAATTTTCCAATGAAAAATTATTACCAAAGAACGAGCCGAAAAATAGCAATAAGATTGTAATGACCATTGCCACACAGAAATAAAATTGTAGTGAGCCTGAAACACTCGTGCCCTTAATCGCAATAAACATAAATACAATCAATAACAATGATGCAATTAATATTTCGGTAATATAAACATCCCATCCTGCGATGGTATATAATTTACCTGTTTCTAAAACATCAGGTAATAAAAATTTAATTAATAAACTGAATGCAGTTGCGTTTAAGGCTACTACACAAATATAACCAAAAGTTAAAAACCAAGATGAGAAAAAACTTACGTATCTACCAAAACCTAAAAAGCTAAACGCAAAAGCCCCACCAGAAACTGGGAAGCGTTCAACAAGTGCGCCGTAGCTTACCGCAATTAAAATCATTAATAATGCGCCAATGACAATACCTATAGCTGCTGGAATAGGTCCAGATTGACCAATCCAATCACCAGGTAAAATAAATGCACCCCAGCCGATACATGAACCATAGGCAATTGCCCAAACAAATTTCTCAGACAAGTTTTGTTTTAAATCTCCTCTATCTACTTTCCTATCATTTTTTCCCATAAATAAAATTCACCTCATGGGATGTATTATACCCCTAAGATGAATTCTATAACAATTATAAATTTATAATTTAATCGTACCAATCACTAACATTAACCAACCTATAATAAATAAAATACCTCCAATTGGTGTAATTGCTCCAAGTATACGAATTTGAGTTAATGCTAAAATATATAGCGAACCACTGAAAAATACAATACCTAAGAATAATAGCCATCCTGCCCAATTCACATTAATTGACGTTGTACCACTTATAATTCCAATTAATAGTAAACCAAGGCCGTGATACATTTGATAAGTAGTTGCTTTTTCCCATACGGATAAATATTTATCCGATAACTTACCTTCCAAACCATGCGCGCCAAATGCACCAGTACCAACAGCCATTAAAGCATTTAAAGCACCGAGAATAATAAATAATTTCATAAAAATTAACCTCTCTTTCTTGAATTAAAAATCAAATATTGAATCTCCATTACCAATTTCATCATCTGTTACCAATTTATTAGCATTTAGTGAAGTATTAGCATTTGCAAATTTTGTCGATGAGGCAGGTACTTTTCCGCCCATTGCTTGAATTTCTTCTGCTGAGATGCCTTGCTTCTTACTTGCAGCAGTTTGTTCTACATTTCGAGATGATTTGAATGAATCAGATACTGAATACGTATTATCTTTAAAATGATGTTTGTTATTTGAACTATTTACAAGTGACGTTAGTGTATGAATGGCATAGATATGCTTTTCAAATTCTGCATCATTTTTAGCTTCATCTGCTTGAACTAATTCTTGCTCAATAAGTTGAATAATTTTCTCTTTTTCCATTTATTTTACAACCCACTTTCACACCAGTTTATAGGTTCAATACCATTTTTTTGTAAATATGCATTTGTTAATGAATACGGTTTTGAACCGAAAAATCCGCGATATGCAGATAATGGGCTTGGATGTGGTGATTTAATAATATGATGTTTCGCTGTGTCAATCAGTTTTATTTTTTGTTGTGCAGGCTTACCCCACAATATAAACACAACATTACTCAAATTTTCTGAAACTGTTTTAATGACTTCATCCGTAAAAGTTTCCCACCCTATATCTCTGTGAGAATGCGCTTCTCCTTGTCGGACTGTCAAAACAGTATTTAATAATAAAACGCCTTCTCTTGCCCAATCTTGTAAATGTGGTGACTTTCTTACACAACCGATATCGTCTTCAAGTTCTTTATACATGTTTCTTAATGAAGGCGGAAATTTAGCATTTGGTTGCACAGAAAATGCTAAACCATGTGCTTGATTTGGTCCGTGATAAGGATCTTGACCTAAGATAACAACTTTCACTTTTTCAAAAGGCGTTAAATCAAAAGCCTGATAAATATTTTCCCTATCTGGATATACTATCTTTGTCGTATATTCATTTTCTAAAAAATTATGCATTTCAGTAAAATCATGTTCTGTAGTAATTTTATGAAAAACATCCGACCATTCCATATCGCTCACCTCGATTAATATAGTAACATAAAGCACTACTTGCTCGCTCGTGTGGTTAGTAGTACTCACTTTATCATAAACACAATTAAAATGAATATATTTTATTTCATTTTAATATGTATCAGTAATAGAATCAAAAGGATATACTAATTTATTCATCATTGTAACCTTATTACATTGTAAACGTCATGATTTAGAATAGTCGACAAACGTGGTATGATATATATAAAAGCATATTTAGGAGTGAAAATTAATGGCATTGAAAAAAACTTTAACCATTGCTGGTTCAGATACAAGTGCTGGCGCAGGCATGCAAGCAGATTTAAAAACATTCCAAGAGTTAGGAACATACGGTATTGTTGCATTAACATCAATTGTAACAATGGATAAAGAATCTTGGTCTCATGATGTTACGCCAATTCCATTCGATGTTTTTGAAAAACAATTAGAAACAGCTATATCAATCGGTCCAGATGCAGTGAAGACGGGCATGCTAGGGACACAAGAAATTATCAAACGTGCCGGCGAAGCATATGTTGAATCTGGTGCGAACTACTTTGTAGTAGATCCAGTTATGGTATGCAAAGGAGAAAATGAAGTTTTAAATCCTGGCAATACTGATGCAATGATTGAATATTTGTTACCAAAAGCTACAGTCGTAACACCGAATTTATTCGAAGCTGGTCAACTTGCAAACCTCGGCACTTTAAAATCAATAGACGATATGAAAAAAGCTGCTGATATCATTCATCAACAAGGTGCACAACACGTTATAATTAAAGGTGGTAAAGCGTTAGATCAAGATAAATCTTATGACTTATACTATAATGGGGAAAACTACTATCAACTAACTACTGATATGTTCCAACAAAGTTATAATCACGGCGCTGGTTGTACATTTGCCGCAGCAACTACTGCATATTTAGCAAATGGCAAATCTCCAAAAGAAGCCGTCATCGCTGCTAAAGCATTTGTTGCATCTGCAATTAAAAACGGTTGGAAAATGAACGACTTCGTCGGTCCTGTTGACCACGGTGCCTATAATCGTATAGAACACATCGATGTCGTAGTTACAGAAGTTTAATCAAATATAAACTAAGCGCACGTCCATTTCTGATGATGAACGTGCGCCTTTTTAAGTTAATTTACTCATTTATGTTTTTATTTAACCACCGTATCCGCCATACCCAATATTCACTTCATTGACTTGACCATCTTTCATTTCAAAGAAAACGGTTGGGCCATTATTTTGAGATTGATATGCGTATACACCTGTACCTTTAGGCTGTTTATCTGGTGTTTTAATCTTACTTAAATCTTTTCCATAAGCATCTTTGACTTGCTCATAAGTTAAGTTCCCTTTTATAGAAAAATTAACGTTACTTGCTATATTATCATCTTTTGAATAGTCTGAGAAAGTTTGGTCATATTTCTGAGTTGTCTTGCCACCCTCTACTGTTCTTGCACTTACATTCACGCCATTAAAAGTAACCTTGCCATATTTGATTCCATTTTTAAATTGTTCATTTAATAAAAAGCTAGGGTCGTTACCAGCATTTCCTTCATATTGATAATAAGGTGTTGTTGCTGCTTGTGCTTCGCTATGTGATACGCCTTCATCAGAAACGCTTATGCCTAATGTAGTTCCAAATACAATGCTTCCAGCTACAAAAGTCTTTGCAATCTTATTCATTCTGTATCACTCCATTTAAAATTTTGGAATCGCATTACGATTCGATTACAATGTTACATAAATGTTTCAAAAAGTGCAAATATAAACCAAATACACAATATATTATTTTTGTTTTTTAATAGCATAAACATTTAAGTGATAGTATTAATACAACAAAAATTAAAATAAAGTATTTTATGATTATACGACGTTCGACTGATAAAAAGTTGATACTGTAGACTCATGTATTTCGCATACATATCTATTATTATAATAAGTGTAGAGAGACAAGGAGGTATGACATCATGATTATCTACGAACAATCTTTTGAGAATGGTAACCCTATCTATGAAATTATCACCAAGACGTTCAAAACGATTTCTGTTAAATGCGATGAAAATTTCAGCAAGAATGAATTATATACGTTACTCTCTCTACTTGAAAGTGATGTTGATAACTTAAATGTAAGTTATTAGCTACACTTCAATACATCGATGAAAAAACAGAAGCGTAAGTTCCAAGACTAAAATTAGAAGAAACAGAACAAAGAATTCCCCTTTAGAAATATGCGCCATGTATATGTAACTGTCCCATTATATATACATGGTATAACACATCCCTTATAAACACTCACCCTAAGTGGTACATAGTTAGGCAAAGATTGTCCCCTTTGTTTGCTTGGAGAGCACACTCGAAGCGATCCTAACTTATGTACCACTTTACTTATTTATATAAAACTTTAAATTCCTCACACACTACAATAGTAGATTCGTTAAATGCCAATCCTAGAGATGCATAGTAAGGTTCAAAGAAATCAATATGTGCTTTACGCCAGTAAGCTAGTGACTTATCGCCTTCACCTTCTAAATAAGCGTGATGTGCAGAGACAGCATTAAAAGTTGTTTGATATACATGTGTTGTTTCAATCACACATTGTGGTTCCCCTTTTTTATTTAAAATCACGCTCACATCTCCCACTTGAGGTAGTGGTTCACAATCAACTTGATAAGTTTCGTAACCACTTGTCGTAGCCGTTTTTTCACCTTGTTTTACTAATTCTGCTAATGTATCCTCATCTACACCAAATGACCACGCTTCATATGTTTTGCCCTTATAAGATGGAAATAATTGTACAAATTTCTCCCAATATTGTTCTACTGTCATCATTTTCCCTCCCAAACTATGTATGTCCTTTTCCTTTTTAAACATAACATAAATAAATGATATAACCATTGCTATCCTATGTTATTCTACTACCAAAATGAGGCAATACACTAAAATATAAATATCTAGATTATTGCAAGAAATCTATTCTTTCTTGCAATAATAGTGAAATTTGCTAAAAAAATAGGTACTCACTTCCTAACGCTAAAAGGAAATGAATAACCTATTTTTAAATTTCTACTATTCCGTTTTAGTATCGATAGCTAGCATACTATTATCTTAATAGTCGTTTGTAATGTCATTCGGCTTATACGCGTTTATCGTTTGCCCACCATAAAGCTTTCTCAGGATTTTCCGTATAATAATCATATTCTTCATCGCTTTGAACATTTGGATATGAACCTTTAAGCGATTTACCTGCTGTGCTGACATGTAACAATGAAATAACGATAATCCCTATAACGCTCATTGCCGCTAAGTAATAAGCTGGTGAAAGCGGATCTCCTGTTTTCGCAACCAATGAAGAAGCAATTAACGGTGTTGTTCCACCAAATAATGATACTGACACATTAAATGTTACCGCCAATGTTCGATAACGGATATGCGTATAAAACATCGTTGGTAATGAACCTGGCATCGTTGCTTCATAAGTAGACAAGAAAAATCCTAACGTAAATATACCTACAATTATTAAAACCAACGAACCTGATTGGAATAACGCAAATGCCAAAGTACTAAAGATAGCTGTGCCACATAGCCCGATTAAAAAGACTTTTTTCTCTCCGATGCGATCTGCAACTCTACCAAACATTAATGCCAATGGAATCATTACTGCCATGACAACCGTGATAAGTACAGAAACCGTTGTGCTATCTAATTTAATTATTTGTTGTAAATAAGATGGCATATATGAAGTTACCATATAATTAGTACAATTAAAGAATGCTACAGCTACAAAACATACAATAATATCTTTGTAGTAATATCGAACAATTGTGAAAAATCCGATGTTATCTCGTTTAGGTTGTGTAGCTATTTCATTTTCAAATACTGGAGATTCCTCTAATTTTCTTCTTAAATAAAAACCAAATATACCTAAAAACAGACCCAAAATAAATGGTATTCTCCATCCCCATGTAGCCATTTGTTCCTCATTTAAAAAGAAAAATAGTAAGCCACTGATTACTGATGCGGCGATATAACCTGATAATGTACCAATTTCCAAACCTGAACCTAGACCATTTCTAGATTTATCTGGTGAGGATTCAGCAACATAAACCATCGCACCTGCATACTCTCCACCAGTTGAAAACCCTTGAAGCACTCTACCTAATAATAGTAAAATTGGCGCCCATACACCTATTTGATCATATGTAGGTAATAAACCAATTAACAAAGTTGAAAATGCCATCATGATAATGGTTGTCGTTAAAACGACTTTCCTACCAAATTTATCACCAATAATACCAAAAATAATGCCACCTACTGGTCTTAATAAAAATGCAATTGCAAATGTGGCAAATGTAAATATCGTTTTTAACTGGTCATTTTCTACCGAACTAAAAAAGTTTTGCCCCAATATAACTGCTAGGTAAGAATATAACCCGAAATCGAACCATTCCATCGCATTACCAATACCGGTTGCAAATACAGTTTTTTTCGCAGTTCTAGGATTCACCTTATTAATATTACTTTTATCAAAATCTTGTTCATAATCCACGATTTAAGTCACTCCCTTAACATGTTTACTTATTATACTGAGTTCGGAGTGTATGTCAAACTGTTTCAAATTTTTTAAATTCTATTTTTTAATTTTTATACAAAAATTGTAGTTGTTTTTAAATATGGAAAAATTCATTTTATTTTTAAGTTTGTTATCTAGTTAAGGACAATTTTCAATGATTACTTATTTATTTTTCAAAATAGTAACTTTAACTTTATCATAATTATTTTTCACGATTAATTTATTATTGCTTTCAAAATCAAAATGAAGAAATTCATATGTATCAACTGGTTCAACATAATTAATTTTATAATTTTTCCAATTCAATTCATTGTATATCAATGCAATTTGCACAATCATTTGTCCTGGTACAATATGTTGATGCAAAGGATTCTCATCTTTGACAAGTCTCAAATATCGTTCTACATCGTTAGGTAATATCTGTATCATTTTTCACCTTCTCTAAAAACGTTTGCTTAATATATATACATTTAGTCAGATTTTTATTTATTTTCATTTCAAAGCTATATTTGATAAATTGACGAATCCTTTTTTGTTCGATTAATGTTAATTGCACTTGATATATGACATCAATTGCTAAGGGATGATATTGTTCAATTTCTGTTGATTTTAATAGTAACTTACTAGAAATAAACGGTTTGAACAATTCAAATTCGGGCCACAGGCTTGCACAATAAAGTGGCGAAACATCAACGCTATTCGTTTGTGCAAACAATTGATTATAAGCTTCTACATCTTTTTTTGGGAATATCATTTCTCGTTGTTCATGACCATCTTTCAAATAATGTTGCATTGCCCATACCTCCTCCAATACCCATAGTTGCAATTGTCCTATGTTTATGTTCCATATAGAATAGCCGTGTAACAAGTGCAGCACCACTTGCGCCATAAGGATGTCCAGTAGCTATCGCGCCACCATAAATATTTAATTTTTCAGCTGGTACGTTTAAAGCTTGTTGGCTTGCTAACACTTGTGATGCAAAAGCTTCATTTAATTCTATAGCATCGATATCATTTAAATACAATTGCTGTTTTGCTAATAGTTTTTCTATAGCAGGCACAGGACCAATACCAAGTATATTTGGGTCTACACCTATAGTTACTTGGTCAATGAATGATAATCCACTGTGTATGCCATATGCTTTAGCAAATGTTTTTTCCATGACAAGTAGTAGTACGGCACCGTCATTTTTCATACAACAATTGCCAGCAGTAATGCTCCCGTTTGGTAATAATGGCTTTAATCGATTTAGCGTTTGTTGCGTTAATTTAGGTTTAATACTTTCATCTTGTTGAAATGTTTCTCCTTTAATCATCAGTGGCGTTATCTCTTGAGTAATCTTACGATGGTTATATGCATCAAGCGTTTTTTGATGACTGTGCCATGCGAATTCATCTTGTTCAAATCTTGATATACCATATCTTTCTGCAACATTTTCAGCTGCTTGTATCATAGATGGATCTTGGCCTTGAGGTGCAAATGATGCTCTTTCATAAAATTCTGGTAAATGTGTGTCATATACAGATTGTGGACGCTTAATCTTCCAGGGTGCTCTGCTTGTACTTTCCACGCCACCTGCAATGTATATTGACCCTGCACCTGCTTGTATCATGCGACAGGCTTGATTTACAGCCTCTAATCCCGAACCACATTGGCGATCAACCGTCACACCTGGCACTTGTTGATTTAATCCAGCTTCTAAAAGTGCCTTTCGCGCAATATTACCTCCATTTCCGATAACATTACCTAAAATCACGTCATCTATATTATTAACAATTGCAGGGAAGTTATTTTTCAAATAATTGAATAGTGGCTTTAATAATAATTCAGGTTCTAAATGTCTCAATTTCCCACCATATTTCCCAAATGCTGTACGTTTCGCTGCTATAATTACCGCTTCATTCATTTATAATTCTCCTTTTAAATAGCATTGTTTCATACGTTCGCGCGCAATCTTTCCACTTGAGGTATAGACCATTTGCTTTACTTTAACTAGTTTCGATGGTATTTGGTAACGCGCTACATGATGTTTCATAATTTTTCTAAAATCGTTATAACGAACTGTATGATCACCGGTATATAGTAATACGGCAATTTCTCCAAATTTAGAATGTTTTTCACTGATAACAACTACTTCTTTGAATAAATTAATGGATTTTGCATGCTGTTCAATTTCAAACGGATAAACATTACGTCCACCAATAATCATACGATCATGCTTTCTACCATGTAAAAATAAATGTGCATGCGCGTCACATGATGCAAAATCTCCTGTTTCAATCCAACTATCATCGCTGACATCTTCATCAGCATAACCACCAAATGACATATCACTTCTTATCTTTAGTAGGCCTATACCTGATACGTCAGGCTGTTCAATATTCACGTGCACGTTGTGAAACAATTTGCCAACAGATTCTGGTGGTGCACTATTATTGAAGTTATAACTAATAAAGCTAGCTTCTGATGTCCCAAAGAACTCAATTAGATCACTTTTAGGGAAACATTGTTGAATACGTTGACGAATATGTAAGCCAAGTTTATCCCCAGTACTTAAAATATAATGTTTTCCTTCTATTAAAATTTGAGTTGCAACGCAAGCTTGTATCATTGTTGGCACCATAAAACACGCTGTGTTTACTTTTTGGTGTTGGATTGTCTGCATTAAACGCTTGGCTTCAAAATATCGCTGTCCAATAAATGTTCTACCTGTATATAATGCATAAATACATGCATATAACGATAAAGAATGCGACAACGGACCCGGAGCAACAACTGTATTTATCATTCTGTCAAATAATTGATCATTTTTGGAAAAAGACTTAATCCAAGATAACGCTCCCCTATAATATGCTTTAGGTAAGCCTGTCGTTCCAGATGTAAAAGCGATATGTAACAAATCGTCATCGTCCTTGAAATTATCTTTTTGGGTCACATTATGTATACTTAAATCCTCTTCTTCCATAAGATATTGAACACCGTATTTTTCGACTAAATTGAAGGTTTGCGCGCTCGACCATCTATCATCAAAAATACATGGTACACACTCACTTTTTAACAATGCTAAATAAATAATCATTGCCTTCTGCGGATGTCGTGTGACCAATCCTACAATGCTATGTTTGGGTATATTAGAAAATAAGTTACTTTTGTTATTTAATTCTTTAATTAATTCATCATATGTTAATGCTTGTTCATCAAAGCGCAAAGCAACTTGATGCGGTTGTTTCTTAGCGTGATTTTCTATTTTTTCTAAAATTTCCAAATACAACACCCCTTTGTTAACTTTTATACAAAATATATTAACATTTAGGGTGTAAAATAATATAATGAAAACATTTGGTTCCCAATGCCATAAACATCCCAAATTTTTAATTCAAATTGAGTCATTTTGAATCTTGTTTTCCTTAAAATACAAAAAATGGCACAATTCGTGGTGAATTATCCCAATTTTAAGCATATAAAGCTATATTTCTAAATCTTTTTATTAAGTAAATGATTAAAAAAAGGGCAAGTATTCAAAATAAATACTTTTTGTATTTATTTCAATTACTTCCCCTAATTTGTTAGTAACATCAATTTATTAGTTATTCTTTGATAATCAAATATTCATATCTATTCACTCTCAGTTATTATTGAATGATTTAGTCAATATTGTTAATAATCAATGCATATGCTTTGTCTGATGTATCCTCATCTACTGTAATAGAATCTTTTTTATACCGCTTTAAAATGTTTATTACTCCCAAAATCGATAAATTAATACAAATGAAACCAATAATTCCTTTTACAAACTTCATAAATAATTCCCCTTTCCCATTACTTATATTAAACAACATAATCATACTTATTGAACTAAAAAAGAAATACTAATCGCTATATTTCATTTAAGTTTTTATCTTTATTGTCATCTTTATTTTCGATTGCATATTTCAATTTTTCTGCCAGCATATCCCCAAACGATTCTGAATAAGTATTTGTCATATGATCCATATCTCTATAAATTGCAACATTACCAATAACCGGTTTATATTGGTTATCTTCTTTGAAATATTCAGTTGGGTCAAATGTATACATATTATTATTGTTTTGTATAAACTTCTTCCAATACGATTGATCTTGTTGACTATGATAATTATTCATTTTATTAATTATTTTTTTCTCACCATACTTATCAAATTCCTCAGCAACGTTAAAATTATATGTTGGTATATCTCTAATTGCTAAAACGTCAATACCATAATCATTTTTTACAATATTGAGTTGATTTACCATTTGATCTTGCACCCACTTACTATCACTTGCAGCGGAAGTAGCATGTGAAACTACTAAGTCAATATCATCGTTGTTTTCCAAATATTTATTTTGGGGAGGAAGTTTGTTGCAAAATATAATACAAGAAGGGTCAAACCTTAATATTTCTTTTAATGAAACAAATAGATCAATTGACAAATTATATATTAAAAACGAATATAACTCACTTTGTTATGAACCTATAGATGATACAGCTAACTTTAAGATTGATTTAAATGAAGTAATTTCTGTTTTTAAACAACAAGAGACGAATAAATTATATTTGGTCGTTGAAGAATCTGATGTAATTCTAACGACGCAAAAAAACCTGAAAGTTAATAACGCAAATTCAACTGTTTGCAATTTATCAGAAGTAACAGATGGTGACTATTCTATCCATCCTTATATTACTAAAAATGGTTTCCTACACTTTTCAATGACTCAATATACACCTTCAAAAAATTATTTTTCTAGAAGACATATTGACTCATTTAGATTTAATAATCATGAAGCTAAAATCGAGGGACAATGTTCAATCATTAATTCAACCTTTGAAAACATAGCTCTGGTATTAGGCACACGATTTACGACTCGAAAAAAAATGATTACATTCCCAGCAAAATCAATTACTAAAAGAAAACAGACAACTTACATAAATTTTTCATTAGATATTTATCATGAACTCATTGATTTCATGAAATATCCATTTGAAAACGGTGATATCATTGATATCTACTTAGAAATTGACATTCAAGAATCAAAATTACCTATTGAAGTTAAGTTGGGAAATCCTAGAATATTAGCAGAGCGCTTTCTTAAAGGGGAAATCATTACTGAATTCGAAAATGAAATCATCTCTATTACGCCTTATTTAACTATGAAAGGTCGCAACCTTTCATTTAGAGTCAATAGATATACAATCGATAGTTATTTAACTTATATACAAAATTTAAAAATGCCAAATATGAAATTACCCTTCAAAAAGCAAAATCAAAAGGTTTGGGTAATTGGTGAAAAATCGTATAAAGCTCAAGATAATGGTTATCACTTCTTTAAATATATGCGTACATACCATCCTGAATTACCTGTCTTTTACATAATTGAAAAAGACTCTATCGAAGCTAAAAATGTGCTTCCTTTTGGTAATGTTATTTACTATAAATCGCCAGAGCATTTCAACATTATGTTACATGCTGATTATATTTGTACAACACATCATCCCGAATTAATATTCCCTACTAATAGCGCCATTTACACAAAAAAGATTAAAGCAACTAGAGTCTTTTTACAACATGGTGTCTTAGGGGTTAAAAATTTATCAAATATTAATGGCAATCAACTGAAAGATTTCAATGTTGACCTTTTTATTGCAAGTTCTGAAAGAGAGAAAGAAATCGTAGTAAGAGATTTGAAGTTTGATAGTAAACAAGTTGTAGTGACAGGCTTAGCACGATTTGACGAACTTTTTAATCCGAAAGTTAATACCAAAGACCAAATTTTAATTATTCCAACATGGAGAGACTGGTTAATCAATTGGGAGCGACTAGAGGATTCTGAATATCTAGAAAATATCAACCAATTATTGAATAGTCCTAGTATTAAGTCTATTGCTAACAAAGGCAATGAAGTCATTTTCTGTTTACATCCTAATATGCAGCCTTTCATTGAATTATTTAATGTGCCAAATTATATTACAAGTATTAAACAAGGTGATGTTAACGTACAGAAACTAATCCAAGAAAGTAAATTAATGATTACTGACTATTCAAGTGTTGCATTTGATTTCAGCTTTTTAAACAAACCTGTGATTTATTATCAATTTGATAAACACGCATTTTTAGGTAATGAACCTTCACACCTTGATATAGAAAATGAATTACCTGGTACAATTGTTAATAATCAACATGATTTAGAATCATTGCTAAATAAAACGATTAGCAATGATTATCAAATCGATAAAGCAGTCGAAATAAAAGCAAATCGTTTCGTTAAATATCATGATCAACACAATAGCGAAAGAATTTTCGAAGCAGTCTTAAATCACAAAACAACTAACCAATTAAAAAGCAAATTTAAATATGATATATTGTCACAACATTTATTCAAACGTTTTAGAAAAAGTAAACAATACTTTAATGTAATGGATAAATATAACTCCGCTATTTCTAAGCTTGTACCAGTCAAAAAAGATTTAGTTGTATTTGAAAGTAATGTAGGCAAAGCTGTCAGTGACAGTCCAAAAGTTATCTATGACAAATTAAAAGCATATACTGACCATTACCAAATTGTATGGGTAAGTAATCAACAATTCCCTTTTAATGATCCTAACGTCATAACAGTAAAACGATTGTCACCGGAGTATTACCATTATTTATCACGTGCAAAATATTGGATAAATAACCAAAACTTCCCACATTATATTTCAAAACCTAAGGATACAATCTACATTCAGACATGGCATGGTACGCCTTTGAAAAAAATGCTAAATGATGTTGAAAGCTTTGAGGGTAGAGATGCGAACTATAAAAAACGTGTTAACGGAGCAATTCAATATTGGGATTATCTCGTTTCACCAAGTCCATATGCATCTGAATGTTTTAGATCAGCCTTTGAATTTCATAAAGATATATTAGAAGTTGGCTATCCACGCAATGATATATTCTACAATAACGATGTAGCTTATATTAATAATAAAAAAGAAAAAATCAAACAACGTTTGGGTATTCAAGATGATCGTAAAATCATCCTATACGCACCAACTTTCCGTGATGATGAAATTAATAAAGCTAAAAAGCATATCATCAACTTACAAATTGATTTACAAAAGATGCAAGAACAACTTAGTGAAGACTATATTTTAATTCTAAGGCCACATATAATTATTAGTAATGCATTAAAATTAGATAGTAGCTTAGACAATTTTGTAATTAACGGCAGTAAATATAACGATATCAGTGATTTATTCTTAATTACGGACATTTGTATCACGGATTACTCTTCTGTAATGTTTGATTTTGCTAATACTAGAAAACCTATGCTATTTTTCACTTACGATTTAGAACACTATAAAAACAGTTTGCGTGGATTTTATTTTGACTTTGAAAATGAAGCACCAGGTCCGCTTATTAAAACAAATGAAACATTAATACACGCAATTAAAAATATTGAACAAATTCAACAAGAATACAAAATGAAATACGAGCAATTTCACGAAAGATTTTGTTCATATGAGAATGGAACTGCAGCTCAAAGTATAGTAGAACGTTTCTTTTAACTAATGCACGTAATTATTATTAAAAATGCAGTATATTTCACGTAAACAAATAAAATACCCTCTATCTATATGTATTACTATTTGTTTATTATATAAAAGATGTCAAAAATCCAATGATTAATATCAATGTTAGGAGTGAGTATTTGAAATCAAGTAATCTCTATTTGATTTCTTAACTCACTCCTGTATTTATATCTAATACTATGTCCAAGAGGTGTTACCTAAATATGACCAATACATTGTCTATAATAGTCCCTTTTTTTAATAATGAAGATCACATTGAGCAATGTATCGCTTCATTATTAAATCAAACAGATAAAAATTTTAACTTAATATTAGTAAATGATGGTTCTACCGATACTTCAGAAAAGCGATTATTTATGCAAATCGATAATGATAATATAAATGTAAAGTACATTAAGTTCAATACAAATCAAGGCCATAGTCATGCAAGAAATGAAGCCATTGCTCATGTTAAAACGACTCATTTTTTATTTGTTGATGCCGATGATTTTCTTGCACCTTATACAGTTGAAATATATCTTAAATATTTAAAAAACTGTGATACCCTTATTGCTCCTATTACAGATTTTATTTTGAACATACCAACTGCATATACTGACGATACTTTGCAGGTTAATTATAAAAAAACACGAGAAAATGAAAGTAATATCTTAGCACAATATGCTATTGTTAACATTATTTTTAATACACGTATTGTGCTTCAAAAAAAACTAAAGTTTAATGAATCTTTGAATGTTTATTCAGATTGGTCGTTTATCATCGACTATCTGAAATATGCAAAAACTTACGTTGATATTAAAGGAATCCCTTTCTATATTTGTGGGGAAATTTATGATCCATTGAATACAAATAAACTACGAGAACAATCTTTTGAATATTTATTTAAAGATTTTGTTAAAGCATCTCACGATGCACTTGCTCGCATCGAAGACCCAGTATTAAAACAATATGTACTTAAAAGTATATTAAAAGCTATCAAACTTTGGTTTGAACCCAGCGACCCTGATATTGAAAAGAAATATCGGATCGGTCATAAATCATTAACTAAATTAATTCCATTACTAATGCCAGCTATACAACGCGAAACCAAGTTTCTATTTAAAGTCGAATTATTATTATTACAACATACAAATTATCGATTGGCACTTTCTTTTAATAAGTGGAGATTACGTACAAGATATTTAAAAAATATCTTGCTAAACAAACCAAATAAAAACCTTTCTAAATATCTTTTATTCAATAAAAAGAAAGATGTCGACAATGAAATGATAGTATTTGAATCTTTTAGCGGAAAAAATTATAATGATAGCCCAAAGTACATTTATGAATACATGCAACATAAATACCCTAATCTCAAATATTATTGGATTTATGATACACAAAATAAAGTAAATTTCCCTCAAGAATTAAATTTAATTGCTAAAAACAGTAAATCCTATTTCGACATTTATCGAAAAGCACATGTTTGGGTTACAAACGCTAGGATACCAGTGCACATCAACAAAAAGAATAATCAATTATATATTCAAACTTGGCATGGTACCCCACTTAAAAAATTAGCAAATGATATGAAAGTAGTACGAATGCCCAATACAACTACTGCATCTTATAAAAAATCATTTTATAACGCAACTCGCCGCTGGGATTACTTAATATCACCCAATGCCTATTCTACCGCTATTTTTCAATCAGCATTTTGGATGCAAAGAGAAAACATTTTAGAAATCGGTTATCCTAGAAATGATATTTTAGTCAATCATGCTCAGAACCAACCATATATAAATGAAATTAAAGCAAACTTAAATATACCTCTTGATAAAAAAGTTGTTTTATATGCACCAACATGGCGAGATGATGAATACAATGAAGCAGGTAATTATCAACAAACTGTACAACTAGATTTAACTAAACTCCGTGCAAATATTAGTGATCAATATATTATCTTATTACGCATGCACTATCTAATTGCAAATAAACTTGATTTGAGCGATTATGAAGACTTTATCGTTGATGTTTCCGATTATAGTGATATTTCTGAGCTTTACTTAATTAGCGATGGTTTAATCACGGATTATTCTTCCGTGATGTTTGATTATGGTGTTTTGAAACGCCCTCAATTTTTCTATGCTTATGATATAGAAAAATACAAAGAAAAATTACGTGGATTTTATATTGATTATTTCCATGAATTACCAGGTCCTATTTTCACAAACACTGATGAAGTGATTGAAGGCTTAAATCACTTTGCATATTATGCACAACAATACAGCGATAAAATAAACAGTTTTCATAATAAATTTTGTTCAATCGAAAATGGCCATGTTTCTCAATATATTGGTGATTTGATTTATAATAATATTCACAATCCTAAAAATTAATAATATTCAAACAAGCGTACGATTAAAATTAATTTGTAAAATTTCTCATAAAAAAAGAGCTAATCATTT